>NZ_JBSWCE010000067.1:0-18777 GCF_056780015.1 Micromonospora sp. R311
GGCGGTCCCACCCATCTCCGCCCAGGTCAGAACCAAAATTTCAGCTCTCCAGGTCCCCGAATTACGTCGAACCCGGGCCAGGTGCAGTCCCAGTTTGCGCCCGATCGCGGCCTTGGACATGCCTTGGGCTGCCAATTTCTGCACGGCGGTGTAGTGCTCGCGTAACCCGGGTCACGATCTTCTCCGGTAGTGGCGGCACCGCCTGCGGCGGGTGTTGTCCTCGGGCGGCGACTGTACTGGCGGGTGAGCCGGGCGCGGTTGGCGTTGACACTCTTCTCTCTCGATGACTGGCACGCTGGTAGGGCGCTCGCGCCACTGATCAATCAGCGGAGCCCGGGCGACCAGCGCCAGGGTGGGCGCGGTGGCGGAGCCTCTGACGGTCTTGCCGGAGCCTGGCCGACGACGGTGGTTCGCACCATCGGGTGACGACGCAGGAACAACACCAGCTCGAAGCCGAGGTGGGCGACAATCAGGGCAGTGGCAATGCCGGCCTGCGTCATCCGCCATGCACGGCCAGCCACACCACGGCGGGGGCTCCGACGACAACCACCGCGGTGGCCACCTCGGCGCGACGTCCTCCAGTCGGCGGGCGCGCCGGGGTGGGCCGGCCAGCGGAACGCGGTGTACGGGCGGGCCGGCGGTCACCGAAACCCGGCGGCGGGTGTCCTCTTGGCGTACCACGGGACGCGCCTCAGAGATGACGGACCAGCCTCAGGTCGCGGACCAGGGCGTGCCGCCGGGTCGACGTGGTCGGCGTCGTGCTGACACGTGCACCGCGCCGTCGTCACCTACGCGCTCGCGCAAGCTGGTTCGGTTTCGTTTCGGGCCGCCGCGACCGTCGCGCACCGGCTACCGCGACTGTCCGGACCGGGTCAGCGAGCACCACTCGTGTATCGCCAGCAGCGTAAACAACGCCGTCGCCCGCACCATGCAGCTCGCGGCGATTGGGGCTGCTGCCGGGCGATCGGCCTATGCGCCGGACCAGTACACCGAGGCAGGCCGCTGACAGATACGTTCCACGCGAAATGTGGCTCACCACCGCCCCGGCTGTGCTCGGTTGTCGTCACCGCTGGTCGTGATCGCTCTGTTCCAGGTCACGGCTATCTGGTCGTCCCACCCCGGTGACGCGGTGTGGGTCGGAGAGCAGGGACAGGACATCGCCGTGCGGTGGCGGTGGTCTGCGCCGTCGAGCATGTGGATGGGCCGGCGGCCGAACAGCCTGCACCGGTCCCGAGACCGCCGAGTGCCGTCGCACGTACCGCTCGTCGTAGAAGAACCGCACCACGTCGGCCACGCAGCGCGACCGCGCGCAGGCCCGTCACACGGGTCTGGACACAGGGCCCCGCCCTCGCGCCGGCCGCAAGGCGTAGCCGTTGTGCACCAACCCGAGGAGTGTCGTCCAGGTACGGTCCGCGCGGCTTGATGAGTGTGCGATGCCCACTGCGCCGGCGGACCCGAAACGCTCGACGGGACGGACACTCTACCGGCTGACGAGCACCGGCAGGAATCGCCTGCTGACGTGGGCGGGCGCTTTCCGCCGCCAGCAAAGGCGGCTGGACGGCGCAATGTCGCGGTCAGCGACCGGCACATCCGGAACCGCAACCGCCGCATCCCCCGGCTCGTTGATTCCCACGGCGGCTTGGCGGAAGCAGTTCACGGCCTCGCCGACCGATTGTCTGAAATACCGAAGAACACGAACAGGCAGGATGCACGTGAAGGTAGCAGCGCAGGCGTACGCCTTCTCCCCCGCGGACATCGAGAAGGTCACCGAGCAGTTCCGCCTCCTGCTCTCAGCCTGCGAGTTCCTGACCCTCGACGCGTACGTGGCCCGCTTCGAGCAGGAGTTCGCCCAGCAGCACCGTGATCCGCTGGCCACCGCCACGCTAGACGCAATCGCATCCGCAGTGAAAGTGGCCGGTAGTAAGTTGACCGAGCCTGCACACACCCTTGCCGCCACCTGCTTCGCGATACTGCGCGCCAGTGCCCGTCCGGTCTTCACCGACTTCGGGACGGACCTCACGCTGGAACCTGCGGACATCGCCCGGCGCATCACCGGCCACGCCCGGTCGATCGTGGCCGCCCATATCGGCAGGCTGATCTCCCCGGCCACACCGGAACTGGCCCCGCTGCGCCAGGACCGGGGCATCGCGGACGCCGCCCACGGCAGTAGCCTGGACGGCCTCACCGGCAGCTCCTTCTGCCTCGTCGCCACCTTCTCTTACTTCTGCACCGAAGTCATCATCCCCATGGGTAAGGGCGGGCTGATACTCACCGCCGACCAACGGCAGCACGACACCGTGCGGCTGATCCGCGACCAAGGCAAGGGCGGCGGCGGCAACCACCCCGAAGTGATCGACGCCAACTGCCGGCTCACCGAGGTGCAGGCGATGCTCCGACTGCTGCAGGTCTACCGCCGGCCGCAGTTCGTCGCCCGCCGCCAGGCGCTACCGGACGGCCCTGGCCGATGTGCCCGGCCTGCGGGTCCTGCTGGTACCGCCCGGCGCCCGATCCAACGACGGCTACCTCGCCGTCCTGCTCGACACCACCGTATCGGAACCGCTGAAGGCCGAGCTGCGCAGCCGGGACGACATCGCGCTCGGCGGGCATATCTACGAGGTCCCGCTGCATCGGCGGTCAGTCTTTCGGTACCTGGCCACCGGCCCGTTGCCGGTCGCCGAGGATCTGCGCGGGCGGCACATCTGCCCGCCGATCTACCCTTCACTGACCTCCCCCGGCCGCTGTTGCGCAACCTGGCGTGAAGGGCCTCGAGCTGCTCCGCCTCGAGGGACTGGGTCTCGACGAGGTACGCGCCCAAATCACCGTCGGCGCTTTGGAACGCCCGGAGGAGGCGGTGGCCGACTCCCGTACCGCCTCATTCTCGGCTTCGGGCACGTCGGCAACCTTGAGGCGCTCAGGCCGTTGCCACTGTTGTTGGCTCGGCACCGGTCCTGCTGATGGTGCAGAACATGGCCGACCGGCGCGAGTACGCCCTGCTCCAGCGGCTGCGCAGCGGCAACGGCCTGGACTTGGTTCGCACCGACGAGCCGTGCTGGCTGCTGCGTGCGCTGCGCGACGGCTGCCGCGTCATGGTAAGCGGCGATCTGGACGCCCACCGGCATTGGCAGTACCGTCACGTTCGTCGCCTGGCGGGTTCGGGACCCCGCCGGTGCCGAGCGGCTGGCCCTGCGCACCAGGGCGCCGATACTAGTTGCGGCCGGCTCGCGGGACGTACGCCGGCCTCAGATGCGCCAAGCCCGGATCAACCCGCGCCTGACCGGCTCGGGTCGTGAGCCCGACGATGTACTCGTGCCGTGCAACTCGTTATGCGGAAGATCGAACGCCAGGTGGCCGCCCGGACCGGACAGTGGCTGGCGTTCCGGAATGTGTGGGAGGCACCATGAAGATCGCCCACGTCCAGCCCTACGACCATGCCATTCCTGGCGGGGTTCGCGAGCACGTGGTCAATCTGGCCCGGCATCAGCGGGCGCTGGGTCACCACGTGACGGTAGTCACGACCGCCTCGACCGAGGACGGTCTGGGTCCTGGGGTCGCCGTGGTGTCCCGCAGTGTGGTGGCGGTACCGATCGCCCGCAGCATCGCCCGCGTCTCGCTGTCGCCGATGGCCTGGTGGCGGGTGCGCCGGCTACTACTGGCCGGCGACCACGACGTGGTGCACATCCACGAACCGCTGGCGCCGATGGTGGCGCTGGCCGCCACGTGCCACACGCGGACGGTCACCGTCGGCACCGTTCACGGGTATCGGCCGGAGTTCCTTCCGTACCGGTTGCTGCGCCGGCCGCTGGACAGGGCGATGCGCCGACTGCACGCCCGCATCGCCGTCTCGGTCGACGCTCGCCGCTGGGTCAGCCAGTACTTCCCCGCCGACTACCAGGTCATCCCCGGCGGGGTCGACGTCGCCCGGTTCAGCGACTCGGCGCTGGCACCGGTCGCCCGTTGGGCCGACGGCCGTCCGACCGTGCTGTACGTCGGCCGGCTCGACCAGCGCAAGGGCTTCCCGGTGCTGCTGGACGCGTGGCCGCAGGTCCGGCGGGCATTGCCAGGCGCGCGGCTTCTGGTCACCGGCCAGTTCGATGCCCGCGAGCGTGACCGGTGGGCGCGCCAGGTGCGGCGGCGCGGGCTCGCTGACGTCGAGCTGATCGGGTATGTGCCGGACGCGGAACTGCCCCGCTACTACCGCACCGCCGACGTCTTCTGCGCGCCATCCACCGGGTACGAAGCGCTGGGCATCGTGCTGCTGGAGGCGATGGCCGCCGGACTGGCGGTGGTGACCACCGACATTGAGGGCTACCGTACGATCGTCCGCGACGGGGCGGAGGCCCTGGTGGCGCCACCGGGCGACGTGACGGCCCTGGCCGACCGGCTGATCGCCGCGCTGGTCGACACCGACCTGCGGGCTCGGCTGGTGGCCAACGGGCGACAGCGGGTCCAGGAGTACGACTGGCCCCGACTGGCCGAGCGGCTGCTTCAGCTGTACGCCTCGCTCGGCGCGGGGTCCGCGGAACCGGTTGACCATGCCGGACGACCAGCGCCGTACGGCCGTCCCTGACCCGAGTCACCACCCTTCGTTGATCGACATGCCCGAGAAGGCAGCGGTGCTGGACTTTCGGCACCGGCACCGGCACCTGGACGGCTCTCACCTGTGGACGCGGGTGTAGGGGCTCCTCACGGGTTACCATGACAGGCGCCTGAGTTCCGATCACCACCCACCCAACTGGAGCCGCTGCGGCGACGCACGAGGGAGTCGACGTTGGACGACGTACCCCCCGCCACCCCGTTGGCCGGTGCGCACGTGCTGCTCACCGGCAGCACCGGCTTCCTCGGCCAGGCCGTACTGGAACGACTGCTGTGCAGCTACCCCGACACCCGGGTCAGTCTGCTAATCCGCGGCCGCGGCAGCCGGTCGGCCGCGGACCGCCTGGCCGGGCTGTTGCGCAAGCCCGTCTTCGCCCACTGGCGCGAGCAGGTCGGCGAGGAGGTTGTTCGGGACGCCGTGGCCAGCCGGGTCCGGGTCGTCGACGCCGCGCTGGGCCACGCCGACGCGGCCCTGTCCCTTCCGCACGACCTCGACGTCGTTGTGCACGCCGCCTCCATCGTCTCCTTCGGCCCGCCCGTGGACGAGGCGTTCCGCACCAACGTCTCCGGAGCGGTGCAGCTGTACGAGGCGGTCCGGTCCGCCGGGGCGGCGCCGCATGTCGTGCACGTCTCCACCGCGTACGTCGCCGGCGGGCACAAGGGCGTGGTACCCGAGGTGGCCCTCGAGCACACGGTCGACTGGCGCACCGAACTGGCGGCGGCGCTGGCCGCGCCCGCCGAGGTGGAGCGCGACTCGCGCCGCCCGGAGTTGCTCAGCCGGCTGCTGGCCGAGGCTCGCCGGGAGCACGGCCGGTCCGGGCCCCAGTCGACGGCCGCGGCGGCGGAACGGGCACGGGTCGAGTGGGTTCGGGACCGGCTGGTCGACTACGGCCGGTTGCGCGCCCGCACGCTGGGCTGGCCGGACGTGTACACCTTCACCAAGGCGCTCGGCGAGCGGGTGGCCGAGGACCTCGTCGGCGACACGCTGCCGCTGTCGGTGGTCCGGCCGGCCATCGTGGAGAGCGCCCTGGCCCATCCCCGCCCCGGGTGGATCGACGGGCTCAAGATGACCGACCCGCTGATCCTGGCGTACGGACGGGGGATCCTGCCGGAGTTCCCCGGTCTGCCCGACGGCGTGCTGGACCTGGTGCCGGTCGACATCGTGGTCAACGCGATCCTCGCCGTGGCCGCCGTGCCGCCGCCGGCCGCCAGCCCGGCGTACTACCACGTCGGGTCGGGTGCCCGGAACCCGCTGACCTTCCGCGACATGTACGACACCGTGCGGCAGTATTTCACCGAGCACCCGATGCCCGACGGCGACCGGGGTGACGTGCGGGTGCCGACCTGGGACTTTCCCGGCTCGCGCCGGGTGGGCCGGATGCTGCGCGCCGGCGAGCGTGCCCTGGGCGTCGCGCAGAGCGCCCTGCTGGCCGCCCCCGCCACCGACCGTACCCGCGACTGGCAGGACCGGCTCACCCGACGCCGGGCCGATCTGGACTTCCTGCGCCGGTACGCCGACCTGTACGGCGTCTACACCGAGACCGAGGTGGTGTACACCGACGACCGGCTGCTCGCCCTGCACCGTGCGCTGCCGCTCGAGCGGGCCGCCGAGCACGGCTTCGACGTGGCGGCGATCGACTGGCCGCACTACCTTCGGCGGGTGCACATTCCGGCGATCACCGCTTCGCTGCGCCGTACGCCGGCCAACCGGCCCGCCGACCGCCGGCTGCCCGCCGTGGCCAACGGCGACCGGGACGTGATCGCCCTGTTCGACCTGGAAGGCACGCTGGTGGCCGCCAACGTCGTGGAGGGTTACCTGTGGGCCCGGCTGGCCGACCTGCCGGCCCGGCACTGGCCGGGCGAGCTCGTCGACCTGGTCGGCCGGCTGCCCGGCTACCTGGCTGCCGAGCGGCGCGACCGGGGTGAGTTCCTGCGCCGGTTCCTGCGCCGCTATGCCGGGGCGAGCGAGGCGCTGCTGCACCGGCTCGTCGATGAGCGGCTCGGCGACGCGCTGCTGCGCCGAGCCCACCCGGAGGCGGTCCGGCGGGTGCGGGAGCACCGGGCCGCGGGCCACCGCACGGTGCTCGTCACCGGCACGGTCGACGTACTGGTCCGCCCGCTCGCGCCGCTGTTCGACGAGGTGGTGGCCAGCGGGCTGCACCTGCGCGACGGCGTCTACTCCGGCCTGCTCGACGCGCCGCCGCTGGTGGGCGAGGCCCGGGCGGCGTGGCTGCGGCGGTACGCCCGCACCGCGGGGGCGCGGCTGGAGCACTGCTACGCGTACGGGGACAGCTACTCCGACCGGCCGCTGCTGGAAGCGGTCGGCCAGCCGGTCGCGGTCAACCCCGATCCGCAGCTCTACCGGTACGCCCGCAGCCGGGGTTGGCCGGTGGCCCGGTGGGCAGCGGGCACCCTGCCGGCGCTCGACGCGCTGACGGAGACGGTGCGATGATCCTCACCCTCGAATACCACCGCTCGCCGGCCCGCTACCAGGCCGGGCGGGCCGTCTCTGGCAGCGCCCTGGGTGGCCGGGCGGCCGGCCTCCTCGCCGCCAACCTGGCGCCGCTGCGGCTGCTCACCCGCCCCGAGCCGCGCCCGCCCGCGGCGGACTGGACCCGGGTGCGGGTGCTGCTGTCCGGCATCTGCGGCTCGGACCTGGGGCTGCTCACCGGACGCAACTCGCCGTACCTGTCGGCACTGGTGTCGATGCCCTTCACCCCGGGCCACGAGGTGGTCGGGGTGACCGTCGACGACCTGCCGGAGCTGCCCCGGGGCAGCCGGGTGGTGCTGGACCCGGTGCTCGGCTGCCGGCCCCGCGACGTGCCGCCATGCCGGGCCTGCGCGGGCGGCGGGCACAACCGGTGCGACCGCATCGCGGCCGGTCAGGTCTCGCCCGGGTTGCAGACCGGCTTCTGCGCGGACACCGGTGGCGGCTGGAGCCGGATGCTGGTGGCCCACCGCAGCCAGCTGCACCCCGTGCCGGACCGCCTGGACACCGAACAGGCGCTGCTGGTCGAGCCGCTCGCGTGCGCCATCCACACCGTACGACGGGTGGCCATTGCGGACGGTGCGAGCGTCGTGGTGGTCGGTGCCGGCACGGTCGGCCTGCTCACCCTGCTGGCCCTGCGCGAGCACACCAGGGCGGGCCCGGTCTACGTCATCGCCAAGCACCCGCACCAGCGGGACCGCGCGGCCCAGCTGGGCGCCACGGAGGTGCTGGCCGCGGACCGCGCGACCCGGGCGCTGCGCCGGGCGACCGGCGGCTTCCTGTCCCGGCCGGACCGCGGCCCCGAGTTCCTGCTCGGCGGGGCGGACGTCGCCTTCGATTGCACCGGCGGCAGCGGGCTGGACATCACCCTGCGGGTGGTCCGCGCCGGCGGCACGGTGCTGCTGTCCGGCATGCCGAACGCTGCGGTGGACCTCGCCCCGTTGTGGTTCCGGGAGCTGGAACTCGTCGGCGGGTACGCCTCCGGCGGACGGGACTTTCCGGACGCGCTGGAGCTGGCCGGGGCGCCGCCGCTGCGCGACTACGTCGACGCGGTGTACCCGCTGTCGCGGTGGCGTGACGCGATCGGGCACGCCACGGCGGCGGGACGGTTGGGCACGGTCAAGGTCGCTTTCGACCCGACCCGGGACTGAGAGGAGTGCCGATGGTGGACGCAGCCGGTGCCGGTCGGACGGTGGGCCAGGAGCCGGGCCCGTGAGGCCCGGGTTCGTGCTGGAGGTCGACGAGCGCACGCCCGCGCTGCTGATGCACGAGGGGGAGGGATTCCGGCTGGAGCGGCTGCCGTTGGGCAGCCGGGTCGTGTACCCGCCGGAATCGCTGCCCGGCCTACCCGACCTCGACGGGCGGATCCGCGCCGCGCTCGACGCGCCGCTCGGCTGCGAGCCGTTGCGCGAACTGCTGCGCCCGGGGATGCGGCTGACGATCGTCTTCGACGACCTGTCGCTGCCGTTGCCGCCGATGCGCACCCCGGACGTGCGGCAACGGGTGATCGAGCGGGTGCTGGAGCTGGCCGCCGCCCGCGGGGTGGACGACGTGCAGCTCATCGCCGGCAACGCCCTGCACCGCCGGATGACCCCGGCGGAGCTGCGCCGTACGGTGGGCGAGCGGGTGTTCCGCTCGTTTTTCCCGCACCACCTGCGCAACCACGACGCCGAGGACCGGGCGAACCTCACCGAGGTCGGCACCACCCGACACGGCGAGGTTGTGGAGATCAACCGGCGGGCCGCCGAGAGCGACCTGATCGTGTACGTCAACATCACGCTGACCGCGATGAGTGGCGGGCCGAAGTCGGTGTCCGTGGGGCTGGCCTCCTACCGGAGTCTGCGTCACCACCACAACGTGCACACGCTGCGCCACTCCCGGTCGTTCAACGACCCGCCGAACTCGGCGATGCACCACTCGTACGACCGGATGGCCGGTGTGCTCGGCGAGCACGTGCGGATCTTCCAGATCGAGACGACGCTCAACAACGACACCTTCCCGGCGCAGTTGGGCTTCCTCAACCGGCGCGAGTGGGAGTGGACCCTGCGGGACCAGGCCGCGTACCTCGCCGCGAAGCGGGCCAACGACCTGGTGCCGGCCCGGCGCCGGCGGCAGCTGTGGCACCGCACCGCCGCGCCGTACGGGGTCACCTCGGTCACCGCCGGCGACCCGGCGCAGGTCCACCCGGTGACTGTCAGCCATGTGCTACGCCAGCAGCTCACCGAGGTCGACGGCCCCTCCGACATCGGGATCTTCGGGCTGCCGTACATCTGCCCGTACAACGTCAACTCGGTGATGAACCCGATCCTGGTGATGAGCCTGGGTCTGGGCTACTTCTTCAACCTCTACCGCGGGCAGCCGATCGTCCGGCCCGGCGGAGTGGCGATCTACTACCACCCGGTGCGCAACGAGTTCCACCCGGTGCACCACCCGAGTTACATCGACTTCTTCGAGGAGGTGCTCACCGAGACGACCGACCCGGTGGCCATCGAGACGAAGTTCGAAGAGCGTTTCGCCACCGACCCGTGGTACGTCCACCTGTACCGCAACAGCTACGCCTACCACGGAGTGCATCCGCTGTACATGTGGTATTGGGGTGCGCACGCGCTGGAGCACCTGGGCGAGGTGATCTTCGTCGGCGGGGACCGGCACAGCACGGCCCGGATGGGTTTCCGCAGTGCCTCGACCCTGGCCGACGCGCTGGAGATGGCCCGGGACACGGTCGGCCGCAGCCCCACTGTGACGTACCTGCACGCCCCGCCGCTGACCATGGCCGACGTGCGGTAGGCGGGCATGGGCATCATCGACGAGGCGCGGATGCTGGCCGCCGGGCGGGACTGGCGGGGCCGCTCCCGTACCCCGCGCAGCGCGGTCGGCCACGAACTGCCCCAGCCACCCGGCGAGTTCCCTACCGCCTGGGCGCGCAGCCGCGCCGCGCAGGTCACCCGCCGCGCCCTGCAACTCGTCCTGATGCGGCCGGCGACCTGGAGCCAGACCCGTCCGGAGGTGCAGGGCCGGGACCTGCTGCGGGACCTGACCGGCCCGGTGGTGTTCGTGGCCAACCACAGCAGCCACCTGGACGCCCCGCTGATCATCGGCTCGCTGCCCGACCGGTTCGCGCGCAACCTCGCCGTCGGGGCGGCAGCGGACTACTTCTTCGACGCCCGCTGGCGCGCGGCCGCCACCGCGCTGGTGTTCAACGCCTTCCCGGTCGAGCGCTACCGGTCCCGCCGGCTGCGCAGCCTCGCCCCGGAACTGGTCGCGCAGGGCTGGAACCTGCTGCTGTTCCCGGAGGGCAGCCGCAGCGAGGACGGCTGGATGTCCCCGTTGCGGATGGGCGCGGCCCAGCTCTGCGTCACCCGGGGCGTGCCCGCGGTGCCGGTGGTGCTGCGCGGGACGTACGCCGCGATGCCGCGCGGGCGCAACTGGCCGATGCCCGGCCGGCCGCGGGTGGTGGTCCGGTACGGCCCAGCGCTGAACCCGGAACCGGACGAGCGGGCACGCGCCTTCCACGCCCGGCTCACCGCTGCGGTGAGCCGGCTGTGGGCCGAGGACGACCTGGGCTGGTACGGGGCGCTGCGGGCCGCCGCGCGCGGCGAGTTGGCGCTGCCGACCGGCCCGCCGGCGGCGTCTTGGCGGCGGACCTGGGAGGCTACCCGGCCGGTGCCCGGCGGGGGCGGGGACCGGGTGTGGGGTGAGCCGCGCTGACCGCGTCCGCGTCGCCGCTGGCCGCCGCGCGCGAGGCGGCCGGGTCAGGCCCGGCGCCACCGCTCCGGGTCGGGCAGCAGCTCGTTCATCGAGCCGGACCGGAACGGAGCCACGGTCAGCGGTGCGTCGCCGAAGCCGGCGGCCCGCACCGCCTCGCCCAGCACCGACAGGCTCCGAGCGGCCGCCACCAGCGACGCGTCGACCTCCACCCGTACCGAGTCGCCGAGGTCCCGTACCCGCAGGTCCCGCACGCCGAGGTTGGCGAGCAGCGCCCGGGCGGCAGCCTCGGCGCGTTCCACCCGGGCCAGCCGGGCCGGGGTGATGCGTACGCCGTACGCGATGCGGCTGGACAGGCAGGCGGCGGCCGGCTTGTCCCACATCGGCACCCGCCACCGGCGGCCGACCCGCCGCACCGCGGCCTTGTCCAAGCCGAGGTCGGCGAGGGGGGTGCGGGCGCCGCGCTCGGCGGCGGCCCGGATGCCGGGGCGGAAGCCGGCGGCCACGTCGCTGGCGTTCGTGCCGGTCACCAGGCTGGTGTAGCCCTCCGCGTGGGCCACCTCGGTGGCGGTGTCCAGCAGGGTGCCCTTGCAGAAGTAGCAGCGCCGGGGGCCGTTGTCCCGGTAGCCGCGCACCGCCAGCTCGGCGGTGGGCACCGCGTGGTGCGCCACGCCCAGCTCGGCGCACCAGGCGCGGGCGGCGGCGAGCTCCGCCTCCGGCAGCGCGGGCGAGACCGCAGTGACCGCCGCCACGTCCGCCGTGCCGAGGGCGCGCACCGCCGCGGCCAACACGACTGCCGAGTCGACGCCGCCGGAGAAGGCGACCAGGGGCCGCCCGTACCTGCCGACCTCGGCGACCAGCCGCGCCGCCAGTTCCGCCACTGGATCGTGCATCCCTCGCCCACCTTCCGGTGCCGCCCCGCCGCCACGATGACGACCCGCAGGAGCCGCACATGACCGGACCGTACCCGAGGCAGCAGTCGCCGGTGACCCGCCAGGCACGCGCGGCGACCGTCGATCTGGGTTTCGCCCAGCTCGACGTCGACCGCGCCGCCCGCACCGGCGATCCGGAGGTGGTGTTCGGCGCCGGCAAGACCCCCGAACAGGTCATCGGGGCGCTGGCCGCGTTGCATCGGGCGCACCCGGAACGCGCGGTGCTGGCGACCCGGCTGACCGCCGAGGCCGGCAGCCGGTGCCGCGCGGAGCTACCCGGCGTACGCCTGGATGAGGCCGGCCGGTGCGCGGTGCTCGGCCCGCCACCGCAGGCCCGGGGACGGGTGGCAGTCGTCGCCGCCGGCACCGCCGACCTGCCAGTGGTACGCGAGTGCGCCACCACGATCGAGGTGTTCGGCGCCGCGCCGGAGATGGTCCTCGACGTCGGCGTGGCCGGCCTGCACCGGCTACTCGCCCAGCGGGACCGGATCGCGGGCTGCGACGTCGTGGTGGCCGTCGCCGGCATGGAGGCCGCCCTGCCGTCGGTCCTGGGAGGGCTGGTCGGCAACCCGCTGATCGCGGTGCCGACCAGCGTCGGCTACGGCTGGCACCTCGACGGCATGGTGGCCTGGCTCGCGGCGCTCAACAGCTGCGCGCCCGGCGTGCTCACCGTCAACGTGGACAACGGCTTCGGCGCCGGGGTCGCCGCGGCCCGGATCGCCCGGCGTACCGCCGGGGCCGCGGACCGCACGGGGGAGGCGTCACGGTGAGAGTGCTATGGGTGGACGCGGGCAACGGCGCCGCCGGTGACATGCTGCTGGGTGCGCTGCTCGACGCCGGAGCCGACCTGGACCGGGTGCGCGCCGGCCTCGCCCAGCTCGGATTGGAGGAGATGCGGGTCGGGCTGCGGCAGGTGCGCCGGCACGGGCTGCGAGCCGCGCGAGCGGTGGTGGAGGTCCCCGACGCGGCGACCTCACGCGGACTGGCAGAGATCGTCGCGGCCGTCAACACGGCAGGGTTGCCGGCACCGGTACGCGACTTCGCCGTCGCGACGTTCGACCGGTTGGCCCGCGCCGAGGCGCGGGTGCACGGCGCGCCCGTGGAACGGATCCACTTCCACGAGGTGGGTGCCCTGGACGCGGTCGTGGACGTGGTGGGTTGTGCACTCGCGCTGCACGAGCTCGACCTGCTGGGGGCACAGGCCCGGATCGTCGGGCCAGTGGCGGTGGGCTCGGGCACCGTCCACAGCGCCCACGGGCCGCTGCCGGTGCCCGCACCGGCGGTACTGGAACTGCTGGTCGCAGCCGGCGCGCCGATCAGGGAACACCCGGCACAGCGGGAGCTGTGCACGCCCACCGGCGCGGCGCTGCTTACCACGCTGGCCACCGGATGGGGACCAGCTCCCTCCTGCGTGCCGACGGCTGCCGGCGTCGGCGCCGGCAGCGCCGACCCGCCCGGACACCCGAACGTGCTCCGACTGCTGGTCGGCCGGGACGCGCCGACCGGGCCGGGCCCCGAGTGGGTCACCAGCGCACTGCACCGGGTCGACGCCACCGTCGACGACCTGGACCCCCGCGTCTGGCCGGACCTACTGCACCAGCTACGGGCCGCTGGGGCGGCCGACGCCTGGTGCACCCCGGCCCTGACCCACCACGGCCGGCCCGGACAGGTGCTCAGCGTGCTAACCGAGGCAGAGCGGGTGGACCTGCTCTGCGGGATCGTCTTCGAGGAGACGACCACCCTCGGCGTGCGAATCTCGACCGTCGAGCGGCGCGCGCTGCGCCGCGACGAGGTGACCGTGACCATCGCCGGGTGCGCGGTCGCCGTCAAGCGCGGTCACGTCGGCGACCGCGTGGTGACAGTGCAGCCGGAGTACCAGGAGGCGCTGACGGTGGCGCGACGCACCGGCCTACCGGTAGCCGAGGTGCTCGCCCGTGCCGCAGAGGCAGCGCAGCCGGCATCGACGGGAGAGGCTGCGGCAAGACAGACCGTGCCGGGAGCAGCCGGAGCAACGGGCGGCCCCAGCCACGCCGGAGACCGGTGACTGGCACCCGGCGGCGGAAGCGCCGGTATGACCGGAACGGCCGCGGAGACGTCCGTCGACAACGACCTCGTGCATGGTTGTCCGCAGCGTGGGGAGTGCCCCCGGCTGGGGCAGGTCGGCGGTGATGGCGGCGATGGGTTCGCGCCGCGGTCGGTGTGTTGATGGTCGGACAGTAGACCGGCGACAGCCCGGATGGTGGTGTCGAGGCTGTCGCGGCGCCCGAGATGGCGGGTCAAGCTGCGCCAGTTCTTCAGGTGGGCGATGGCGTGCTCGACGCGTACCCGGCGGCGGGCGTGCTCGCGGCGCTGGGCTTGGCGTAGTTCGGCGATGCCAGACAAGGCGTTCCAGGGCTTTCTTGTGATGCCGCAGTGTCGGGGGTGATCACCTGGCCGCCGGTTTGGGCGCCAAGGCCCTGATAACCGGCGTCGGCGAGGATACGCACCCCGCCGGTGTGGGCCAGCCAGTCCGTCAGACCGGCCTGGCGAGCTTGGGTGATGTCGGCGGTGCTGCCGGGCACGGTGGCACCGCAGAACAACAGCCGGCCCTGGTTGTCGCTGAGGACCATCGTCTTGATCGCGTTGGTGCGCGACTTCCCGGACACGAACCGCTGCCGTCCGGCGCGTCCGGCAGCAGGACGCCGGACGCGGATCTCGGTGGCGCCCATCAACGCCGCCGCCCGCACATGATTCAGGTAGGCGACCACGTCAGCCAGGGTGCGCAGCCGCAGGCCGCCGGGCACCCGGCAGCCCCGCTCGGCCAGCAACGGTCGGATCTCGCCCACCGCCCGGGTGATCGTGGAGCGGTCCACCCCGAACCACGCCGCCAGCACATCATGGGTCACGCCGTGACGCAGGCAGACCAGGGTGGCCAGCAGCCGGTCAACGAAGACCAGCCGGTAGCGGGCACCGGCACCTACCGCCCGCCGACGGTCCGGGCGGTCAACCGGGCTTGCTGCCGATCCTGCCACACCGGACCCAGCTCGGCCACCAGTTCGGCGATGACCTCGACAGACAAGCCCGTCACCCGACGATGAAGCACCATAGTGGACCGAACCACCGGAAGATCATCCCACCAAGCACCCACAACCATGCACGAGGTCTTTAGGGCCGGCGGGGTACGGGCGCACTTCTGAGTCCCGGATGCGGCCGAAGGCTCCACCGCCCTCGCGGTGACGTTCTTGGCGACCGTGCCAAGATCGGCGTGCTTGTGGCGGTCTACCGGTTCGTCGGGCGTGGTGCTGGCGTCTACACCGCGGCCAGCCGTGGTGGCTGCGGCGGGCGTAGCGAGCATGGCGTCGGGCAAACTCGCCGCCTACTGGTCCGATCGGAGGCGGCTGCTCGGCTGGTTCACCGTCAGCCAGGTCGGCTTCCTGCTCGTACCGGTCGTCGCGGCTGGCCCCAGCGACCTCGCGATAAACCTCAGCGACGGTGACCGACATCGCCGCGTTCGCAGTCACTGCTGCACTGCTCGCGCGGCGGGACCTCGCCCAGTGGCAGGGCGTAGCCGCCGGGTGGCCGTGGCTCGCTGTGGCTCTGCTGGTTGCGCTGCTCGGCCTGGTCGGCATCCCACCCACCGCGGTGTTCGTTGGCAGGGTCACGACCGTGAACGCCGCCTGGGACGGCGGGTATGCGTGGCTCGCTGTCACCGTATTCGTGAACATCAGCTTGTTCCTACCTTCGCTGGATCGTTCCGACCTACCGCAGTCCGGCGCAGGCATCGTCGGACGGCGGTCACTCCGCCGCAGGCATCGTCGGACGGCGGTCACTCCGCCGCGCTCCACCAGAACCCGGCGCGGCGGTGGCCGGAGAGGGCCGTGACCGATGCTGCTCTCAGCCTCGTGGCAGGTGTCGCCGCAGGTCTGCCCTGGGAGGTGGCGGCCCCGCAACAGATCACAGGAGCCGGGCCGATGGCCGGAATAGGTGGTGGTAAGGATCGGCCACATATGAGGATGATCAAGTGGGCTAATACGCCGATCTGATGCCGCCATGCCTCCGAAAGGCGGAGGTTGGTATCACCTGAAAGGATTAGCTAGTGGATCATCTGACGGTGGCGCGATGCATCCCCCCGTTCCTGCCTCACCCGGCACCCCTGCAGGGGAAAGAGAGGTTTGACTTGATCGCGCGTGTTCTCCCAGGGGCTACCCGGGCGCCCCGGGGGCTCCGGTTGCAAACGGCGAAAATGTGAGCAGCGCCACTCCATCACTCTGGGTAACTGCTGCTTATCCTGCCTAGCCTCGTCGAATGCGTAACGACGGCACCCTCGACGACCAGAACAAACTCGGCTGGCCGGCTGACCGTTCGGACGATATCCCCTCAGCCGATCGACTACACGTCACCTTCCAGCCCCGACTCCGCAATGTCAGACTGTTGAGTACCCGCCTCGACGGCCTGCGTAACTTCCTCGCCGCCCGGCGCAGGCGGACCAAGGTGGCGGTCGCCACCGGAGCGGTGTGCTGCCTCGGCCTCGCGGCCCTCACCCAGGTCGACGCCAGCTCCGGCGGCCAGTCTCCGGTGCCCGACCAGCGCGCGGAGATCACTCAGCGGGCCGAGGCCGACGCCGACGCCGCCTCCCGCGGACTGGCCCGCGAGTCCGCCGCCCCGGCCACCGAAGCCCCTGCCCCCGCAAGCTCCCCGTCCCCAACGGCAACCCTCAAGCCCAAGCCCAAGGCCACGTCGAAGTCGAAACCCAAGCCCAAGCGAATTCCCCCGGTCGCGGGGCTGGACCGGGCTCAGATGGACAACGCCAAGAAGATCGTGGAGACCGGCCGGAAGATGGGCGTCCCCCGCCGCGCGCTTGTGATCGCGGTGGCCACGGCAATGCAGGAGAGCAGCCTCTACAACTACGCAAGCGGCGTGCTGCCCGAGTCGCAGAACTACCCGCACCAGGCCATCGGTTGGGACCACGACTCCGTTGGACTCTTTCAGCAGCGCCCCAGCACCGGCTGGGGGCCCGTACGCGACCTGATGAAACCGGAATTCGCCACCCGGCAGTTCCTCACTGCGCTGCTGGCAATCCCCGGCTGGCAGAACCTGCCGCTGACCCTCGCTGCCCAGGCTGTCCAGGTCTCCGCCTTTCCCTACGCCTACGCCCAGCACGGATGGCGGGCGATCAAAGTAGTGGACGCCATCTTGAGCTGACCAGGTATGCGGCTAGCGCCCCGTCATGCAGCCTTGAACGGGTAATCCGGGTGGCGGATCTTGGAGCCGGCGGCGAATCCGGTTTTCGGTTTGGCGCGTTGGTTGCGCCAGCGGATGTAGTCGCCGATGGCGGCGTCCTGCTCGCCGTGGCTGCGGTGGTCGGTGCCGTTGAGGGCGAAGTAGCGGACAGCGGCGAACTCCGCTTCGATCCAGTTCAGCCAGGACGCGTAGGTCGGTAGGAACACCAGTTCCACGCGGTTGGCCGCACACCAGGCACGGACCTCGGGGTGCTTGTGCGGGGAGAAGTTGTCCACGATCAGGGAGAGACGCTGGTCGGGCCAGCGGCGGCGACAGCAGGGTCTTGAGAAAGCCGAGGAACTCGCGCCAGCGTTTGCGGTCACGGATGCGGTAATGCAGGCGCCCGGTGGCCAGGTCGAGGGCGGCGATCATGTGCCGCACCCCGTGGTCGCGGGTGTAGGTGGCCCGCAGCCGCGCCAGCTGTCCCTGGGATCGCGGCTCTTCGAACTTGAGCGGGGTTCGCGGCTGAGTCGACCCGAGCGTGAGGGGCTCGCAGCCCGTCAGTGATCATCTGAGTGTCTAGTTCGGATGGTCACAAGTGAAGAGCTGCGAGCATGGTCAACGATACGACGCGGCTGCTGGGCCTGGACGGTCTGGTCGCTGAGCGGGTCGAGCTGGACGCCACCGGTGTCCCGGTGGTGGACCTGTCCACCGGTTGTGAGCAGGCACGATGCTGCCCGCAGTGCGGGCAGCGTGCGCTGAGGGTGAAGCAATGGACCACGACCCGGCCGCGGGATTTGCCGGTCGGTGGCCGGCCGGTGAAGTTGCGCTGGCGGAAACGTCGCTGGTACTGCCCGACGCCAGACTGTCCGCGTAAGTCGTTCACCGAGCAGGTCGCGCAGGTCCCGGCCCGTGCCCGGCTGACCAGCCGGCTGCGGCAAGCGGCCGGGGCGGCGGTCGCCGACGCGGGTCGCACGATCGTGCAGGCCGCCCGGGACCACGGCATCTCCTGGCCGGTCGTCGCTGCCGCGTTCACCGCCCACGCGAGCGCGGTGTTGCCGGCCGAGCCGGAGCCGGTCGCGGTGCTGGGCATCGACGAGGTTCGCCGCGGCAAGCCGCACTGGATCTGGGACGCCCGCGCCGGTTCGTGGACCGTTACTGCGGACCGCTGGCACGTTGGCTTCTGCGATCTGTCCGGTGGTCAGGGGCTGCTCGCGCAGGTCGAAGGCCGTACCACGGCGGCGGTGACCGGCTGGCTGACCGCTCGCCCGCCGGCCTGGCGTGAGCAGGTCCAGGCGGTGGCGATCGACATGTGCACCGTGTTCAAGTCCGCGATCCGGCAGGTGTTACCGCACGCGGTGCTGGTCGTCGATCATTTCCACGTCGTGCAACTGGCCAACCGGGCGGTCACCGAGGTCCGCCGCCGCATGACCTTGACCCAGCGGGGGCGCCGCGGTCGCGGCAGCGACCCGGAATGGCGGATGCGTAACCGGCTGACCCGCTCGGCCGCCCGCATGAGCGGCAAGCACGTCGACGGCCTCGTCGACACCCTCGAGGCCCTCCCGACGGCGATCGGTGCTCCGATCCTGGCCGCATGGAACGCGAAAGAAGACCTGCTCGACCTGCTCGCGGTCGCCCGCACCCAGCCGAACCGGGAACACGCCCACCGGCTGCTGCACCGCTTCTACGCCCGCTGCGCCGCCTCCGACCTGACCGAACTTCACCGGCTCGCCACCACGATCGAAACCTGGTGGCCACAGATCCACACCTTCCTGACCACCGGCCCGGGTTCGACGTAATTCGGCGGGCCTGGAGGTCCTGCGAGGCGGAATGCGCTGGTCGGCGGGTCGCGAGAGGCAG
>NZ_JBSWCE010000068.1:0-16760 GCF_056780015.1 Micromonospora sp. R311
TACACGCGATGACCCACCCGGTCACCGCACCCCTGAAAACCAGCTAACCAACTCTCCATCAAACCCGGGGCTTGACAGTGCCCCCTCTTTCCGCTGCTCAACGCAAGCTTGCGCGACTGGCGTAACTACTACTGCGACAGTGCGGAGGGTTGGCGGACGTGTGCTCGGTACGAGCTGTCCCGGACGGGCCAGCTCGTACCGATCACGCTCCTGCCGAATGGAGCCGACGCGATATATCTGAGGCGCATCCCCGCCGGTGACGGGTCGGACGCGGCAAGCCAGACGCCTCCGTCACGGCTCGATCCGGGGTCCTCGCAGCGGTTCGAGCCGGTACCGGCCCGGGAGCCCAAACCGCTACCGGCAGTCGCTCAAGGCTTCAACCCCGGGTCGCCCACACAGGGTCCGCACCCCTGCGGAACCCCATCGACCCCACCGACGCCTCCACGGGTCCGGTGGTGGACCCGACTCGCAGAATGGATTGCAGGTCCCGCATGACTGAATACTGGCCCTGGTGGGCCGGTGCTGCCGGGCTCGCCCTCACCACCATCAACTACGCCGTCACGACCGATCGATCCTTCGGGATCTCCGGCGCGTGGGACCGCGTGCTGCACTGGCGCGCCGAACGCCGTGTCGAACGGGTGAACGCCCAGTTCGCTGACGAACGTGTCCTCATCGAGGCTATCGCCGCAGCCACCGCCGACCAGTTCGGCGCCGATTCGGCTGCACCTGCCGCGCGTTCCGCCCCACACCGGGACGCGCGGACCCCGGGACAGGACGTGCGGCCGCCAGCGGCGGGGAACTCCTCTCTGGCGAGCCTGCTCCCGGTGCCCTTGGTCAGCCAGGTCGCCCTGCTCCTGGCGGTCTTCGTCGGCGGGTGGGTGGCGGCGGTTACCAACGGCCGATTCCAGCTCCGCCTCGACATGGGCGACGCCTTCGGCCAGATCGTGACCGACAAACCGATCGCGATGATCGGCGCGCTGTTTGTCGGCGGTGTGCTCGTCGGCTTCGGCACTCGTCTCGCCGGAGGGTGCAGCAGCGGTCACGGGCTCAATGGCTGTGGCCGGCTGCAGCCGGTCAGCATTGTCGCGACTGCCGTCTTTTTCGGCACCGGCGTCCTCGTGTCGATCCTGCTGTGGAAGGTGATCTGATGCGTACGCGGGGCGGGATGCTCGTAGCCAACATCATCGCTGGGCTGGCTCTCGGCTACACCGTCGCGAACATCGGGTTCGGTGACTATGCCGAGCTGAACCGCATGTTCACCTTCCAGGATGTTCGCATGTTCCTGGCCTTCGCCGGCGCCGTGGCGATCATCGTCGTGGTATTTGCCGTGTTGCGCGTCCGCCGCACTCCGGGGCGGATCCATGCCGGTGTGGTCCCCGGCGCGGTGCTGTTCGGCACCGGCTGGGCGATCTCGGGTGGCTGTCCGGCGATCCCGATCGTGCAGGTCGCCAGCGGGTACCTCCCCGCCTTGGTCACGATCGCCGGCATTGTCGTCGGCATCCGGCTCTGCCGCTGGGCCAACGCGAGGTACTTCCACCTCGACAGCGGATCCTGCGAGCGGTAGCCGAACGCGAGCGACTCGGACACGACGACCTGGTGCAACGCCGGTTCACCGACGACGCCCCGAACCGGCTGTGGCTGACCAACATCACCGAACACCCCACCGGCGAGGGCAAGCTGTACCTGTGCGCGATCAAGGACGTGTATTCCGGCCGGATCGTCGGCTACTCCCTCGACTCGCGGATGCCTGGCCGTCGCGGCGAGGCCAGCGGGAGGAACAAGTCCCACGGGGGGCGGCCGGAATACGGCAGGAAGGGGCCGCGGCGGATCGGCGCGTGGTCGACGTCCAGCTCTCGCCGACCCCACCCCTCAGTGCTCGGCACCAGGACAAAACTGTGTGGCCTCGCCAGCCCGCCCCGCCCTACCTTGTAACTGGATCTTTCTTCTCCGACCCACTCACGAGAGGACTTCACCCCGCGTGACGCCGCCTGCTCTTTAGACCTGACACCTTCCCCGTGCATCGGTCGCCGACGTCGCCGTCGGCTCATTTTCCATGCCTTCCGTCAGGTCTTCAGAGAGATCATGTCTACGCGTCCTCATATCATTTCGTCCTGGACCCTTCGGCGCACGGGCCTTCCCCTGCTCGCCTTCCGCTGCGTCCGCTGCCTTTCCGGCCCCGCCAGCACCGGCGACGGGAAGTTCCGCGTCAATGCCAACGGCAAACTCCCCGACATCCGGCTCCTGGTCGCCTGTGTTTCCCGCGACCGCACCAGCAGGATCACCGTTCACCATCGCGTCCTGGAGCGGTACCTGGATCCGATCCTTCTAAAGGGCTACTCGGGCAACTCCTCTCCTCTAGTCGCCCGCGTCCTTCTCGACCCGCTGATCGCCCAGCGCAACCGGTTCGCCCTGGAGTGGGACTCATGCTGGGAACTGCTCGCCCTGTCCCCTCCCGAAAGGCACTGGCCCGTCCAGGTTTCGGGATTCTTCGACGACCCCGTATCCCTTCGCCCCGAACGGTTCATCGCGCAGAGGGCTGGGCATCAGCCGCGGGGAGATCGCTCGCTGCGTCAAGATCCGCATTCCGCTAAACCACAGAACTCACCGGGACTTCTCGTTCGTCCTGCTATGAGCCGCCGCGGTTGGCCCGGGCCGGGGAAAGAGGCAAGGTGGCCCTGCCCCGGACTGCATCACGCGGCGGTCCGCGCGCGGTCGCTCATGACCGGGCGCGAACGAAGGTCAGGGCCGGCCCGATACCGGCGACGAAGGTGAACGCCCGGGTGACTACGTCCGGACGTGTCGATGCTTGGCGTTCACGTCGTGGCACCGGCCCGGCTCTCAGTTGGGTGGCGGGAAGGGCTGGGCCGGATCCTTGCTGTATAAATTCCCGCGGGTCCGTCACGTCGGTTCGACGGGTAGCCACAGCTCGCAGGTCGCGGTGCTGAAGTCGTTCGCGCGCTCTAGGACCGCAACGATCGAGGGCCCCGGCCGCAGGCGCCACGGGTTGGAGGGGAACCACTCGGTCGCGGTCGCGGCCCAGGTGCTCTGCAGGGCCTGCGGATGGGGTCCGGCGGTGCGGAAGACCGCCCACCTGCCGACCGGCACCTCGATGGCGTCGAGGTCGTTCGGGGCCGGCGTGTCCCCGGAGACAGCGACGCCGTGCAGGTAGGTCAGTTCGCTGCCCTCGGTGCCGTCGGGGTCGAGGTCGTCACAGACCTGCAGCAGGCCCGCGGGCTCGGTGTCGCCGAGGGCCTTAAGCCGCAGATGCTCCTGCGGTGGCAGTGCGGTGATGTGCTGCTGGATGTGCGGGTTGATTCCCTGGTGGATCAGCGGAACGCGGGCTGCGTGTCCGACGAGCCGGAACGCGGGGCGGTCGAGGATGCGGGTGTCCATGGGGGTGCTCCCTTCGACGCTCAGGCGGAACCTGAGCTGAGGTTGGATGCGGAGAGGGCCTCCGTCGCGGCGAACGTCACCGGGGTTGGCGCCGTGGACCGCCCGGAAGGCACGTCCGAACGCCTCGGTCGAGCCGTATCCGTGCCGGACGGCGATGGCGAGCAGGTCGTCCTCGCCCCGGACGACGTCGGCAGCGGCGACGGTCATCCGGCGCCGGCGCACGTACTCCGACAGCGGCATGCCGGCCAACGACGAGAACATCCGGCGCAGGTGGTATTCGGTCGTGCCGAGCGCCCTGGCCAACCCGTCGACGTCGAACTCCCCGGTGAGGTGCTCTTCGACGAGGTCGACAAGCCGGTTGAGTGCCGTGATCACGAGGCCTCCTTTCGATGTCAAGCCTGGCCGAAGGACCTCGGGCGCGCCCGACCGTAGAGGTCCGGTCCGATCATGTGCCTGGAACGTCGCGGCGCTAAAGCACGCTCAAGCCGCTGGTAGGGCGCGACATCTGTGAGCGCGCCCGGTTGACCGCTGGGCCGTGGGAGCAGGTTGGCAGCGTCTGAGGCCCGCAGTCACTGGCCAGGTGTCGGCGTCAGCGGACGGGCGCCCCGGGGTGCAGGCACGACCTGCGGCGCCATCCATCCGCGTACGAGATCGTTAGGGCTGCAACGGCAATCAAGACTGGAGCGCGACGGCTCGCAGGGCGATGTCGATGGAGGCGTGGAGATCTTCGCGGTTCGCGCCGGCGGCGGCGTGGACGGCGTGGCCCTCGCTGAGCGCCATCACGAATCGTGCCAGCGCCCGGCGCCGCTGTCGAGAGCGGCGCGGTAGCGGTCCAGTCGGGTGGTGCAGGTGGCGAGTTTTGCCGAGAACAAATGCACTGGACACCGTCTCTCCACGTCGTTCCCGAGCGGGGAACTGGCCAGCTCGGCTGCAAGCACGACCAGGCACACTTCCCGGCGACCCCGGACCGGCCCCGAATCCTTCACCGGCTGACCGGGCGGCGTCCGGCTGTGTCCTGAAGGGCTCGCCTCGCCGAGGAACTCTTCGACGGCCGCGCGCCGGCGCAGCCGGCACCGGCCGACACGCTGCTCGCCGCGCGAGCCGTTCCCGGCGTTGGTCGCGCACCACCGGGCGTGTGCGGCCTCGATGAGCTCTTCTGATGTCTGGTTGCCGGGGTGGGTGGTTGAGGACGCGGGCAGTGACCTGCCCTGAAGGGGTGTTCGCCCCCGGGTGCGTTCATCCCCGGAGCATCGGCTCCGACCGTGAGGCCTCCGCGGGCCGAGCCCACGCCTGTGGAGTGGTCTGCCTCACATGCTGTTAGAACGATCGGTCACGCGGTGTCTTGAGGCTGAACCCCTGGAAACCGAGGAGCCACTATGACTGGGAACATTGATGTGGTCGTGATCGGCGGCGGGTACGCCGGTGTCATGGCGGCCAATCGCCTGATGCAGCGCGACGATGTGGCCGTTACGTTGATCAATCCGCGCCGGACGTTCGTCGAGCGGATCCGCCTGCACCAGGTGGTGGGCGGGTCCGACGACGCTGTCGTCGACTACCGAGAGGTCCTGGCGGAGGGCGTCCGGCTGGTGGTCGACACGGTGACCCGGATCGACGCGGCCGAGCGCAGCGTGACGTTGGCGGCCGGCGGCTCGGTCGGCTACGACTACCTGATCTATGCGGTGGGCAGTGGCAGCGCCGACCCGGACGTGCCCGGAGTGGCCGAGTTCGCCTACCCGATTGCCAGCCTGGAGGAGGCGCAGCGGCTGCGGTCAGTCGTCGACGTCGCACCGGCGACGGCCCCGGTGACGGTTGTCGGAGCCGGTCCGACCGGCATCGAGACCGCCGCCGAGTTGGCCGAGGCGGGCCGTACCGTGACCCTGGTCTGCGGCGGGGTGCTTGGCCCGTATCTGCACGCGCGGGGTCGGCGCTCGGTTGCCAAGCGGTTGACCAGGCTCGGTGTGACCGTGCTCGACGGACCCGGCGCGAAGGTGACGGCAGTGACTCGCGATGCCGTGCGGCTCGGCGGCGGCCGCGAGTTGCCGAGCGAGGTGACCATCTGGACCGCCGGGTTCGGCGTGCCGGACCTGGCTGGCCGCAGCGGGCTGAGCACCGACGCGCTGGGCCGCCTGCTTACCGATGAGACGTTGACGAGCGTGGACGACGTGCGCATCGTCGCGGCTGGGGACTCGGCGGCACCGTCGGACCTGCCGTTCCGGATGAGCTGCCAGGCCGCGACGAGGATCGGCGCACACGCCGCCGACACGGTGCTGGCCCGGATCGCGGGTGAGCAGCCGACGCCCATCAACCTGGGGTTCTTCGGCCAGTGCATCAGCCTGGGGCGGCGCGCCGGTCTCTTCCAGTTCGCCTCGAAGGACGACACCGCGAACGGGTTGTACATCGGCGGCGGCCCAGGCGCGAAGCTCAAGGAGTTCGTCTGCAAGCACACCGTCAAGCATCTGGCGGACGAGGCACGCAAGCCCGGCTCGCTCACCTGGGTCAAGGACGACAAGCGCCAGGAGTTGCTGCGGGCCAAGCGTGGCGGGGCACTGCCGACCCGCTGAACGGACAGCCCGGGGCCACGCACCGGCGATCCAGCTCGAACGGCTACCAACCACCGAAGGTGTCCATTGGAGCTCCGCCCGTTTCGGATGGTCCCAAGACACCGGAGTCACCTACACGAGGCAGGGATAGACCGCATGAACCTCGCTCTTTGGATCGCCACCGGACTGCTGGCAGCAGTCTCCCTAAGCGGCGGCCTCACCAAGACGCTCGTACCCAAGCAGAAACTGACTACGCTAAGAGGCGCGGAATGGACCGGACACGCCGGCGTCGGCTTCATCAAGACGATCGGCGTCCTCGAACTCCTAGCCGCGGTTGGCCTGATCCTGCCCGCCGCGCTCGACATCGCACCGTTCATGGTGCCGGTGACAGCCGTCTGCTGGGTTTTGCTCATGGTCGGCGCGACGATCATCCACGTCCGCCTTGGTCAGTTCAAGTTGGTCATGGTGAACCTGGGCTACGTTGCGCTTGCAGCCTTCATCGCGTGGGGCCGCTTCGCTCTTGAGCCTTTCACCGGCTGACGAAGATGTGCCGCTGGCGGGGCGGCGCCGTGTTGGCGCCGGTGACCCGAAGCACGGGCCGCCCCGGCGGCTTCGGCCGGGCTGATCGGCTGCTCGCCGGCCAAACGCACCCGACAGACCCTGGATCAGGGCACGAGCGCGGCCTCGCCGGTCCTGCCAGAACCAGAACGTCGTCAGCAGCACAGCCAGCCCAGCCAGGATCAGGACCTTGCTGTAGATGCACCATTGAGGCCTTCGGCATCCAGGGTCGCCCGCGAAGAAGAAGGGTCGAGACATGAGCCACGCCACTGACCCGGCGACCGACACCTTCGTCGCCCACCGCAACCTACTCTTCACCGTCGCATACGAGATGCTCGGATCGGCGGCCGACGCCGAAGACGTCCTCCAGGAAACCTGGCTGCGGTGGATCAAGGTCGACACGGAACACGTGCGCGACCAGCGCGCCTACCTGGTCCGGATCACCACCCGGCAGTCGCTCAACCGGCTGCGCGCAATGAAACGCCGCAAGGAGGCCTACGTCGGCCCCTGGCTGCCCGATCCGCTGCTCACCGCGCCGGACGTGGCCGAGGACGTCGAGCTCGCCGAGAGTGTGTCGATGGGGCTCATGATCGTCCTGGAGACGCTGTCGCCGACCGAGCGCGCCGTCTTCGTGCTGCGCGAGGCCTTCGGTGTCAGCTACGACGAGATCGCGGCCGCTGTCGGCAAGAGTCCTGCGGCCGTGCACCAGATCGCGCACCGTGCCCGCCAGCACGTCGATGCTCGCCGCCCCCGCCAGGCGGCCTCCGTGAGCGAGACCCGGGCGGCTCTGGGAGCGTTCCAGCGCGCGGTCGAAACCAGGGACCTGCAGGGTCTCCTCGACGTGCTCGCCCCTGACGTGACCCTGGTGGGCGACGGCGGCGGCGTCAAGCAGGCCGTGCTGCGGCCGATCATCGGCGCTGAGAAGGTGGTCCGTCTGTTCTTCCGCGGTCTAGGCAAAGTCGAAGGCACGCTCACCGGTGAACCGACCGTGGTCAACGGCAACCCGGCACTCCTCGTACGCCTAGACGGCGAGATCGACGGCGTCATGGCGATCCGTGTCGAGGACACCCGCATCACCGGCCTCTACTACGTCCGCAACCCCGAGAAGCTGACCCACCTCGAAGCCGAAACCTCACTCACCTTGCGATGAATACCGGTGCCGGAATAGCCACCTGGGAATCAGGTACAACGCCGAGGTAGTGCGCTGCGGCTGGTGTGCCGGTCAGGTGGCCGAGCAGGCTCCGGACATCGATACCACCGAGATCGCTGACACCGTCGCCACGAGGCCGCCCATCAAGCAAGGTCGCGTGCACGCTTCTGCCGCGATCCGCTCGTGCCGAAAGCGGTGCGCCGTTGTCATCGGATGTTGGATTGCGCGCTCACCTGGGCGACGACGAGGAGCGTGGGTCGGGCCGCGGCTTTCTGCGCCGTTCAGGACGGGTACGCGTTGCCAGGCGTCGTTGCGATCAGTACATCGGCCACCGGTTGCCAGCCGAGCGTCATGTACAGACGCTGACCGTCCTCGCTGGCGATGAGAATGCCCTGTTCGACGCCTTCTTCGATCGCGCATCGGGCTAGTGCACCCATGACCGCGCTGGCTAGGCCCTTGCGGCGATGAGCCGGCGTGGTTTCGATCCGGTCTGCGACCGCATCCGTACCGGCCAGTCCCATCGTCCCGCGCGCACCGACCTCGCCCGACTCGTGCCGTACCGTCGCCGTGACCAGGCTGTCGCCGCCGTGCGAGTCGACCTGGGTCAGGAGCCGGTACGGTGCCACGGGCATGTTCTGCGGATGCCCGCGAAGATCGGCTGTCATCAGTAGTTCCGAGTGCTTGAGCACGATCAGGCCGGCGGCCACCAGAGCCGAGGACGCCCTCGCCGGATCGGTGGTGGGCACCGTCAGCCATGTGACGGCGTCCTCGCCAGCGACTAGCTCAGCCAGCGTGGTGAGCGACGCGAGGTCCTCGTCGGCGTCGAGCGCGACATACTCGATGTCGCGGCCGGGCTGCATGCACCGGACCCGCAACGCGCCGCCTACGTCTTCGGCGACGGGCAGCGCGCGAGCCACGCCCCAGCCGCGCTGCCAGCGGACGATGAGATCTCGCAGGTTGCTCACCCATCGAGTAGATCACTCGCACAGGAGCGGCCCGCCAGGTCCGGGGGCGCAATGAGCCCGAGGTCACCTGCGCGGATCTCGCCGCCGTCCGTGCGCGCTGGCCCGTCGCCCGCAGCGACAGCCCGTTAGGTGGCGGCCAGCGTCGGCGGCGTCCTGAACTGCCGATGTGCGGATACTCGCGGCGTGCCGGATCGCGCGGGTTGATCGATCCTCCACGGTTGCCTTCCACCGGGACGCACGCTCGGGCAAGATCTGCTCGTGATCTCAGCCATCCATGAGCTCCAGCTGGCCTTCGACGAGGCTGAGCTACACGCGGACACCGACGCGCTGAACGCGTTGCTGGCCGACGACTTCCGATCCATTGGTGAGCAGGGCCACGTGCTGGACAAAGCCCAGTGGGTCGGCAAGTTCGCCGAGTTCGCCTACACAAGCTTGGCGAGCAGCGAGATCGAGGTGTGTTTTTACGGTCACGCGGCCATCGTCCGGTGCATCCAACGCAGTCGATCGGCCTGGCGCGGGCAGGAGATGGCGTTGACGGTCCGCGTCAGCCAGACCTGGGTCGAGCTCCCCGACGGCTGGCGGCTGGCCGGCATCCAGTTCAGCTCCTTCGGCGGCGAGTGACGGCGCGGTGCACGCTCATGCCGCCGAGTGCGCGCGGTCGGTCAGCTGGCTGCGCGTGCCCACGGACGCTCGATCCAAGGGTTGTCATCGAGGTAGGCCGTGAGCCTGGGGAAACGAGCCTCGCCCGGCTCTATACGTAGGTCCGAGCCGGCGTCACTCAACACGGCCATCCGCAGCTGCCGCTGATGATGTGTTTCGGCGTCGACCGGTACCGCGGGCCACCACCGAACGGGTCGGTGCGCTCGGCCCGATGCTGGCCGGCTGGCCTGGGCGGGCGTGGTGGGAGGCCTGCCCGCCTCGCTCCACCCGCACGCCACGATGCGGTGGCGAGCGGTCGTCAGACGGCCAGCCGACGGGCGATGACGGGGATCACGATTGCGGCGGCGATCAGGTGTGCGACCACGAGCGTGCACTCGGTGGCGAGATTGGCGTCGACGAGGAACGGTGGTACGAGCGACAGCGCGGTGAGTGCCACAGCGGTGCGGACCCAGGTGCGTGACGGCTCGGACGCCCAACGGCGGATCGCCAGGGCGATAAGGATGCCCACGAGGCTGAAGGTGAACGTGAGCTGTGTGAAGCCGACCAGGGGAATCGATTCGCCGCCGTCGGGGAGTTCGAGATCGACACCGGCGGCCATCGCGAGGGCCGCGACGGCCGTTACGGTGACGGCAGCGGCAGCCGCCGCGGCCAGGCCGGGCAGGAGCAGCCGGCGGCGCTGCTGGCCGTGCGTGCTGAGCCGGTCGGTGGGGGCGGTGGAGGTCATGAGCATCCTTTCGATCTGTCGGCGTTCTCGGTGTCGGCTCAGGCGTGGCTGGGCCGGATGTTGTGGTTGAGGTGGAAAACGTTCTGCGGGTCCCAGATGGTCTTGAGGGCGGTGAGCCTGGCGAGTTTGGCGGCCGGGTATGCGCGGCGTACCCCGCGTTGCCCCTCGTCGGCGGCGAGTGAGTTGACGTAGACACCGTCGGCGTACGGGTCGAGCGCGGCTCCGGCAGTGCGAGCCGCTGCCATCCGGGTGTCATCTTCGGTTGGGTCGGTCCAGCGGGAGTTGGCGCCGAACTCGAACACGGTGCCGCGGTGGCTGAACGCGGCGTCGGCGTCGGCGACGTCGGCGATGGCGCCGCCGTGCGCCTGCAGGCCGACGCCGGGCAGTTGGGTGCCGGCGTGTAGGTCTGTCGCGCCGCGTAGCAGGAACGCCTCGATCGCCGCGGAGGGGAACTGCCGCAGGTAGTGCGCGCTGGAGTATCGGCGGTAGGCGTGGCCGCCAGAGGTGTCGTCGCGTTGCTGGAGTTCGAGGTACGACGGCGTGGTGACCCGCTCGGCGACCGGGCGCCCGAGCGCGCGCATCGCCGGCAGCAAGCGGTGACCCCGTGCAGGGTCGCCGACCCATACGAAGCCGACGGTGGCGATAGGGCCAATGGCCGTGCCGCGGACATCGGCGGTGAAGGTCGCCTGCCGCGGCGCGACGGCGTTGAGGTCCCGCCAGCCTTCGAGCACCGGCACGGCGTCCGCGGCGCGGAAGTCGAACTCGGCGACCAGGGTCTGCGTTCCGGTGTGGTGCAGTTGGAAGTCGAAGTCGGTGACGATGCCGAAGTTGCCACCCCCGCCGCGCAGTCCCCAGTAGAGGTCGGGGTTCTCGGTTCGGCTCGCGGTCACAACCTCCCCCTCGGCGGTGACCATCGTGTAGGAGACGACGTTGTCGCAGGCCAACCCGTGTTGGCGGGCGAGCCAGCCCATGCCGCCGCCGAGGGTCAGGCCACCGACCCCGGTGTGCGAGACGTTACCCGCGGTCGTGGCGAGGCCGTATGGCTGCGACGCCCGGTCGAGTGCGCCGAGCAGCGCGCCGCCCTGGACCCGGGCGCGCCGCCGGATCGGGTCGACTCGAACGCCGTTCAACGGAGTCAGGTCGATCATCAGGCCGTTCGCGGGGACGGCGAGGCCGGCCACGTTGTGCCCACCGCAGCGCACCCCGATCTCCAGGTCGAGTTCGCGGGCCAGGCGCACCGCGGTCACCACGTCGGTGACGCTCGCCGCCCGCACGATCATCCGCGGGCGGCGGTCAATCATGGCGTTCCATACGGTGCGGACCGCGTCGTAACCCGGGTCGCCCGGGGTGAGGAGGCGGCCGTCGAAGCGAGGGCTGGTCGCTGTCGTCATACGTCTGAGCCTGACGGAAATCGGTACACCGGGTAAGGTCCGATTGCATGGGCCGAACCAGGACCAATTCGAGCACGGCGGAGGACCTGCTCATCGATGTCGACCGGTCCGCGGCCGAACCCCTGCACCGGCAGATAGCCGCCTCGATCCGGGGCAGCATCCGGGCCGGCCGGTTGCGTCTCGGAACCTCCCTGCCACCCACCCGCACCATCGCAGCCGATCTTGGAGTGTCCCGCGGCGTCGTGGTCGAGGCCTACCAGCAACTCGTCGCCGAGGGCTACCTCACCAGTCGGGCGGGCGGCTACACCCAGGTCGCGGTCGAGCCGGCTCCGACGCCAGCGGGTCGCCGCGCCGGGGATCGGCCGGCGGCCCGGATCGACTTCGGCTACGGCCGCACCAACGTGTCGTCGTTCCCCCGGGCGGCCTGGCTGCGATCGGTGCGAACGGTCCTCACCACCACACCGAACGAACGCTTCGCCTACCTCGACGGGCGTGGCGTGCCCGAACTGCACGCAGCCCTGACCGACTACCTCAACCGCGTCCGTGGCACGTCGGCCCGCCCGGAAAACGTCGTGATCTGCAGTGGCTACGGCCAGGGCGTCGCGCTGCTGATCCAGGTGCTCGCGGCGCGCGGCGCCCGCCGGCTGGCCGTCGAGGACCCATCCGCGGACGACGACGCCCGCCTCGTCGCGGCCGCCGCCGGCCTGGACGTGATCGGCGTCCCGGTCGGGCCGGACGGCATTCTCGTCGAGGAACTGGAACATACCGACGCGGACGCCATCGTGCTGACGCCCTCGCACCAGTGGCCCACCGGCGGGGTCCTCTCGGCCACCGCCCGGGCCCGGGTGATCGGCTGGGCGCAGCGTCGTCGCGCCGTGGTGATCGAGGACGACTACGACGCGGAGTACCGCTACGACCGCTCGCCCGTCGGCGCCATGCAGGGGCTGGCGCCCGACACCGTCGTGTATTGCGGCACAGCGAGCAAGACCCTGGCGCCAGGGCTGCGCCTCGGCTGGCTGCTGGCACCGTCACACCTTGTCGACGACATCACGGCGGCCAAGGTGCTGGCCGACCGCGGCTCTCCCGTGATCGATCAACTGACCTTCGCCGACTTCCTCACCCGCGGCGAATTCGACCGGCACCTGCGGCGCATGCGCCCGGTCTACCGCCGTCACCGCGACGTGCTTCTGGCCGCACTGCGCACACGGCTGCCCGAACTGGAACCGGTCGGTGTCGCGGCGGGCCAACACGTCGTAACCTGGCTCCCGCACGACCTCGACGAGGCCGCGGTCGTGGCCGCCGCCGCCCGGCACGGACTGGTCGTGCAAGGCGTCTCCCAGTACCGACTGAGCCCCGCCGGACCCGGTGGGCTGATCTTCGGCTATGCCACCCTCACCGAACGCGCCATCACAGACGGAGTGGAAGCCCTTGCCGACGCGGTCGCAGAGGTCCGAAGCTCTCAGCGGTCCGCGCCATCATCGCCAGAAACGGCGCCCGACCCGACGCCCTGAAGGGACCGCATCAGCGCACGGCGTGGGTTACGACCCGACTTGGCTCACGTTCTGGGTTCTCTGGGCCGGCTTGAGGCTGTGACCTGCATGTTTCCGGCTCGCGAGAGCAGAACCTGCGCACTAGTCTCCACGGTCGTTCGGTGCCTATGGCACAGTCCTGAGTGTGCCGTTGGACGAGCTGCCGAACTGGTTGCCGGCTTGGTGTCTTGACCATCTGGGGGGCGAACCCGCCGGCGTGCTGTTCCAGTCGCAACAGGTCTCGATGGTGTTCGGTCTGCGGTTGGCCGGTGGCAGGGACGTCGTGGTCAAGGCGCGCGCCGACGACGGCCGGGCCGGGTCGTGTGTCGCGGCGCAGGCCGGGCTGGCCGAGCGCGGGTTTCCGTGTGCCCGGCCGCTCACGCCGGTGGTCGGCGTCGGTGCGCTGGCCGTGCACGCCGAGGAGTACCGGCCCGGCGGCGAGGTGTTGCGGGGGGACTCGCCGGACATGGCCTTGCGCTGCGCAGAGGTGTTCGTCCGGCTGACGGCCGCGCTTGCCGGCGTTGCTGTCGCGCCGCCGCTGCCGAATCCGCCCTGGGTGCGCTGGGACCACACCGATTCTGGGGTGTGGCCGGCGATCGACTTTCTCGACAGCCGGGACCAGAGTGTCGTGTCCGAGCACATTGTCCAGACGGCTGAGCGGGCCCGGAGGCGGCTGCTGGCCGCCGGCTTGCCGTGCGTGCTCGGCCACGCCGACTTCGAGGCGCAGAACCTGCGGTGGCAGGGTTTGCGGGTGTGGGCGGTGCACGACTGGGACAGCCTGGCGTGGCAACCGGAGGCAGCGCTGGTGGGAGCGGCGAGCGGGTCGTTCGCCAGTGCCGGGCCACCCACGCTGGCGCCGATCGAAAGCTCCGAGGCGTTCCTGGTGGCTTATCAAGACATTCGAGGGTCCTTGTTCACGGGCGTGGAGCTGGAGATCGCGTGGGCGGCGAGCTTGTGGATGGCTGCGTACAACGCCCGGGAGATGGCACTGTGCGGTGGCACCCCGGCGGGCGGCGATGCGCTGCGGGCGCAGGCAGCCGAACGCCTCCGCCGGGCTAATGCGTAACATCAGCACGCCTGATCCGGCAGTCAACCTGGCCCGGTGGCAGGTGCTCAGCAACCGCAAGGCTGAATCGTGGCGGCTTTCGACGGCGAGTTGATTTTCGATGACCTGCCGAACAACAAGGGCTGCCGCATCGAAGCCCGGCTGAATGGCCCGAAGATCGCTGATCAGCAGACCTGGCCTGAGGTCATCGATTGGATGATCGACAGCCAAGAGCGTCTTCGGCACGCGGCGGCTGCTGTCGGAGGGGTCCCGAGCGTGATCGCTCCTTCTGCCGCCTGCCGCCTGCCGCCTCAGCTCTCACGCCGTATCTCGCCGGCTGCGACTACCTACACCAGCCCCGCGAGCGTCTCCAGGCACACCGACACATCGCCCCACCGGCCGCTACGACGAGTCTTGACGATCCGCACGGTCGGCACGAAGCCCAGCGCCGAGCAGCGGCAGTGGGCTAGCGAACAACTGCGCGCGCCCTGGCAAGTCTCGAACTGCTACGGCCCGACGAGCGATAGCCCTCCACCCACCGGATCGAGAGAAGCATCCTGGACAACCTCGGGTTGGAATCGTGCCGATCGCGGGCGCGCGACGGATCGAGCCTCCGACGTCCACCGCTGCGTGGAGGCCAGAACCGCGCGCCACCCGCCGTCCGCTATCCGAGCGTGAGCATCGCCTCGGTGACCTCGCCGACCGCCGCATCGGGGATCGCAGTGGCAGCCTCCTTGAGGACGAGCAGCCGTGCCCCGGGGATCTCGTGCGCGATCGCCTCGCCGTTGCTGACGGGGAAGAACCGGTCGCGGCGGCCGTGGACGACGAGCGTGGGTACCTCGATCTCGGGCAGGCGCTCACGCCAGCGCGGTGTGCAGTCGAGCCTGGAAAACACCATGCCCATCTGGTTGGCCATCTGGACCGGTGGTGCGGTGCCGGGCGTGCGGTCCCAGATGCGCGCGGCGATTGCGCGCGCGGCCACGGGGTCGTCGCCGAGGATCTCCGCGCCGGCGGCGGCGAACGCCGCTACCGCCTCGCGGTCGGTCCAATCGGGCATCGGACGCGCGAACAGCCGGCTCATCGTCGCCTGGTCATGGTCGGGGAGGTCATCGTCGGGCGGGCCAGGGGCAACCGCGCGGGTGCCGACCAGGGTGAGCGCCGAGAACGCGCCCGGATGGTCGAGCACGGCCACCTGGGCGACCATCCCGCCGACGCCGATCCCCGCGAGGTGCGCGGGCCCCCCGCCGAGCGTGTCAGCAAGGGCCGCCGCGTCGGCGGCGAGGCCGCGCAGGGTGTAGGCGGGCGCCTCCGGATCCGTCGTTGTCGACTCCCCGCTGTCGCGCAGGTCGTAGCGCACCACACGGCGCCCGCCGGCGGCGAGGCGCTCGCACAGCGCGTCGGGCCAGGAGAGCATCGTCGTCCCACCCGCGAGCAGGACGAGTGGCGCGTCGTCGTCACCGAACGACTCGATGCCCAAGGCGATCTCATTGGCGTGAACAGTGGTCATCGGATCACCGGGAGACGTCGTAGGTCAGGTGCGTCGCGGTCGATGTCGAGATCACGCTCCGCTGCACCAGCGTACGCGGCGCTGCGCCGGTGAACAGTGGTGTCCCGGCGCCCAGCACGATGGGCGCGAGGTGCAGCGTCAGCGCGTCGACCAGCCCGGCGTCGAGCGCCGAGCCGATCGTGGCGCCGCCGCCCATGAGGATGACGTCGAGGTCCTTGCCGCTGTCCGACGACGCCGCCTCGGCTCGCTCGCGCGCGGCGGTGACGGCGTCGGACAGACCGGTGGTGACGAACGTCCAGTCGAGGTTGGTTGTCCGCACCGACTCTGGCGGCGAACTCGTCACGACGACGAACGCGGGCTTGCCGACCTCGCTGGCGCCGTAGCCGGACGTGTCGTCCCAGCCTTTCGGCCCGTCGACCACGTCGAAGAGGTGGCGGCCGAGGATGACGGCGCCCGAGCGGACGGTCCCCTCGCGCAGGATCTGGCGGTCGTCGGGGTCGTCGGAAAACGCCCACGTGTGCAGGGCCTCGCCGCCGGTTCCCAGACCGTTGTCCGGGCTGGGGTCGGGCCCGGTGACGAAGCCGTCGAGAGAGACCGAGATGTCAGCGATGATTCGAGTCATGCCAGGGCAGACCCGATCCGCCGCCCAAACTCATCGCTCACGCAGGAAGCATGTGGCGGATGCGAACTCGATAGCACGACGCGCGAGGCGGCACGTCGGACGTACCGCGGACGATCGCCCCGAGTACCCGCTGATCATCGGTGTGTCAAGACTGAAGATCTTGTGGTGCCCAAGCGGGCCTGGCAGAAGCTGTTGGCCGGGGCCGGCGCCAAGGGGCACCGCTGCTACGACTGGGCCGTCATCGACCTGGCCGAGCCCCGGCCAGGCAGCCACCGGCTGCTGGTCCGCCGTAACGCACCAACTCCGCCGCTTCACCTCGTGGTCTCGCTGGATCACCCTAGCCATGCTCGCCCACGCCTTCCTCGCCGTCGTCCGCGTCGACGAACCCGCCCACCGTCCCGCCCCGGACGGGCCCGTCGCGCTCACCTGCAACGAGATCCAGCGCCTGTTCACGATGCTGGTCGTCCAGCTGATACACGGTGCGGCCCACTGGCTCGCCTGGTCCGCCTGGCGGCGTCGCCACGGCCCGAGCCCAGGCCAGCCATCACCGGAGGCAAGCCGCGAATCAGACAGGAAGATCATGATCTACGGCTGGAGTACTAGACGAGTAGTTCCGAATCCCGGTCAGTGGTCGTAGGCGATCAGTGACCGGGTGACGGGTGCGCCGGTCTTGTTG
>NZ_JBSWCE010000069.1:0-16429 GCF_056780015.1 Micromonospora sp. R311
CCGCGACGTCTTCGCCACCTACGGCATCTAACAAACCATGATCAAACCGGACACACCCGAACAACGCCGGGGCCGTGGGGGCCCCTCCGCGAAGTCTGCCTCAACATCCCGGGCAACGGTTGGGCAGATTACCGCAAACCTAGCGGGCCGAACACCTCTCCCCGAAGTGTCCACGCAGACGGGGTGCAAGGAAGTCGCCCTCGGGCTCTCCACCTTGCCGCCGGGACCGGTGGCCAACGCGCGGGCCATCGCCTCGCTGGCTCGCCCCCAAAGCGGGGCACAGCTCGATCCTCTCCATTGGCCGCACCCGGCACAAAGGGCTGCAAGCTGCGGGGTCAGCCGACGGCCCCATCCTCACGTGCCGCTCCGGGAGGCTCGCTCGCGCGGCGTCAGTTCCCGCCACGAGCCGGGCGAGTTCGCCCGTAGCAGGCGGTCAATCATGTCTTGGGCATCGGCCTGCGAGTCGAACTCCCAGCGCAGCACCTTGCCCGTCTCACCGTCGCCCGACCGGGCGACGACCTTCCACCGGGTCTGGCGGACCAGCCATACGTCGCGGCGCGCGAGACGCCCCCACACGCCGTTCCACCACCGCCGGACCACCTCATCCACAGTTCTGGATCGTACGCATGTTCGAGTCGGTGTCAGTGGCCGGTCGGCGGATAATGCGTTATTCGCAGAGGTCCTCGGCACCCCGGCCGTAGGTCTCGCAGCAGTCGGGGCGGTGCTGGTAGATCCGCAGATCGGCGTCGCGGTGGTGGGTGCGTTCAGGCGTGATTTCGTACAGGCAGGCCCGCCAGACGACGGTCTCCCCGCCACCGCCACCGGCGACGACCTGCCCGTCGCCGGGCCCGCCGCGCAGCAGCACCCTCATGCCGCCGACGGTACGCACCCACCAGGCGAGACACGGCAGATCCGGTGCGAATACCAGACCCGCAATCAGGGCATGAATCGCCTGCCTGCCTCTGCCCACGTCACGGGCTACCAGGCGTGGGCGTGTCCGGTTCGCGGCGCAGTCCCTGTTCACGCAGGCGCGGGGTGCGCCTCTGGCGGCGAGCCCGGGTCGGGGTCTTAGCGGCGAGGTCCTTCGGGTCCGTCGGGCGAGAAGCGCAGCAGGGTCTCGATGCGGGTGACCCGGAAGCGGCGGCCGAGCACCGAAGTCTCGTCCGCGCGGCTGCCGTCGAGGTCGTCGGCGGCCTGCTGGTAGGCAGCGGTCTCGTCGTCGGTGAGCTGCGTGATCCGCGGCTCGATGTAACGGAGAGCGAAGGCGATCTCGTCGCGAGCTTCCTGCGGGGCGGCCACCGTGCGGCTGAACGTCGCCACGCCCCGTTGACCTCCTCAGCCGCGGCGTAGCGGGTGGGCAGCACCACCCCGTTCGGGTGCGAGTAGGCAGCCGCGACGCTGTCGTCGTACACGTCGGCCGGCACCTGTGCCCGGGGGTAGTGCCCCGTCAGCAGCTCCACCTTCAGCACGGCCTCGCGACACCGGCGGGCGCGGCCGGATCGGCGACCAGGACCTGGTCGAGGAAGCTGTCGTGCCCGTCGGCCCGACGCGGGTTGAGGTCGGTGGGCCGTGGCGGGTCCGGCCCGTCCGGACTGAACCGGGCGAACGTGTCCGCCCGCACGATCGGATGTGCCCGGCCCGCCACCGCGACCTCATCAACCTTCTCTGAATCCAGGACCTGTACCACCGCGGTAAGCTCCGCAGCCAGGGCAGGGTCGGTGGCGCCGGGCTGGATCTGGGACGTAAGTACTCGCGGACGGCGCCGTCCGAGAGCGCGGGGCGTGAAAATCGAATCGTTGCCAGTTCGACGAAACTCGCGTCCAGGTTTGACGCCTCGGCGTGCGGACTCCTCGCCAGCGGCGGATGAAGGCGAATTGTCTTTGACGGACTCCCGCATTCCGGGATCATGTTCTGGTGACTGCGGTAAGCGATCCGGCGAACGAGGAAGACGTCGAAGAGTTGACCGGCTCGGCGGACGGCGGTGAGTTGAACACTGCCGACGGCGATGCTTCACCCCCGGACGCGGATGCTCCGGACAGTGAGCCAGTGGTTCGCCCGCCCACCGAGGACGAGTTGACCCACCTCGTTGATCTTGCGTTCGCCACGGCGACGGCTTGGACAAGCGTGCCGGACCGGTTCTATACGCTCGCCCGTGGAATCGGCATCGACCCTGACTCGGCCCCGACGCAACCCGTCCTTCGTGCGCTGGGGTTCTTCCTTACCGAGGAAACCAGGTCCGGGCGCCGATTGGTGGAACTGCGGTGGAAGACCGGTTTCCACACGGAAGCGTTGCCACCACCCCGTCTCCGCTCTGTAGCTGACGCCGAAGCCGAAACGTGGGAGAGGCTTGCTGGCAAGGTCACGCATCCGGCTGCTCGGGCCAGGCTTTTGGACATGTTGGTGTTGCGCGGTGGGACGGGCACACCTGACCGCGCCGCTGCGGCGGTCGGTGCGTACCTGGACCATGCGATGGCGCCGTCGACCGTGATCCGACCGTCTGGCGATGACGACGTTGAGGCGAGGTGGCTCGACCGCGGGTTGACGCTCTCCTTGGGCCGCGCCCTGTCGCTTACGCGTATCGCGGCTGCGGCCGCCACCGGAGCGGCGATCACCAAGCGCGCGGTGGCCGTGGCGCTGAACTTTGCAGGTGCCCGAGTACGCTCGAAGCGACCACAGGTCGGCTCAGCCCTGTCGACGCTGGCACTTCTTGCAGCAAACCGTGGCCTTCTTGATCCGGCGGAGACCGCGCAGCTGTTGTCCCTGATTGAGGAAGAGGCTGCCCACCACACCGATCTTGACCATGTCGTGGATCAGCTCATGGATCTGCTCATCCTCGTGGACCCCTCCCGTCGCGAGGCGGCACACAGGGTGCGGGTGAAGACGCGGCTCGACCTTGCCGTGGGGCGGGAACCCATGGTGGCCATGGGGTTCCTAGAGGAGGCGGCGCGACTCGCGCGGACCTTCCACTTGAACGACCTTCGGGATGAAGCCGTGCGGGAGATGCAACGCGTGGCAAGGCTCGACCATGGCCTGCGAAGCATTTCTACCCAGATAACCATCCCGGGTCCGATCCTTGACGCCGAAGTTCGGCGTGCCAGCGACGGTGTCGACTGGCGTGAGTCCATGTCGAACTGGCTCGCGACGGCAGCGCCATCTGGCGATCTAGCCTCCAACGAGCGAACATCCCGCCACATCGCTTCGCTTAGCGTCGTTCGCCGGTTGGCCTCCGTTGTGCTGATCGGTGCCGACAACATGCCCCGATGGCGTCCAGTAACCGAGGAGGACAGGGACGCCTACGAGTTGTCGCGCACAGAGATGATGCGCATGACGCTGTCCGGCGAACTACTGTCGGCAGCGCTGGACCGCATCGTCGGACTGCACGGGGTACCGCCCGTCACCGAACTCGCCATGTTTCTGGCCGGGAACGGATCCGGCAACGTTGCCTTGGCGACCGCTCTGGCTCGCAGCTTTCATCGCTACTGGTCAGGGGACTACGAGGGCAGCCTGCACACAGCGGCCGTCCGGGTCGAGGCCGGGGCACGTGCGCTGGTGTTGTTGCTCGACGAGCCGGCGTACACCGTGGCCCGGACCAATGCCCAAGGCAAGTACGTTGGGCTTGACCAGCTGCTCGATATCTTGGCTCGTCGCGACTTCGACCCGGACTGGGACCGGTTCATCCGTACGCTTCTCCTCGGGCCGACGGGCCAGAACCTGCGCCATGACGTCGCTCACGGCTTCATTCTCAACGAGCCCAGCCCGTCCACGGCGGCCCTCGCGCTGCGGGCATGTTCGCTGTTCGTGCAGCTGCTGTGGCAGCCGTCGACCTCGCTCAGCATCCGCGATGAGCCGACGATGCCGAGACCCTCTTGGACGATCACGGAGGCTGTTCGCAGCACAATCGGCACGGCGTTCCGGTCGCCGCGACTTGTCCCGGCGCTATTGCGGTCCGAAGCCGCCGCCTTCCGAGCCGCACTTCAACGGGGGCGGCGATAGGCGGTCGCCGACAGCGGCGACATCGTCGCCGCGATGCTCGACGGAGAGGCGACCGTGAAGGTTTGCCGGGCGCGTGACGGCCGGGTCGAGTTGGTGCCACGAAGCCCGCTCTACGTGGTGATCCCGGCTGAGGACGTGGACATCCTCGGCACGGTCGTCTGCGTCCTGTGACGTTTGATCGAAGGACACCACCACGGATTGTCTGTCATCAGCGCGCTGTTCGCCACTGACCCACCCGATGTGACCCCCTTTTCCGGTGAGGGTGTTGTCCACAGCGGCGGTGGGCGGGGCCGCCGACCGCAGGTTAGCTATCCGCCGCAACGCCAGGTAGCCGCCGACCGAGCCAGGGTTGCGCGCCCCTCTGGCTCGGGCGGCCGTGGTTCGTGTGGAGCAGTGCGTGTGGGGACGGTTGCGGGTTGTGCCGCATCAAGGGTCATCTCTAGGCTTCGACAGTTCCAGACGCGTGAGCCGTGGAAGCTAGGGGATGTTCTGTGTCACTGACCGACGCGATCAGCGGTGATCTTCAGGCCATGGCCGCGGGCGTAGACATGGCGCAGCAGCACGTGGCCGCGGTTGACATGCCGTGGAACAGATTGCCGCCCGGGCGGTAGCCTCCGGTTTCCGCGCTCACACCGCTGGTGGCGGCACTCGGCACCGCCGACGGTGGCGTAGCTGCGGCGGCGGCCGCGGTGCAGGAGGCGCAGCGACTGGTCGCCACGGCGCTGCAGGGAGGGACAGCCGGGTCCCACGCTGTCGCGGCTGAAGCAGGTGAGCCAGAGCCTGGTGGCGATCCGAACGCGTGGGGCCGAGGCCCGGCAGCACGTCGATGCGGCGCTGGCGCAGGCCCGGCAGGTCGGTGACCTGGGAAACTGACACTGGGCGGCGGCGAGATCAGCCGACCGCCCACCGCGCAGGCAGACGACGTCCCCCGGCCGGTCGGTTCAGAGTGGGAACGCGCTGAACCCGGCACGCTGCCGGACATCGTGCGCGCCGCGGTCGAGCGCCTGGAGGCGCGTCCCGCAGGCAGCACCCGCCCCACCCTCGGCGTGTTCAAACGGAGAGGAGATCACCTCCGGTGGAGGGGACCGGTCACTCGCGGCTGACCTGGACCACGACCCGCTGCGCGGACCGCCGGTCACCTCTTACGACCACGTCGAGTCCAAGGCCGCCGCGCGCATGCGCCGCACGGGCAGCACCGAGTCGGACCTGGCGATTGACAACACTGTCTGCGGTACCAACGACCGCGACCAGAGCTACCCATGGACCTGCGACAAGATACTGCCGGCCATCCTTCCGCGAGGAAGCCGCCTAAACGTGTGAGTCACCCGCGACGGCGGCGCCACCTGGTGGCACCGCATCTACATCGGCACCGGAGAAAGGATCACCGAATGACGTTGCTGCTGCGCGACTACCACGGCCACCCCTACGAGTTGACCAGCCCCGAGGAGGCCGGCCGCCGCTTCGACGAGCAGATCCAAGCGATCATGCCGCACGGCGGCTACGGGCAAACGCTCACGGTCGGCACCGCCGAGCAGCCCGCCCTGCGCATCGATATCGACGTCGACACCGACCGTGCGGCGGTGCGCTGGCTGCCCGACGGCACCTACGCCGCCGACCTCACCCCCGACACGCCCATCACCGTCTATGAGTCACCTGACACAGGCCTGGTGGAGATCCCCGCCGACCTTGCCCGGGTAACCGCAGCGACCGCCCGGGCCGCGGACATGGAATACGTCACCACGGGCCGGCGCCCCACCAACCTTGACTGGAGACACGAGCAGAACATGACGGGTGCCTGACACTCCGATGCGGCCCGCGACGAGAACCACGCCCTCGCTCCTGGCCACCGACCGCAACGACGTCGAAGCTCTAACCCGCAGCATCACCCGTCCTGCCATCTGCAGGTGCGCGGCGTCCTGCACATCCTCGACGCCGACCGGACCCTGCTGCGCAGCCTGCCCAACCCGCTCACCCCACAAGAGCAGGCCCGCATCCGCGACGCCCGCCCGCCGGACCCCACCCACCCCGGCAACTCACCCACTACGCGTCGAACGACGCGTCAGCAGCCGCGGCGCCCTCGTCATCGCCGGCCAGAAAATCCACGTCGGCATGGGCCACGCCGGTCGCACCCTCACCGTCGAAGACGCCGACCAGCTCCTCACGGAAGTGCCTCGCACAACCACCAAGCCCATCGCCCGGTAGAAGGTCCGCAAGCCCGAACCACCACGACAGCGTCGGATAGCCTGCACCGACCGCGACGACCACGGAGCCTGACCATGAAGCTGCCGCCCGGAGCCACCGGCTTCAACCCGCGCCCCGGCCACCAGGCGGACTTGGGCGCCTTCACCGCCGTCTGTCACCACGCCGCCCGCGCCATCGACGCCACCGTCACCAGCGTGACTCCTGCCAGCGTCACGCCTAACTTCCACGCCGTCGACATCACCCACGCCCAGCACCACATCGCAGTGCTGCAGCACATCGCACTGCCCCTCATCGCCTTCGCCCGCCCCCGAACCAGCGGCGACGCCACCGTCACGTTCGTCGACCACCGCGACCTCGCCGCCGCCATCACCAACCTGACCGACGCCCAGGTCCTCACCGTCGAGCACCTACGCACCCCTCTGTCACAGGCCGACCTGAGCGCTCTCAACCCCCACGAACACGACCAGATCAACTACTGGAAGCCGACCACCCTCGGCGAGCTGCTGTTCAACTTCTGGGACTGAACACCAGTAGCCTGACAGCAGGAACAAACCAAGATCGTCTAGCCGGATGTGTAACGGACGATCTGAGCGCATTCCGTAACGCATCAAGTGGAGCCCGACAGGCTGATGCGCCGCGCTTGGGAGTTTGACACTGCTTTCCGCGCTCACAGCGACGCAGTGATCCGGTCAAGCACAGGCACCGTACGGTCCCCGCTGACCTGACGTGACTCGGCAATCGGGAAGGGCGCCTCGGCTCGTACGAGTTCGAGGACTGACACATAGCGGGTGTCCGCGGACAGGAAGAGATCGCAGTCGAGCAAGTAGGAGCTGTGCTGTTCGTCGGACGGGTTCCCGCCGGTGATCTTGGTGGTGGACTGAGTGAGGCGAACGGCCCACCGAATCCAGTTGCGCGGCATTGCGTCGATAGTGACCTCGCTGAGCCAGAAGTGGGTGAAGGCATTCCGGCTGAAACCCAACTTGGGCAGGTCAACGTAGGCGCCGATCCAGTCGGCGAAGGTGGAGTCCTCGCCGCTCAGGAATGCGCGGCTCCCGACCACCATGAGTTGGTGCCAGTACACGTCGCGGCACTCGACCCGCCACATCTCTACCGGTTCACCGGACCAGCCGGCGAGATACCACTCGGGTGCCTCGGGCAGAGGCGTCGCGATCATAGCGGTGAGGGGCCGGATCTTGAAGTCGATCTCAAGCATGGCGCGGCGTTGATTGCGCTGGACCCGCACGAGGTAATCAGACTGCCTACGGTGCCGCATCTCGTAGTCGTGCAGCGGCTGCGAGTCGTGCAGCGCCTGCCGCCATATGCGCTTGGTCCAGAACGTATTCAGCGATGCTACGCGGCCGATGTCGGGAATCTGCCGCAACCACTGCGGCCTTACCCGGCGGATTTCCGCGACAACCTCCGCAGACTCTGACTGCGCCTCCGTCGCGAGGCGCCGCCGCGGACCGGTTCCCATGGCCTGGATGATTCGTTGGCGGGCCGCGGGCGCCGGAAGCCGACAGACCTCCACAAGGGTGCTCGGCGCCACGACTACCTCAAGGCCGCGCGCCCTCATCAGCGCATCGAATGAACGGGCGACCCCCTCATCACCGATGGAGGACCAAAGATTGGTGTCCAACATGACCCGCACGAGGACATGCTTGCAGAAGCTCCACCCAGCACGCCTCTCGGTTTCACGGCCAGTGCCACAGCCATGGTCACGGCAGGGGGACCGACGACCACCGATCAGCTTGGGGAGGCACCGACTGCAGACGGAGTAGATGCCTCGCTTCGGCAGCGTCGATGCCGATGGCCCTATCGGGGTTCGTGCAACATTGCCACACTCCCTGCCCATGTCACCGGGACATTCTCCGCCAACGCGTCGACGCCAAATCACGAAAAGCCGGTATCGGCGGGTGCAGCCCTGGCAGCTCAGCCGACAGTGTGAACAGTTCCCGCTATGGGTGTCGGGCTGTCATGAGCCACGCCGCTGCGGGATCGGGTCAGCGGCCTGCCTTCGAGTGGTACTCGTCGACGATCTCCTGCGGGATCCGGCCCCGGTCGGAGATTTCCTTGCCGGCCTTCTTGGCCCAGGCCCGGATCGCCTTGTTCTGCTCACGGTCGGTGGTGGCGCCGGCCCGGCCTCGGGCGGCCCGGCCGCCCACGACTACGCCGCCCCGGCCCACCTTCGCGCCGTGGCTGATGTACGGGGCGAATGCATCCCGCAGTTTCTCGGCGTTAGCGCTCGACAGATCGATCTCGTACTGGACGCCCTCGAGGGCGAACTTGACCGTCTCGTCAGCGTCCCCGCCGTCCAGGTCATCGACCAGCTTATGAATGATTTGCTTGGCCACGTCCCACGTTCCCTTCCACAGCAGGGTGTGCCTACGAAGTCGCAAGCAGAATAACCCGTAAGGCACTTGCCACGTCAACAGGGATGTGGTGAAGGCCGGTATCGACTACTGGCGGGCGGGTCACGTGAAGAATGATTTCTCAGTTCTCTGGCTGGTAAGCGTCATTGGCGAGTAGGCGGATGACCACTTTGAGTTGACGTGAGAGGGCTGAAGTCGGCGCCTATCGCCAATCTTCACTCGATCCGCAGGATGGCGGCCCCGATGTCATGACACTCGGTGACCTCCTGTGCGAAATGTGTGGGCGCCTACGAGTTCGCACCTCGTAGCCGATCCGCGCAGTGACCTGACCGGTTCTGCGAGACCTCTCAGGGATGTAACGCTGCTACTGACGAAAAGCCGTGCGCTCGTCGGACGGGAGCGCGGGGGCTTCGTAGGTCGGCCACTACTCGGCCGGGACGGTCTGTCGATCACGGCGTGGTGGATGGCGAGCGGTGCGGGGCACCCGTACCCGCTCATGGCGCGTCGCCGAGTTAGCCACCATCATCACCGAGCAGCAGCGGTACGTCATAGACCGACGGGTCAGGGCGAGCCCGCAGGTAGCGGTGGATGCGCTGGTGCCATCGATGGTGTTCGGAGGCGGTGTCGAAGTCGGCCTCGGCGGCGACCGTCGGCTGAGCCTGGGCCTAGGTCAGCGGTTCAGGCCGGTCGAGCTGCCCGGACCAGCTTGCCGAAAGCGGCTGCGCCAGGGGTGGGCGACCCGGCTCGGCGGGGCGCTGCCCGTATGTCGGCACCAGGAGCTTGGCTAGTTCGCGGCGTTGCGCTGGCCGAAGCGGGTGGGTTCGGCCCTCTCTGGTGTAGCGGAGTCGGCCTCGCCAGTCGAGGCGGCCGATCAGCAGGGTGTTCGCGGTTAACACGGGATGGCAGGGGTGTCATAGGCAGGCGGCCTTCTGATCGACGTCTTCCTCGCCCCCACTGAGGTCCGTTCCCACGACGACTTCAACAAGATGGTCCATCCTGACCCGAATTGCTTGTCAGGCGAGGCAAGGCGACGACCGAGTCGATCCGCTCTACGGATCGGGATGTCGGTGCTGTAACGCTTCGGCAGCTCCGCTCGTGGCTTGTCAACTTCCAGGTCCCGGTCGGTAGGCTTGGGCCCCCGAGTCGCCGCACCTTTCGTGCAGGCAACACGTCAAACCACAACCTGGAGCACCGACGACGTGAGCGCGCTCAGCAACTTCGTGTGGGGCATCGCCGATATCCTGCGCGGCCCGTACAAGCCGAACCAGTACGGCAGCGTGATCCTGCCGTTCACGATCCTGCGCCGGCTCGAGTGCGTAATGGAGCCGCACCGCGAGGTCATGACAGCGGTGGTCCAGGAGGCAGTCGGCGGCAGGTACGGTGCGATGTGGATCGCGAACCAGCTGCGCCGCCGCACCCGCACCGTTGAGAGCCCCGGGCTCTCGTTCTGGAACACCTCCGCATACACACTGGAGAAGGCGCTCGAGGACCCGGACAACCTCGCGGCGAACCTGATCGACTACGTCAACGGCTTCAGCGCGGACATCGACGTCTTCAAGAACTTCGGGTTCGAGGCGCAGATCAAGGAGCTCGACGAGCACAATCGCCTCGGCCTGGTCACCCGCGAGTTCGCAGCGATAGACCTGCACCCGGACAAGGTGGACAACGCCGCGATGGGTGACTTGTTCGAGAACCTGATCTACAAGTTCGCTGAGGCCTCGAACGAGCAGGCCGGTGACTTCTACACCCCCCGCGATGCGATCCGCCTCCTGGTCGACCTCGTCTTTGCCGAGGATCCCGAGGCGCTGCGAGCTCCCGGAGTGTCCCGCAGCGTCTACGACCCGACGGCGGGCACCGGCGGAATGCTCTCGGTCGCCGAGGAGCACCTGTTGGCGATGAACCCGAAGGCGAACCTGAGCCTGTTTGCCCAGGAGATCAACAAGCACTCCTACGCGATCTGCAAGTCCGACCTGCTCCTGAAGGGGCAGGACGTGGCTAACGTCCGCCTGGGTGACACCCTGGCCGAGGACAAGTTCGCCGACCGCGGTTTCGACTTCGTCCTGTCCAACCCACCGTTCGGGCAGGACTGGAAGGCCTCGGAGAAGCAGGTCCGCCGGGAGCACGAGGCCGCCAACGGCCGTTTCACCCCTGGTCTGCCCGCAATCGGCGACGGCGCGATGCTGTTCCTGCTCCACGTCGCGTCGAAGATGCGTGACATTGACGAGCACGGCCGCGGCGGCCGGGCAGGCATTGTCCTGAACGGGTCCCCGCTGTTCAACGGAGGCGCCGGCTCCGGACCGTCCGACATCCGTGGGCACCTGCTGGAGAACGACCTGATCGACACGATCGTCGCCCTGCCGACTGACATGTTTTACAACACTGGCATCGCGACCTACCTGTGGATCCTGGACAACACCAAGCAGCCGGAACGCAAGGGCAAGGTCCAGCTCATCGACGCCACCGGATTTGCCACCAAAATGCGCAAGTCGCTGGGCAACAAGCGCGTCGAGATCAGCGAGGCCGACCGCGCCAAGGTCCTGCAGGCCTATACCACGATGGCGACCTCGGATATCTCCAAGGTGTTCGACGCCCTCAATTTCGCCTACTGGTCCGTCACCGTCGAACGCCCCCTGCGCCTAAACTTCACCTGCACGCCCGAGCGCATTGAAGCCGTGGCCGAGCACAAACAGCTGAGCAAGATCGACGGCCTGCTCGCCTCGCTCCGGACGTTCGGCACCGAGCTGTATCGCAACCGTGAGGACTTCCTCCGCGACCTCGGCAAGCACCTCGGGTCCGACGGCGTCCGCCTCACCACCGCGCAGCGCAAGGCGCTGTGGCAGACCCTCGGTGAGCGCGACGAGGACGCCGACATCTGCGCCGACTCCAAGGGCTCCCCCGAACCCGACCCTGGGCTGCGCGACACCGAGATCGTGCCGTTCGGCTGGGGCGGCCACCCCAAGGTGCACGGGGCCAAGAACGAGACGATCACAGCGTACTTCGACGCCGAGGTCAAGCCCCACGTCCCCGACGCCTGGATCGACGAGAGTAAGACCAAAGTCGGCTACGAAATCCCCTTCACTCGGCACTTCTACCAGTACGTGCCGCCGCGCCCACTGGCGGAGATCGACGCCGACCTGGAGAAGATAGTCGCGGAGATCCTTGACATGCTCAAGGAGGTCGAGGCGTGAGTGAGCAGGCGAACCACCTTCGAGCTCCTCAGAGGCGTTGGGGACGGGTCCGCTTGAAGTGGCTGTTCCAGCCCTCAGCCGAGGCAAACCGGCCGGACGAAGAGGTTCTGTCGGTGTACCGAGACTATGGAGTCATCCCGAAGTCCTCCCGGAGTGACAACTTCAACGTAACACCGCAGAACCTCGACAGGTATCTCCTCGTCCGCCCCGGTGACCTCGTCGTAAACCGGATGAAGGCATGGCAGGGCTCGCTCGGCATATCTCAGCACCGCGGCATAGTCAGTGGTGATTATGAGGTGCTGCGTCCGCGGAGCAGTAATCTGCAACCACGATTCGCACACCACCTTCTTCGGTCGAGCGTTCTTGTGGGCGAGTACCGAGTACGGTCTACGGGCATTCGGCCCTCTCAATGGCGCCTCTATTGGGAGCAGATGGGCGACATCGCGGTGTCCGTTCCTTGCGTGGAGGAGCAGCGGCAGATCTCGGACTTTCTAGACCGAGAGACGGCCCAGATCGACGCCCTCATCGCAAAGCAGGAGCAGTTGATTGGGACCCTGCGCGAACGCCAGGAGGCAACGATTCGGTCCGTGCTTGTCTGCGGTCTCATTCCTAACAGGCCGATGAGGCCGTCAGGAATCGAGTGGATCGGCGAGGTGCCCGCGCATTGGCGGGTGGCGCCCACCCGCTACCTGTGCACGATCACAACTGGCAGCGAGGACTCAGGGAACGCCACTGACGATGGCGAGTATCCGTTCTACGTGCGTGGCCGTGAAGTGCTTCGAATCGGAAAGTACTCATTTGACGGTGAAGCTGTCATGACTCCCGGAGATGGCCAGGGAGGCGTAGGGAAGGTATTTCACTATGCAAACGGCCGCTTCGAGGCGCACCAAAGGGTTTATGTCTTCAAGGATTTCAAAGGGGTTCGAGCCCGATACTTCTTCTACTACCTCTCAACCTTCCTGCGTCCTGTCGCGCTCGCCGGCAACAACAAAGTAACGATGGAATCGCTGCGGCGGCCGCTGCTCGCCGACTTCAAGGTGCCAGTGCCCCCCGAGGATGAGCAGCTAGCGATTCTTGCCTATCTCGACGAGCAGGCCGTCAGGGTTGATGCCCTGATTGTAAAGGCGGAAGAGTTCATCGCCTTGGCGCGGGAGCGCCGTGCCGCTCTGATCACGGAGGCTGTAACGGGCAGGATCGACGTGTCGACGGGCAAGGCGCGGGAGGGGGCGTAGGCAGATGGCGGATGCGACCCGTGAGGAGGCGTTCGAGGTCGAGATCGCCGAGTACCTGGCCGCACACGGCTGGTTGTACTCGCCGACCGCGGACGGCTACGACCGGCAGCGTGCGTTGTTCCCGGAAGACGTGTTCGCCTGGCTGGAGGAGACCCAGCCGGAGGAGTTCGCGAAGGTCGTGTCCGTGGGCGCAGCGTCGGAGGCGAAGCAGCGCGCGCACCTGCTGGACACCCTGGTCAAGCGGCTGAACGCGAAGATGGAGCACGGTGGCGGCACGCTGAACGTGTTGCGTCGGCCGCTGTCGCACATCAATGCGAAGTTCCGGATGTGCCAGTTCGCGCCGGCGTCGTCCCTGAACCCGAAGACCGTGGCGGACTACACGTCGGTGCGGCTGCGGGTCATGCGTCAGGTGACGTACTCGCCCGAGGGTGGTGGCGGGCGGATCGACCTGGTGTTCTTCGTGAACGGCCTGCCGGTGGCAACGCTCGAGTTGAAGACGTACTTCAAGCAGCAGGCACGGTCGGCCGCCGGGCAGTACCGCAACGACCGCGACCCGAAGGGGCAGCCGCTGCTGGCGTTCGGGCGGACCCTGGTGCACTTCGCGCTGGATGACGACGAGGTCTGGATGACAACGCGTCTGGCCGGGCCCAAGACGTTCTTTCTGCCGTTCAACCGTGGCACCGCCGATGGTGGGAAAGGGAACCCCCCGGCGCCGGGTGGGGCGGCGACGTCCTACTTGTGGGAGCGGGTGCTGCAGCGTGACTCGTGGCTGAACATCCTGGGGTCGCTGATGTTCCTGCGGCGCGAGGAGGACACCGATCCGATCACGGGCCGTACGTCGAAGAAGTCGGTGCTGATCTTCCCGCGGTTCCACCAGTGGGAGGCGGTCACCAACCTCGTGGCCGCTGTCCGGGCGGAAGGGCCGGGGTCGCGGTATCTGGTGCAGCACTCAGCAGGGTCGGGCAAGACGAACACGATCGCGTGGACGGCGCACCGCCTGGCACGTCTGCACACGGCCGAGAACGAGAAGATGTTCGACAAGGTGCTGGTGATCAGCGACCGGAAGGTGCTGGACCGGCAACTGCAGGACGCAGTGCGGCAGGTCGACAACACCTCGGACCTGGTGACCACGATCGACGCGGCTGAGGTGCGGCGGGCGGGCGGATCGAAGTCGAAGGCGCTGGCCGCTGCCTTGTCCGGGAAGTCGTTGATCGTGATCGTCACGATCCAGACGTTCCCGTTCGTGATGGACCTGATGACCGGTGACTTGGCGGGGAAACACTTCGCTGTAATCGTGGACGAGGCCCACACCTCGCAGTCAGGCGCGACGGCGGCGGATCTGCGCAAGGTCCTGACTGCAGGCGGCGTTGAGGTTGCCGAGGACGAAGAGATCTCGGCCGAGGACGTACTGAACGCGAAGATCACTGCGATGACCTCGGCGCGGGCAAACCCGCAGAACGTCTCCTACCTGGCATTTACGGCGACGCCGAAGGCGAAGACGCTGACGTTGTTCGGGCGTAAAGACCCGGCAGATCCGACGGGGTTGCCCCGGGCGTTCCACCTGTACACGATGCGGCAGGCGATCGAGGAGGGCTTCATCCTCGACGTGCTGCGCGGGTATCAGACGTACAAGACGGCGTTCGAGATCGAGCAGCGGGCCGCAGGCGGGATCAAGACACTCACCGGTACCGGCGTCGGTCATGACGTGGATGCCGACTTGGTGGACCCGAGGGCTGCGGCGCGCGGCATCATGCGGTTCGTCAAGCTGTCCGAGGCAAACATCGGGCAGAAGGTCGAGATCATCGTCGAGCATTTCCTGGCAAACGTGGCGCGCCTGCTGGAAGGACACGCGAAGGCGATGGTCGTGACTGACGGACGGGTCGCGGCGGTGCGGTACAAGCGGGCGATCGACAAGTACATCGAGCGTAAGAAGTACCCGTTGAAGACGATCGTCGCGTTCTCCGGGGCCGTGAACGACCCGGAGTTGGCGATCGAGGGCGCGACAGAATCGTCGATGAACCCAGGACTGGGGTCGGACCTGGCCGCCGAGTTCCGTCGGGCGGACTACCGGGTGATGATAGTGGCCGACAAGTTCCAGACCGGGTTCGACCAGCCGCTGCTGTGCGCGATGTACGTGGACAAGAGGCTCCCGGACGTGCACGCCGTGCAGACCCTGTCCAGGCTGAACCGCACCTACCGCACGCCTGGTGGGGAGCGGAAAGACACTACGTTCGTACTGGACTTTGTTAATGAACCGGCCGATATTCAGGCCGCGTTTGAGCCGTATTACACCGAGGCTGTGGTCGAGCGGGAAACCGACCCGAACATCGTGCACGAGATCGCAGCCAAACTGGCCGAGGCCGACATCTACATGCGGTCGGAGGTGGACGAGTTCGCCTCTGCCTGGTTCTCCGGCGGATCCCACGCCGAGTTGGCGGCCGCGGTGAAGCCGGCCAAGGACCGCTTTGCGGCCCGTTACGAGTCGGCGCGTTCCCGGGACGATCGGACAGAGCGGGAGCGGCTGGAGTTGTTCCGCAAGGACGCTGGCACGTTCGTGCGGATGTACGACTTCATGTCCCAGGTCATCGACTATGGAGACACCGACCTCGAGAAACTGTGCGTGTACCTGCGCCAGCTAGTGCGGGTGATCAACGTCGACCGGGTCGCCACCGAGGTGGACCTGTCCGATCTTGTGCTCAAGCGTGTCAAGCAGATCGACGGTGGCAAGGCGTCGATCACGCTCGGGTCCATTGATGCGTCCTTGCCGGCGATCTCTGGAGCGGGATCAGGGAAAGTGAACGAAGACCCCCAGCTGGTACGCCTGGCCGATGTCATCGCGCGCATCAACGACCTGTTCGGCGGGGAACTCGGGCCTGAGGAGATTGAGGGATTCGTGAAGCCCGTCGCGGCCAAGGCCGAGCAAGCGCCTGGGATCGCCGACCAGATCGACAACAACGCCAAGGACCAGTTCCTCGACTCACGGGACTTGCGGGAGTCGATCATTGACGCCGCGTTCGACGTGGAGTCGGCGGTCGGGAAGCTCTCCGGAGCCGCGATGGGCGATGACGCGCGGGCGGAGAAGCTGATCCGGATTATCGGCGAGTTCATGTGGGAGACCAGGCGCGAACGAAGCGTGTGAGGATGTTGCCTCGACCACGGGCAACGAGGCGGAGCCGAGAGACCGCACTTTGGACCGAGCCGGTGTCGGGAGAGGAGTCGCCGGTTGGTGCCCGCGTCGACATGGTGGCCCAGCCGCTGTAGTTCGCATTAATGCGGCCGTGTCCCCAGCAGGGTTCTCCCGCGCATGGCACCGCACCAGGTCACAGATCTCATCGCTGACTGGTGATCGGCCGGGTGGGGTGCGGGTACCCGGGTTCGACGTAATTCGGGGACCTGGAGAGCTGAAATTTTGGTTCTGACCTGGGCGGAGATGGGTGGGACCGCC
>NZ_JBSWCE010000070.1:0-15148 GCF_056780015.1 Micromonospora sp. R311
AGGTGGTCACGCACCGTCGAGCCGGCCGGCACCTCCCCGGCGCCGGCCAGTCCCGACGTGACCCCCGCCGCCCACGGACGGCGCGAGGATCAGTTGGCCCGCGGAGGCCCGCCCCACCACCCGGCGGGGAGTCGCTCACCAATCAGGGTGAGGATCCACAACACCCACCGGACACCCGGTGAACGTTAGTGGACACCGCACTAGCGGTGTCACCGGCCGGAGCCCGGCGAGCCGGTCCGGCCCGCGCTGGTCGACGCGGGGCGGCCGGCCCGGAGCCGGGCCGGCCACCCCCGGTCAGCCTGCCCGGCGTACCCGGTAGGCCAGGTGGGTGACGCCGTCGCCCTCGACGACCCGGGTCGGCCCGTACAACAGGAGGGGTGCGATCTGCAACCCGGCGAAGAGCGGGATGCCGTCGCCGAGCAGGACGGGCACGAGGTCGACGTGGACCTCGTCGAGCAGGCCGGCCGCGAACACCTGCGCCGCGATCGTGCCGCCGTTGACCCCGACCTCCCGGTCACCGGCGATGGCCTTCGCCCGGGCGATCGCGCTCTCGATGCCGTCGGTGACGAACACGAACGAGTCGTTCTCCGGCTCCCACCCGTCGGGCACCGAGTGGGTGACGACGACCACGGGCACGTCCATCGGGTGCCGGCCGCCCCAGCCGCCGGTCATGTCGAACAGCCGCCGGCCGACGACCAGGGCGCCCGTGCGTTCGGTCAGCTCGCGCAGGTGCCGCGCGCTGGCCGCGGAGGTGCGCAACGTCATCTCGGGGTTCGCCGTGGGCGTCTCGACGTCGCCGTTGCCGTACCACTGGAAGAGGTACTCGAACCCGCCGTGCGACGGGTCGGCGATGTAGCCGTCCAGCGACATGGTGGCCCCGGTCGTGACCTTCGTCATCGATCCACTCCTTCGTCTCGTCGGCCCGCCGGCAGCCGGGCCGGCCTCTACCCGACGGTCGACACCGACGATGCCGTCCTCGACATCGCCCGGAGGATTTCTTTCCGGCCGCGCCGCGTGGCTGAGACGGGCCAGGCTGGTCGGCTACCGGCTGACCGTCACGTCGACCGGGCCGACGCGCAGGGTGCCGTCGTTCAGCGGCGTGCAGCGGACCCCGCCCCTGCGGCGCAGCGCCTTCCAGGCGCCGGGCCCGATGGCGACGTCCATCCAGGCGCAGGGATTCGCCGGGCGGTTGACCCGCAGGCTCACCGGCCCGGCCCCCGAATCCAGCACCAGCACGGCGCCGATCAGCTCGTCCACGGCGATCCCGGCGGTGAGGACGTTGCGCCGGACCTGGACCAGGTCGACTCCGGGCGGCAGCGACTCCTGCGCGATCACGGTCACGCTCGCCTCGCGGTGCGCCGGCTTGCCGAAGTACCGGTCGCCCACGACGCCGAGGCCGGACCGGACCTGGATCTCCTCGACCAGTTCGCCGGGCGGGGCCGGCGCCGGACCGTCGGCGGGCCGACCCAGGTAGCGATGCACCGGCGAGGCCAGCAACTGCACGATCTGTGGCACTCCAGCGATTCTACGGAGCGGGCCGCCACCGGCTGACCATCCGGCAAATCCCGGCCACCGGTCCGGCCCCGGCCCGGCGGGAGCCGCCGGTGAGCCGGCCGACGCCGACCCGCGGCGGCACCCGCCCACCCACCGGTTGTTGCGGAAGCGGCTCCGGAATATCCGGTGCCCCTGCCGTTCGGTGAACTTCCAGCGTGGATCGCTTCGAGGCAGCGACCGCGCCACATATTGCCTTGGCCTGGAGTTTCGGTCCATAGCAGAGTTCCCTGCCCGGGCTGAACTCTCGTTAGTTTTCCGGAAATTGTTGCCGCCTTTCGAGGTCGCTGCAATACTCCACATCTACCTGAGTCGATACCGGAAGCTGCTTCCGCAGGCGCCTCCAGCTGGCCGGCTTCGACCCGCCGCACCGCCCACCACCCCCGGCCGGCGCCCGACCAGCCCGGTCCGACCTCCCGACAGAAGGGGCAGAAAATGATCGACAGCTGCCAGCGGGGCAACCGTCCGAAATCGACCTCCCGGACGCGGGGCGCCCTCGTCCTCGCCGCCGTCGGCCTCCTCGCCGCGGCCGGCGCCGTGGTCCTGCCCGTCTCGGCCAGCGCCGGCACCACGCTGGGCGCGTCCGCGGCGGAGCGGGGCCGGTACTTCGGCACCGCCGTGGCCGCCAACAAGCTCAGCGACAGCGCCTACACCACGATCCTGAACCGCGAGTTCAACTCGGTGACGCCCGAGAACGAAATGAAGATCGACGCCACCGAGCCGCAGCAGGGCCAGTTCACGTACACCAACGCGGACCGGATCGTCAGCCACGCCCGCAGCCGCGGGATGAGCGTGCGCGGCCACACCCTGGCCTGGCACTCCCAGCAGCCCGGCTGGATGCAGAACATGAGCGGCAGCGCGCTGCGGCAGGCGATGCTCAACCACGTCACCCAGGTGGCCACCCACTTCCGGGGCCAGGTCGTGGCCTGGGACGTGGTGAACGAGGCGTTCGCCGACGGCAGCACCGGCGCCCGGCGCGACTCCAACCTGCAGCGCACCGGCAACGACTGGATCGAGGCCGCGTTCCGGGCCGCCCGCGCCGCCGACCCCGGCGCCAAGCTCTGCTACAACGACTACAACACCGACAACTGGACGCACGCCAAGACCCAGGCCGTCTACACCATGGTCCGCGACTTCAAGCAGCGCGGCGTGCCCATCGACTGCGTCGGCCTCCAGTCCCACTTCAACAGCGGCTCGCCGTACCCGAGCAACTACCGCACCACGCTGTCCAGCTTCGCGGCGCTCGGCGTCGACGTGCAGATCACCGAGCTGGACATCCAGAACGCCCCGGCCGACACGTACCGCAACGTGGTCAACGACTGCCTGGCCGTCTCCCGGTGCACCGGCATCACCGTCTGGGGCATCCGGGACAGCGACTCCTGGCGGGCCGACCAGAACCCGCTGCTGTTCACCAGCAGCGGCGCCAAGAAGCCCGCGTACGACGCCGTCCTCGCCGCCCTCAACGGCGGCACCACCCCGCCCACCAACCCACCGACCACCGGGCCGACCACCCCGCCGCCCGGCGGCGGCAGCTGCACCGCCACCCTCCGCGACGGCACCCGATGGAGCGACCGGTTCAACAGCGAGGTCAGCGTCAGCGGCGCCAGCAACTGGACCGTCGTCGTCGCCGTGACCCCGCCGCAGAAGATCTCGTCGACCTGGAACGGCACCCCGAGTTGGGACACCAGCGGCAACGTCATGACCATGAGGTCGAACGGCAGCGGCAACGTCTTCGGCTTCACCACCATGGCCAACGGCAACTGGACCCGCCCCCAGGTCCGGTCCTGCACCGCCTCCTGAGATCCGACAACCGCGGGGGTGGCGACGCGCAGCGTCGTCACCCCCGCGCCCGTGCGCGCCGAGACCGGCCGGCACGGAAAAATCGTCGCTCGCGCCGGTAGCGGGCGAGCGGGTTCACAGGGTAGAAACAAGCCACTCCCTTCTTTCACGACGTGATACAAGTAGGACGAGCGAGAGAGCGCTCTCACAAAGGTGCTGCTCCGCCCGTCCGACTGGCAGGTCTCCTACCCCACCCCACGTCGCTGCGCCCGGCGCAGGTGCCGGGCCAGCGGAGAGGACGAACCGTATGACGACGCATCCCCGTGGCGTGCGGCGGCGACTGGGCGGCCGGGCGCTGCTGCTCGGGCTCGTGCTGGCGACGACCGCCACCATGACGGGCACCGCCGCCACCGCCGGCCCGGGCCGGCCCGGCACGCCGGACTTCGGGCCCAACGTCACGATCTTCGACCCGGGCATGCCGGTCGGCGAGATCCAGGCGACGCTGGACGCCGCGCACACCCGGCAGGTCGACAACGAGATGGGCACCGCGCGGCACGCCTACCTGTTCAAGCCGGGCAGCTACGGCACGGCCGAGCAGCCGTTGCAGGTCCGGGTCGGCTACTACACGGAGGTCTCCGGCCTGGGCGCCGCGCCCACCGACGTCGACATCAACGGCAAGGTCGAGGTCTACAACCGCTGCCTGGAGGCCGGCGGCACCGCCAACTGCCTCGCGCTGGTCAACTTCTGGCGCACCCTGTCCAACCTGTCCATCCACATCGACGCCGCCGGCCAGGACGGCTGCCGGTCGTCGGCGAACTTCTGGGCCGTGTCCCAGGCGGTGTCGATGCGCCGCCTCGACATCGACGGCGGCAACCTGTCGCTGATGGACTACTGCACCGCGGGCCCGCAGTACGCCAGCGGCGGCTTCATCGCCGACTCGCGGCTGCCCGCCACCACCAACGGCTCACAGCAGCAGTGGCTGACCCGCAACAGCGAGGTGGCCGGCTGGTCCAACGCCGTGTGGAACCAGGTCTTCACCGGCGTCGTCGGCGCCCCGGACGACGCCGGCTTCCCCGACCCGCCGTACACCACGCTGGCCACCACTCCGCTGAGCCGGGAGAAGCCCTACCTCTTCGTCGACGGCAAGGGCCGGTACCAGGTCCGGGTGCCCGCCGTGCGGCGCGACAGCCGGGGCGTCTCCTGGGCCGACGGCAGCACGCCGGGCCGGAGCATCCCGATCGAGGACTTCTTCATCGCCAAGCCGTCCGACCCGGTCCGGGTCATCAACAGCCAGCTCGCGCGCGGCAAGCACCTGCTGCTCACCCCCGGCGTGTACGACATCGCCCGCAGCATCCAGGTCAGGCGGCCGGACACGGTGGTCCTCGGCCTCGGGCACGCCACCCTCACCGCGGTGAACGGGTCCGTCCCGCTGGACGTCGCCGGCGTCCCCGGCGTGGTCGTCGCCGGGGTCACGATCGACGCCGGCCCGACCGAGTCGCCGGTACTGCTGCGGGTGGGCGACAGGCACGGCCGCAACCACAGCACGCCGTGGAACCCGATCACGCTCTCCGACGTCTACTTCCGGGTCGGCGGGCCGCACATCGGCCGGACGAACATCGCACTCGAGGTGAACAGCGACCACGTCCTCATCGACCACACCTGGGTGTGGCGCGGCGACCACGGCGTCGAGGGCTTCACCGAGGGCGTCAACGGCGACACCCAGCGGTGGCGGACCAACACCGGCCGGTACGGCGCGGTCATCAACGGCGACCACGTGACCGCCACCGGGCTCTTCGTCGAGCACTTCCAGCGGTACAACACCGTCTGGAACGGCGAGCACGGCACGACGATCCTGTACCAGAACGAGCTGCCGTACGACCCGCCGACCCAGGCCGACTGGATGAACGGCGACGTCGAGGGCTGGGCCGGCTACAAGGTCGGCGACCGGGTGAAGCACCACACCCTCCACGGCGGTGGCGTGTACGTCTTCAACCAGAACAACCCGTCGATCCACACCGAGAACGGCTTCGAGGTCCCGGTGACGCCGGGCGTGAAGCTGCACCACATCATGACCGTCAACCTCAGCGCCGGCACGATCGACCACGTGGTCAACGGCCTGGGCGCGGCGGCCGACACGACCCGGATCGGCGTGCCGGTCTACGTCGCGGAGTACCCCGTCCCGTAACCACCACCCGCGACACGGGCCGGAGCCGGGCGCGGCTCCGGCCCGTCCGCGTCAGGGCTGCCCGGCCCCGTGGTCAGGGGGCGATACGCAGCCGGCGGATGTGGTGTCGTCGTACTCCCTCGAAGCGGAACCGCAACCCGGCGAACGGGCTGCCCGGGGATCCTCCCGGTCCGGCGTACGGCCGCCCCACGCCTCAGTCGCGGTCGGGCGCCCCCGTCTCCAGCAGCCGGCCGTCGGCGAGCCGCAGCCAGCGGTCCACCCTGATGTCCTCCAGGAACCGTTCGTCGTGGCTGACCACCACGAACGCGCCCTGGTACGCGTTGAGTGCGCTCTCCAACTGGCCGACGCTGACCAGGTCCAGGTTGTTCGTCGGCTCGTCGAGCAGCAGCAGTTGGGGCGCCGGTTCGGCGCACAGGACGCAGGCCAGGGTGGCGCGCAGCCGCTCCCCGCCGGAGAGCACCCCGACCCGGAGGTGCATCCGGGCGCCACGGAACAGGAAGCGGGCGAGCAGGTTCATCCGCTGTGCCTCGGGCAGGTCCGGAGCGGACGCGGCCAGGTTCTCGGCCACGGTACGGTCCGGATCCAGCAGGTCCAGTCGCTGGGACAGGCAGGCGACCCGGCCCTCGGCCCGCCTGGTGTAGCCGCCCTCCGGCTCCAGGTCACCGGTGATCAGGCGCAGCAGGCTCGACTTGCCGGCGCCGTTGGGGCCGGTCAGCGCGATCCGCTCGGGCCCCCGGATGGTCAGGTCGAGGCCGTCGCCGGCGAAGAGGGCGCGGTCGCCGTAGCGGACCTGCATCCGTTCGCCGAGGAAGACCGTGCGCCCGGCCGGGACGTTGGTCCCGGGCAGGTCCAGCGTGATCTTCTGTTCCTCGCGCAGGGCGCGGCCCGCCTCGTCGAGCCGGGCCTTGGCCTCGCTGACCCGCGCGGCGTGCGTCTCGCGTGCCTTGCCCGCCGACTCCTGGGCGCCGCGCTTCATCGCACCGGCGACGATCTTCGGCAGACCGGCGCTCTTCAGGTTCCGGGACGCGTTGCCGGCCCGGCGCTCGGCCCGCTCGCGGGCCTGCTGCATCTCCCGCTTCTCCCGCTTGACCTCCTGGGCGGCGTTGCGGAGGTTCTTCTCGGCGACCTCCTGCCCGGCGCGCACCGCCTCCTCGTACGCGGTGAAGTTGCCGCCGTAGGAGCGGATCTCGCCCCGGTCGAGTTCGACGATCCGTTCCATCCGGTCCAGCAACGCCCGGTCGTGGCTGACCAGCAGCAGGCAGCCGGTGAAGTGCTCCAGCACTCCGTAGAGCCGGTGCCGGGCGTCGATGTCGAGGTTGTTGGTCGGTTCGTCGAGCAGCAGCACGTCCGGCCGCTTGAGCAGCTGCGCGGCCAGACCGAGGGAGACCACCTGGCCCCCGCTGAGGGTCCGCAGCTGCTGGGTGAGCGTGACGTCGGTGAGGCCGAGCCGGTCCAGCTCGGCCCGGGTGCGCTCCTCGACGTCCCAGTCGTTCCCGATCGCGGTGAAGTGCTCATCGCCGGCGTTGCCGGCCTCGATGGCATGCAGCGCCCGCAGCACCCGGTCGATGCCGAGGACCTCGGCGACCGTCAGGTCGCCGACGAGGGACAGGTTCTGCGGGAGGTAGCCGAGCACCCCGTTGACGGTCACCGTGCCGCCGGTGGGCCGCAGCTCGTCGGCGATCAGCTTGAGCAGGGTGGTCTTGCCGGCGCCGTTCGGCGCCACCAGGCCGGTGCGGCCGGCCCCCAGGGCGAAGGACAGCTCCTGGAAGACCGGGGTGTCGTCCGGCCAGGAGAAGGACAGGTTCGAGCAGACGATAAAGGCATCGGACATCTGAGAGACCTCGGCGGTGACGTGGGCGTGGCGGGGCCCGCCCAGCAGGAGACAGGGGCTGGCGGAACGACGTCATGGCCACGGCGAAGGCGCTCACTGCGCCTGCCGGTGGCCGGACCCTCCGGTATCACCCGGAGATGTCGTCGTCACCTGCCATGTCTGCTCTCCCTCGCTCGATCACTCGTAACGAACCCTAACACCGGCGGATCTGTTCCCGGGTTCGCCTGTCGACGGGGGCGCGCGCCGGCCCCGCCACCGTCGTGCGTGGCGGGGCCGGCGTCGGTGTGCCGGTCAGCCGATCGGAAGTGCGGTCACCCAGTTCTGCCAGGCCTGCCCGGCGCGCTCCGGGTCCTGCCGCGGGCCGAAGAGGTGGTGGCCGAGCACCAGGGTGTTGCCCCGCTCCGTGCCGGAGTGCAGGAACCGGTAGAGCGCGTCGTCGGTGCGGACGCCGAGGTAGGTCGGCAGGCCGGCGAGGTCGACGACCCCCTCGACCGGCGGCAGTCCGTCGACGGTGAACCGGACCGGCGCCCCCTCGGTGACCGGGCCGGCGATGCCGAGGGCGCGGCCGACCGCCGCCCACACCTGGTCCGGGGCGCCGGCCCCGGGCCGGAAGGCGGTGACCGGGATGCCGGCCCGCCCGGCGAAGTGGGCCACGTACGCGGCCAGCGTGCCGAGGTACATGTCCCAGCCGACCTTCATCGCCTCGTACTCGGTCTCCCAGTTGTCGCCCAGGACGCCGCTCTGCACCAGCCGCAGCACGGTGCTGCCCTGGTCACGGCCCTCGATCAGGTATTCCAGGGCCATGAAGGTGCCGTCCGGCGCGGGGTCGCTGCGGTAGGCGAACCGCTTGCCGGGCTCCCAGCCGGTGACCGTCGCCTCGCTGACGAAGCCTGCCATGTCGTGGCGGGTGCGGCTGCCCTCCCCCGGCTCCACCTCGCTGCGGCCCATGAACCAGGAGTCGATCCCCGGGCCGGTGGCGATCGCCTCCCACACCTGCTCCGGCGTGGCGGCCAGCTCGATGTCCTTCTGCAGCTCGAATGCGTGTCCCATGGTCGGCACCTCTCGGTCGTGTTCGGTCGTCGTCTGTGGCGGTTGATCAGGTTCGGGATCTGGTCGGCCGGCGCGCGGAGCGTCGCCGGGCGGGGTCGGCGTAGCGCGGAGTCGCGCCGGCCGACGGGCGGGCTCGGTCAGCGGGCGGTCCGCCGGGCTCCGGCGGCCTGGCGCAGCATCGGCAGCAGGGCCGCGGCGACCACGACGTGCGACACGCAGAGCATGGTCCGGGTGTCCACGGTGGCCCGCTCGATGAAGACCGGCACGAACGAGGCGAGCAGCACGGTGCCGGCCAGCACGCTCCAGACCACCCGGGCGTGCCGGGTGTACCGCTCGAGTACCGCCAGGGCGCCCCAGCCGAGGAGCGCGAAGACCAGGCTGAAGCCGGCGATCTCCAGCAGGATCAACTGGTGCGCCTGGGTGGTGCCCGGCGCGGTGAGCAGGAAGTCCGTGCCGGCCGCCCGGGCGACCAGGTAGAGCAGGCTGTTGGCGGCCACCGCGGCGCCCACTCCGAGGGCACGCCGCCGGCGGCGGGTCGTGGCGATCGTCGGCACGGTCCGGCCGGTCGGCAGGACGCCGGTGGTCGGGCTGGTCATGGCGGTCATGTCAGGACTCCTCGGGCTCGGTGTCGGTGGTGGGGGTGACGCTGGGATGCAGGGCGAGCACCACCCGGTGCGCGCGCCCGCCGGGTGCCGTCTCGTCGTGGTACCTGCTGACCAGGGCGGCGAGGGTGGACGCCAGCTCCTCGGCGAACGCGGCCCGGTCGCTCGCCGAGGCGAACCGCACCTCCGCGTCCATCGCGAAGGTCGCCACCCGCTTCCTGGCCCGGTCGGCGCCGGTGATGAGCGCACCGACGTCCTGCACGAGCCGGGCGGCGACCGCGAGCAGCCACCGCGCCGACAGCCGGTCGGGCTGCTCGGACGGCTTGGGCCGCACCGCGGCGAGGGCCGCCGGCGAGATCACGTACGACGCCGCGGTGGCCTGCATGACCCGCTCCGTGACGTTGCCCTTGCGGCGTTCCTCGACCAGCTCGATCAGGCCGTGCTGCTCGAGCGCCCGGAGGTGGTAGTTGACCTTCTGCCGGGGCAGGCCGACCCGGGCCGCGAGCATGGTCGCCGAGGCGGGCTCGGCGAGCTCGGCCAGCAGCCGCGCCCGCATCGGGTCCAGCGACGCCTCGGCCGCCGCCGGGTCCTCGATCACTGCGATGTCGAACATGCCTTGACTCTCTCACCGACAGCTTTTCCTGTCAAGACAAAATTGTTTGTCGGTGGATCCCTTGCGGTCGCCTGACCGACGCCGGGCGGTGGGGGTGGGCGCCGGGCGTCGCCGCCCACCCCCACCCCGGCGGGTCACCGCTACCGCGCCGGGACGTTTCGGCTGCTCCTCGACGGTGCGTACCGGTACGGACACGAGCTGGTGAGGTTACCGATCGGGGTATTGACGGTGAACGGAAGCACACCATTCAATGTCGAGGTGGTAGGGCGCGCCACCGGAGCGGCCACGACACGGGCCGTCGGCCCGGCCGCCTCGACCGGTCGCGCCACCACATCACTGCGATCGTCGGCGGAGTGCCGTGGCTACGGTGGACAGTCGGGTGAACGAGCGTCGCCGAAGGATCCTCCTCGGCGCGGCGTTGCACGCCGTCTCGCACACGGTAGCCGTCATCTACTGCGTCGTGACGCTCCACCAGCCGAACCGGTCCCTCATGCTCGCGGCCTACCTATGCGGCATGGCGTCCGGGCTCGTGGGGGTGTGGGCGGCGCGGCGGGTGACGACGCAGGTGTCGGGATACCGCCTCTCGTTCACGATCCTGCTGATCACGCTCCTGACGGCGGCGCTCGGCGCGCACTGGGACGGCGGGGTCGCCTCGCCGGCCGCCCTGGGTTTCGTGACCACCACCGTGTTCGTCGCCAACTACACGCCGCACCTGCGGGTGATGATCGCGCTCGAGCTGCTCGTCTTCGGGTCCTACCTCGTCGTCGCCGTCACCGGCGGGCCGGCGCGCCCCGGTCACGTCTTCATCTACGTCGCGGGGATGCTCGTGCTGGCCTCGGTCTGCTCGGCGCAGGCCCGGAGCCTGGCGCGCCAGCGGTCCCAACTGCGTGCGCTCGCGGCGCTGGATCCGCTCACCGGGGCGCTGAACCGGCGCGGCCTGGCCGAGTTCACCAGCCACCTCTTCCGCGGCGGCTGCCGCCCCGGCCCGTCCCTGCTCTGCCTGGATCTGGACGACTTCAAACTCGTCAACGACCGGCTCGGGCACGCCGCCGGCGACGAGTTGCTGCGGCGGACGGTGGCGGCGGCACGGGACGTGCTGCGCGTCGAGGACGCCATCGCCCGGGTCGGCGGGGACGAGTTCGTCGTCGTCCTGGTCGACGCCGAACAGTCCATCGCCGCGTCGATCGCGTCCCGGATCGACGCGGCGGTACGCCAGCACACCGGCGTCAGCATCGGCGCGGCCACCGCGCCGTACGACGGCGACACCCTCGACGCCCTGATGGCCGTCGCCGACCAGCGGCTCTACCGGGTGAAACAGGAGCGCCACCGGGCTGCCGCCCGGCCACCGGGAGACGGCCACGGCCTGGTGCCGAGCGGCTCGGACAGCATCGTCGCCCAGTAGCCGACGCGGCCCGGTCGGCCGCCACCGTCGCCGGTGCGGGCGGCTACGGCTGGCCGGAGGCGCAGTTGTTGCTCCTCCGTGTGACGGTGTATTCGGTGTCGTCGTTCGTGATGCCGGAGGGCGCGCCGTCGAAGTAGGTCTCGACCTTCTCCCAGCCCCGGCGCTGCTCGTAGTGCAGGTGCGGGGCGCCGGAGTTGCCGGTGCTGCCGACCCGCCCGATCTGCTCGCCCTGGGCGACCCGCTGCCCCTCCTCGACCAGCGGCGGTTCGAGCAGGTGGAGATACTGCGTCTCCCACCGGCCACCGTGGTCGATCTTCACCCAGTAACCGCCGCCGCGGCCGCGCGGGCCGTCCGGGTTCTCCGGGGTACGGCCACCCAGGGTGCCGTTGATGCCCGCTTCGGTGACCGTGCCGGCGTAGGAGGCGAGCACCGGCCGCCCCCATGCCTCGCCCTTCGTGGGGAACAGGTCGACGTCGTAGTCGTCGTGGCCGGGGTAGGTGCCGAGCTGCCAGGTCTCGCCGCAGGCGACCGGGAGCTGGAAGAGGGGGCGGGGGCCCGGCGGGCGCAGCACGGGCACCACGACCACGGCGACGGCGACGACGGCCAGCAGCGCGCCGATCGCGCCGAGCGCACCCAGTACGAGGAGCCAGGGAGCGGTACGCCTGCGGGCGTGGCGGCGGGTGCGGCGTCTGGACGGTTGGCCGGTCGTCACGGCCCGAAGCATGGCAGATGCCGGCAACGTCCAGCGCCGGGGTGACGGCGCGGATCAATCGGTGAAGAGCTTCGCCGCGGTGGTCAGGGTCTGCACGACGCCGTAGGCGAGCAACACGCTGACCAGCGTCCAGGAGATCCAGAGCCGGGTCCGCTGCGTCCCGACGACCTGTGCCGCGGGTCGGCTCTCCGGTCCCAGGGCGACCGGGTCGGTCTTCTCACCGGGTGCCACCGGTACGGATCCGCCGGTCTCCGGTTCGTGGAACCGTTCCGGGACCGGCCGCACCAGCAGGTTGGCGATGAATCCGACGGCCAGCACGCCGACCATGGTGAACAGCGCCGGCCGGTAGGACGAGGCGGTGAGCGTGCCCGGCTTGCCCTGCGTGTCGAGGATCCCGTTGACGATCAGTGGCCCGGCCACGCCCGCGGCGGACCAGGCGGTCAGCAGCCGGCCGTGGATGGCGCCGACCTGGAGGGTGCCGAACAGGTCACGCAGGTAGGCGGGGACGGTGGCGAAACCGCCGCCGTAGAAGGAGATGATGGTGCCGGCGAGGAGCACGAACAGCCAGGTCGCGTTCTGCCCGAACGCCGCCAGCAGGGCGTACAGCACCATGCCGAGGCCGAGGTAGAGCACGTAGATCGGCTTGCGGCCGATGAGGTCGGAGGTCGACGACCACACGAAGCGCCCGGCCATGTTGAACAGTGACAGCAGACCCACGAAGCCCGCCGCGCCGGCGACCGAGACGGCCGACACGGCGTTGTCCCGGAAGAAGTCCTGGATCATCGGTGCGGCCTGCTCGAGGATGCCGATGCCGGCGGTCACGTTGGTGAAGAGCACGATCCAGAGCAACCAGAACGAGCGGGTGCGGATGGCGTTCGCGGCAGACACGCTGGCCCGGGTGACCAGGGGCTTCTGCGCGACCGACGCCGGATCGAAGCCGGCCGGACGCCACCCGGGCGGGGGTACCCGTACGTTGAACACGCCGAACATCATGATCATGAAATAGCCGACGCCGAGGGTGAGGAAGAGCCCCACCAGCGCGCCGCCCGAGGCCACCGCCCCCGCCCGGGCGGGATCGAATCCGGGGTCGTAGAGCGAGAGCAACTGGCGCGACAGCGGGCTGGCGAGCAACGCGCCACCGCCGAACCCCATGATCGCCAACCCGGTGGCGAGCCCGGGGCGGTCCGGGAACCACTTGATCAGGGTGGAGACCGGCGAGATGTAGCCGATGCCGAGCCCGATACCGCCGATCACCCCGTAGCCGAGGTAGAGCAGCCAGAGTTGGCGGGTGGCGATGCCGAGCGCGCCGATCAGGAATCCGGCGGCCCAGAAGCAGGCGGACGTGAACATGGTCTTGCGGGGTCCGCTGCGCTCGGCCCAGGTGCCACCGACCGCCGCCGAGAGACCCAGCATCACGATCGCGATGCTGAAGATCACGCCGATGGCGGTCTGGCTGGCGTCGAAGCGCGCGATGAGGGAGTTCTTGTACACGCTGGTCGCGTAGACCTGCCCGATGCACAGGTGCACCGCGAGGGCCGCCGGCGGGATGAGCCACCGGCTGTACCCGGGGGGAGCGACGGTGTGCCGAGGGTCGAGCGCGGCCAGCATGGGCACTTCCGCACCTCCTGCGCACGAAAGGGCGATCCGCGATGCGACGGCCGTGGCAGGTCCCACCGCGACAGGACACCGCGGGGTACCCGGACAGAGCCGATTAATCCGCCGCCGGCCACCGGGACGCCCCGATCCGCGGTAACTCGCTGGCGTCCGGTGTCCGGCGAAGTAACGCCCGACCGACCCCGACGGGGCCGGTAGCGGTCAGACCAGCGGCGCCGGGGATTCGGCGCCCGGTACCAGCAGCCTGGGCGAACCGGACCCGTCCGCCGGTACCGCCCACACGTCCGGGCGGCCGTCGCTCTGGCGCAGCGTGTACGCCAGCGTCGCGTCGTCCAGCCAGGCCGCCTGGTCGTCGACGCTCGCCGTCTCGGCCGTCGCGGTCACCCGCATCGTGGCCAGGTCGAGGACCGACAGCCGCCAGCCCTTGGCCGGGTCGGCGTCGATCGCCTCCTTGAACGCGATCCGCCGGCCGTCCGGCGACAGCGACGGGCACTCGACGTTCTCCTTCAGCGTCACCACCGTCCGCGCGGTGAAATCGCCCCGGACGAGGTACCGCTTCCCGCCGGTCGACATGGTGGCGTAGAAGGTGTTGTCGTCGCCGGTGAAGGTCACCCCCCAGTAGTTGACGTCGGCGTTGCGGTACGGCTTGCCGTCGCGGGTCACCGCGAACTCCTCCAGCGACATCACGGTGGTGCCGCTGCGGGCGTCGAGGATGCCGGTACGGGTGGAGAAGCCGCTGCTCGTGTAGGAGTCCCCGCCGACGAAGGTGGTCCAGGAGACCATCCGCCCCGAGGCCGAGACCCGAGCCCGGTTGGGCAGGCCGGGGATGGCGAGGGCCCGCCTCTCCCGCAGCGCGGCGTCGAGCACGACGAGCCGGTAGGACCAGGGCGTCTCCGGGCCCAGGCAGACGCCGGTGCCGGCCGCCGCGTACACCCGGAGGCACGCCAGCGCCGACACGGCGCGCGGCCCGGCCGGATCCGCCATCGCGACGGACGAGACGTGCCGGTCGGTGATGGTGAGCAGGCGCGGCCCGGGGTCCAGGGTGACCGCGCCGGCGCCGGCGCTGGGCGGCGACGGGGCCGGCTCGGCGGCGCCGGCGGCGTAGCCGGCCGCCACCGCCCCCAGCAGCACGGCCGAGGCGGCGGCCACCCCGGCCTTCGCTCGGGTCGACATCGCGGTCATCGGGACACCCTCCGGGTGACGAGGCGGGAAGCGGGGGCCAGCAGGAGCACGGTGCCGAGCAGGACGCCCGCGACGGCCACGGCCGCGACCCGGATCGCGGCGTCCGGCCCCCACGCCTGCCAGGCCAGTCCGAACAGGACGGAGGAGACGAGGTACGCCAGCGCCTGCCCGGTCTGCACGAGGGCGATGCCGGTGGTGCGCAGCCGCGGCGGGAGCACCGGCCCGGCGAGCGCGATGAGCACGCCGTCGGTGGCCGCGTAGAAGAGGCCGTACAGGGTGAGCGCCAGCACGAGCAGCGGCCAGCCGCCGACCGGGCCGGCGAGCAGCACATAGGTCGCGCCGAGCGCCGCGTACCCGCCCAGTACCACGGGCAGCCGGCCGATCCGGTCAGCGAGCATGCCGAGCGGGGCGGCGAGCAGCAGATACACCAGGCTGGTGCCGACCGCGAGGAGCGGGAACCAGGTCAGGTCCAGGTTCTCCCGGCGTTGCAGCAGCAGGTAGACGAAACCGTCGCCGATCGTGGCCAGCCCGAGCAGGGCGGCGGCCAGGACTAGACGAGTAGTTCCGAATCCCGGTCAGTGGTCGTAGGCGATCAGTGACCGGGTGACGGGTGCGCCGGTCTTGTTG
>NZ_JBSWCE010000071.1:0-15062 GCF_056780015.1 Micromonospora sp. R311
CCGGGGTATCAATCAAATTGGCACTGGCTTATCAAGCACCCTGTTGAGTTCTCAAAGAACAACCACACACCATCCGGCATCCCACTATCTGGGACCCCGTCCGGGGCAACCTCTCAAACTTACCCGGTCCGCTCCGCGCCGTCAACCTCGGTCCGAGGTGATCAACTTGGCTCGTTCCGGACCCACGTTGACGCACGCCGTAACTGGCGGTCGTTTCTGTCGTGGGAAGCCGCAGACCGACCGATCGCCGCTTCGCGGCCATCCGCCCGGCTCCTGCCGGCTTCAGAACTCTACCCGGTCGGCTTCGCGACCGCAACCCCGTCTTGCCGGAGTAGCCGCACCGCCCGGTCCCAGCCTCGCTCGGCGTCTCCGCCACGAGCCTGGTGCCCGCTCTCGGCCGGTTTGTCCGGCCTCCCGCGTGCAGAGAGAAAGTTACGCGGCGGGCCCCCGGAAGGCAAATCAACGCTCGCCACTGGATCGGCGCGCCGTGCCGGAAGCCCGGTACGGGTTGCAACGCCGAGGGCCACGCCTGCATTCCGCGTGACGCCGGCGGTCGGGGGTGTCGCAGCCCGACTCAACCTCCAACGGCCGGCGCCACCGCATGTTCCCGCGGCGCCACCGCTGTCCGACGATCTCAACGCCCGGCTCCCCGGAGCCATTCCGCGGAATGCCGGCGCTGAGCCAACCGACTCAACCGCCGAAGGGAGTCACCGCACATTCCCGCGGCGCCACCGCTGCCGGTGCAACGCCCGGCTCCGCGGAGCCATTTCTCCGGCGGTGTGGCAGCCGACTCAACCGCCGATGGCCGGGCGTCACCCCACGGTCCGCTGCCGGTTGCTGTCGCACGATCTCAACGCCCGGCTCTCCGAGAGCACTCCGCAGGGACGCCGGGACGGCTCGGGTGCTGGTCGGTGCACCGGTCCCGAAAGCGGCCGCGACGTGCCAGAGTGTTCGGCATGGATGACGTGTCCCGGCTTCCGGCGGCGGTGCTCGCCGAGGAGGCGCTGCTCGGGCTGCTGCTGCCGTTCTGGCAGCTGGTCATCGGCGCCTTCGTGGTCTTCGTCGTCCTGGCCTCGGTGGCCCGGCTGGTGCGGCGCGGGCCCTCCCGGATGAGCACCGCCCTGCTCGTCACGGCGGCGGCGATCGCCGGCTTCGCGCTGGTGGGCGTGCTGCTGCAGGGGTGAGGCCGGTCAGAGCCGACGGTTGGCCAGGCTCGGCAGCTCGGCACGGATGGTCCGCTGCCGCTCCAGGTCGAGATCCGCGACGGCGAAGCCGGGACCGTCCGGCACCTGGCTGAGCACGGTTCCCCAGGGGTCAATCACCATGCTGCGCCCGAAACAGGTCCGGCCCGGCTCGTGGTCGCCGGTCTGGCCGGCCGCGGCGACGAAACACTGGTTCTCGATGGCCCGCGCCCGCAGCAGCACCTCCCAGTGGTCCCGCCCGGTGTGCAGCATGAACGCCGCCGGCACGACCAGCAGCTGGGCCCCGCCCTCGGTGGCGAGTTGCCGGTAGAGCTCCGGGAAGCGCAGGTCGTAGCAGATCGACAACCCCACCCGTAGCCCCTCGACGTCGACCACCACCGGCTGGTCGCCCGCCGCCACGGTGGCCGACTCGAGGTACGAGACCCGGCCGGGGATCTCCACGTCGTACAGGTGGATCTTGCGATAGCTGGCGGCGAGCGCGCCCGCGCGGTCGAACACCAGCGAGGTGTTCCAGGTGTGCGCCGGATCCGGGCCGGCCTCGTGGAAGGAGCCGGCGATCAGCCAGATGCCGAGCCGCCGGGCGACGTCGGCGAAGAAGGCGCCCACCTCGCCGTCGACCGGTTCCGGCTCCGGCAGCCCGGCGGCCGGGCCCAGGTAGTCGACGTACTCCGGCAGGACCGCCAGGTCCGCGCCGGCGGCCGCCGCGCGCTCCACCAGGGCCGCCGCGGCGGCGAGGTTGGCCTTCCGGTCGTCGCGGGCGTTCAGCTGGCAGACGGCGACACGCATGGCCTTCAGCGTACGGCCGGGAACGCCACCGCGACAGCGTCAGCTGACGCGGCTGGCCGGCTCGCCAGCGCCTCGGCGGCTATCGTCGGGCGCCCTGCCCCGCGGCTCAGGCGGACTTCTCCTCGCGGTCCCGCCGGGCGCGCCGGCCGGTGAACTCGCGCGGAACGATCGTCGGGTTGACGTTCTCCAGGACGACCTCGCGGGTGATCAGCACCCGGGCGGCGTCCGGGTTGCTCGGCACCTCGTACATCACGGAGAGCAGGACCTCCTCCATGATCGCGCGGAGGCCGCGGGCACCCGTGCCACGCAGCATCGCCTGGTCGGCGATCGCCTCGAGCGCGGGCTGCTCGAACTCCAGCTCGACGCCGTCCAGCTCGAAGAGGCGCTGGTACTGCCGGACCAGCGCGTTGCGCGGCTCGGTGAGGATCCGTACCAGGGCGGTGCGGTCGAGGCTGCGCACGTTGGTGATCACCGGGAGGCGGCCGATGAACTCCGGGATCAACCCGAACTTCAGCATGTCCTCCGGCATGACCTGGCTGAAGATGTCGTCGGTCGACCGCTCGGAGACCGACCGGAGCCGGGCGCCGAAGCCGGTGCCGCCGTGGCCGGTGCGGGCCTCGATGATCTGGTCGAGCCCGGCGAAGGCACCGCCGCAGATGAAGAGCACGTTGGTGGTGTCGATCTGGATGAACTCCTGGTGCGGGTGCTTGCGCCCGCCCTGCGGCGGCACGTTGGCCACCGTGCCTTCCAGCATCTTCAGCAACGCCTGCTGGACGCCCTCACCGGAGACGTCCCGCGTGATCGACGGGTTCTCCGACTTGCGGGCGATCTTGTCGACCTCGTCGATGTAGATGATGCCCGTCTCGGCGCGCTTGATGTCGTAGTCCGCGGCCTGGATCAGCTTGAGGAGGATGTTCTCCACGTCCTCGCCGACGTAACCGGCCTCGGTGAGCGCGGTGGCGTCGGCGATGGCGAACGGCACGTTCAGCATCCGCGCCAGGGTCTGCGCCAGGTGGGTCTTGCCACAGCCGGTCGGGCCCAGCAACAGGATGTTGGACTTGGCCAGCTCGACGGCGTCGCTGCCGGAGCCCGGCGCGCCGGCCGCCTCGGCCTGGATCCGCTTGTAGTGGTTGTAGACCGCGACGGCGAGCGCCTTCTTGGCCTGGTCCTGCCCCACGACGTAGTTGTCGAGGAACTGGCAGATCTCCATCGGCTTGGGAAGCTCTTCCCACTTCACCTCGCCGGACTCGGCCAGCTCCTCTTCGATGATCTCGTTACAGAGGTCGATGCACTCGTCGCAGATGTAGACCCCGGGGCCCGCGATGAGCTTCTTGACCTGCTTCTGCGACTTGCCGCAGAAGGAGCATTTCAGTAGGTCGCCGCCGTCACCGATCCGTGCCACCTACGTTCTCCCTGCACTCATCGGCCGGGGACCCGGCCATGACCTGCGAACGTCTAACCCGTCCGCCTCATTCACCCCGCCGGTCGACCAGCGAAGCGGTTCAGACCCGACGTTACCCGCTGGCGGAGCATTCTCCGACCCCCAAAACGGGTGTGTCAGAGGTCGGCCGGGAGCGATCTCCCGGCCGACCTCCGACCCGGTACTGATCAGCTGGCCGCGTTGGCCGCCAGCAGGCCCTTCTTGCGGCTGGTGAGGATGGTGTCCACCAGCCCGTACTCCTTGGACTCCTCGGCCGTCATGATCTTGTCACGGTCGATGTCCTTGCGGACCTTCTCCAGCGGCTGGTTGCAGTGCCGGGAGAGCATCTCCTCCAGCTGGGTCCGCATCCGCAGGATCTCCCGAGCCTGGATCTCGATGTCCGAGCCCTGCCCGTAGCCGCCCTCGGTGGCCGGCTGGTGGATGATGATCCGGGAGTTGGGCAGCGCCATCCGCTTGCCCGGGGTGCCCGCGGAGAGCAGCACCGCCGCCGCGCTGGCGGCCTGGCCCAGGCAGACCGTCTGGATGTCCGGCCGGACGTACTGCATGGTGTCGTAGATCGCCGTCATGGCGGTGAACGAACCACCCGGTGAGTTGATGTACATGATGATGTCGCGGTCCGGGTCGGTGCCCTCGAGCGTCAGCAGCTGGGCCATCACGTCGTTGGCCGACGCGTCGTCGACCTGGACGCCGAGGAAGATGATCCGGTCCTCGAAGAGCTTGTTGTACGGGTTCGACTCCTTGACCCCGTACGACGTGCGCTCGACGAACGACGGCAGGACGTAGCGGTTGTGCACGGCCGCGAACTGGGGCGGCAGGCTCAGATCGGTCATCGTCAGCTCCTCAGCTCAGGGTCCCGGCGCCATCCGGAACCTGGGCGGCCCCGATGATCACCTTGTCGATGAAGCCGTAGTCCATGGCCTCCTGGGCGGTGAACCAGCGGTCCCGGTCCGAATCCGCCTCGATCTGCGCCTGGCTCTGGCCGGTGTGGAAGGCGACCCGCTCCTGGAACATCCGCTTGGTGTAGAGCATCTGCTCCGCCTGGATGGCGATGTCGGACGCGGTGCCGCCCAGACCTCCGGAGGGCTGGTGCATCATGATCCGCGCGTGCGGCAGGGCGTAACGCTTGCCCTTGGTGCCGGCGCAGAGCAGCAGCTGGCCCATGGAGGCCGCCATGCCCATCGCGACGGTCGACACGTCGTTGTCGATGAACTGCATGGTGTCGTAGATCGCCATGCCGGAGTAGACCGAGCCACCCGGCGAGTTGATCCAGAGGTTGATGTCGCGGTCCGGGTCCTCCGCGGCGAGCAGCAGCAGCTGCGCGCAGATGCGGTTGGCGACCTGGTCGGTCACCTCGCTGCCCAGGAAGATGATCCGCTCCTTGAGCAACCGGTTGTAGACCGAGTCGTCGAGGTTGCCAATGTTGTCGCCACCGCGGGCCTCGATCGCCCGGAGCGGCTTCGCTGGGATGTGCATGTCGGTCATGGCAGCCCTTCGCTCTCCGTACCGTCTCACCCGACACTAACCGCTCGGCCGGGCAGCAGAGTCCCGGTCGGGGCACTGTTCGCTCTCAGCGCAGCTGAGCCGCAAAGGCGTACCCCGGAAAGGGTTTCGGCCGTCGTCCACCGCGAGCGGCGGACGACGGCCGGCACCCGACGATCAGTGCTCGTGGTCGTGCTCGGCCTCGCCCGCGGCGCGCAGCGCGTCGAGCGTCACCTCGTTGCCGGCGGTGTCCGTGATCTTGATCCGCTCCATGACCGAGGCCAGTGCCTTGCCGCGGCGGACGTCGCCGAAGACGGCGCCGGCTGCGCCGGACTGGACCAGCTGGTCGTAGTACTGCTGCGGAGCCATCCCGGCGCGCTGGGCCCGGTGCACGATCTCGTGGCCGAACTCGTCGTCGGAGACCTGGACGTCCTCGGCGTCGGCGAGGGTGTCCAGCAGCAGCTGGACCTTGACGCCCTGGGTCGCCGCCTCGGTCAGCTCGGCGTCGATCTGCTCCTCGGTCTTCTCCTCGGCGGCGAGGTACTCCTCCAGCGAGGCGCCGATCCGCTCGAGCTGGTCGACCATCGCCTGCTTGCGGCTGTCGACCTCCTCGCGGACGACCCCCTCCGGCGCCGGCACCTCGGCGGCGGCGACCAGCTGCTCGAGAGCCTTGTCCCGGGCGGCGTAGATCTGCTCGACGCGCTTGCCGCGGGTGACCCGCTCCCGCAGGTCGTCCCGGAGCTCCTGCATGGTGTCGAACTCGCTCGCCATCTGGGCGAACTCGTCGTTGAGCTCCGGCAGCTCCTTCTCCTTGACGGTGCGCACGGTCACCGCCACCTCGGCGTCGCGGCCGGCGAAGTCGCCGCCGACGAGCTGGGTGGTGAAGGTGGTGCTCTCGCCGGCGGCCAGGCCGACGACGGCCTCGTCCAGGCCCGGCAGCAGCTGCTTGCTGCCCACCTCGTGGGAGATGTTGCTCGCCGAACCGCCCGGCACGTCCTCGCCGTCGACGGTCGCGTTCAGGTCGATCTGGACGTAGTCGCCCTCCTGGGCGGCGCGCTCGACGGTCTTGAGCGTGGCGAACCGCTCGCGCAGGTTCTTGACCTGCTCCTCGATCTCGCTGTCGTCGATCTGCAGCTCGTCGACGGTCACCTCGATGGTGGACAGGTCGGGCAGGGTGATCTCCGGCCGGACGTCGACCTCGGCGGTGAAGTTGAGCGAGTCACCGTCGTTGAACTCGGTGATCTCGACCTCGGGGCGACCGAGGGTCTTCAGGTCGTGCTCGCGGACCGCGGCGAGGATGTTCTGCGGGATGGCCTCCTGCACCGCCTCGTTGAGGACGGTGCCCCGGCCCACCCGCTGGTCGATCACGGCGGCCGGCACCTTGCCCCGACGGAAGCCGGGAACCTGCACCTGCGAACCGATCTCCCGGTACGCCTTCTTGAGGCTCGGCTCGAGCTCGACGAACGGCACCTCGATGGCGAGCCGCACGCGCGTCGGGCTCAGAGTCTCGACGGTGCTCTTCACAGGCGTACTCCTTGACGGATCTCGGTTGAGTCTGGGCGCAATTAGCCCATCGAGTGTAGGCGAGCCGGCCGGGGGCACCGGCAGCGCCCGGGCACCGCACGGACGGCGGGCCCGGTGACACCGGCCGCGGACGACAGTCGGGGTGGCGGGATTTGAACCCACGGCCCCTCGCTCCCAAAGCGAGTGCGCTACCAAGCTGCGCCACACCCCGTGGCGACGAGCAGTCTATGCCGTCGCGTCCCACCGGACGTGTCGGGTCCTCCCCCAACCCGCCGAACGCGCACCAACCGGACACCTTCCTCCCCGACCCGGCCCGGGTCGGGAGGCCCACGGAGGCGCACCGACCCCCACGAGGCGCGCCTACCTCCACGAGGCGACAACTTCGGGGAAGTAGTGGCCTCCGGGCGACGGGAGGCCACTACTTCCCCGAAGTTGCGTGGATCTTGACAATCGACGCGCCGGCACACGGCTGCGCGTCCGGCGGGGGCATTGGGTAGGCTGTCGACGCGCCCCGCGCTGCCGGGGCGTACGCGGGCGTAGCTCAATGGCAGAGCTTCAGTCTTCCAAACTGACGGTGCGGGTTCGATTCCCGTCGCCCGCTCCACCCACGAAGGCCCAGGCAGACCGCATGATCGCGGCACCTGGGCCATTCCACCTCTCGGGCGACCGGACGTGGGCGAGGTGAATGTTCGCACCGTCGATCGTGGTGACGAACTGCGGCCACTGGTTCAGCTCGACCTCCGCGGCCCGCCAGTCGTACCCGTGGCGCCAGTAGTGCACGAGCTCCCTGAGGTAGTCGCGCGGGACGCCGTACGCCCATCTCACACCCAGCAGTTCGTCGGGCCAGCGGGTGCGGTCGAGACGTTCGTGCAGATCGTCCAGATCGTCGGCGCCACACTCCTCCCTAGAGCCTGATCCAGTAGCGCCGCGCGGGCCCGAGTTCGGTGTCCCGGACGCCCTCGAGGACACCGCCGTGGTGTTCGATCGTCCTCGCCGACGCGATGTTCTCCTCCGCGCAGACGATCAGCACCCGGTCCAGGCCGTCCCGCCGCGCCACATCGAGCATCCGGCCCAGCGCCCACGTCGCCAGGCCGCGCCGGCGCGCGGACGGCCGGATGCCGTAGCCGACGTGGCCGACCCGCAGCACGAAGTCGTCGAGCCCGTGTCGCAGCGCGATCCCACCGAGCACCCGGTCGCCCTCGACGATCCACCGGTACGTGCACCCGCGCCGGCCGGCGTCCGGCCGGTTCGCCGGATCCCGCTTGTCAGCCAGCCGGGCCACCCAGGCCGCGAAGCCGCCCAGCGAGTCCACCTCATCGGACGGCCGCAGTCCGAACCCGTCCTCGTGGACGCCGGGGCCCCACTCGTCACGCGCCTCGAGCCAGGCGGCGTGCAGGCGGACGGTGGGTGCGATCAGCTCGGGCATCCGGCGACGATAGCGGCCCGGACCGGGACGTGCGGGAAGCGATCAGTCCTTGCCGGGTCTCCGGCCTGGCGGGCAGCAGCGCCGTGCGGCCACGCCGGACTGGCGGTTCGCGACGGCGGACCGGCCTCGACGCGGACGAGCAGCGTCGTAGGAGCACGCGGGCCCTGCGGGTGTTCCCGCCACTGCGGTGGGCGGGAGCCGGCAGGCCGATGGCCCGGCCGCCGGACGCGGCCGGGCCACCGACGTCGTACGACTCAGCCGCCGAGACTGGCGGCGGCCGACGCGATCGCCGAGGCGAAGGTGCTCACCTGGGTGTAGACGCCGGGGTAGTTGGGTCGGGCGCAGCCGTAGCCCCAACTGACGATGCCGACCTGGATCCAGGCGTTGGAGGCGTCCCGGCGGAACATCGGGCCGCCGGAGTCACCCTGGCAGGTGTCGACGCCGCCGCTGGCGTAGCCGGCGCAGATCTCCTCGCTCGGGATGATGTCGCCGCCGTAGTAGTTGTTGCAGGTGGTGTCGTCGACGAAGGGGACGGTCGCCTTGAGCAGGTAGCGCTGCTGCGGGCCGCCCTCCCGGGCCGCACCCCAGCCCGCCACGGTGAAGGTGCCGTTGTCGTACGCCGTGGTGTTGGCGATCTTGAGGGTGCTGAGCGAGGTGACCGGGGTGGCGAGCCGGATCAGCGCCCAGTCCTTGCCGGCGCCGTTGTAGCCGGGCGCCCGGTAGACGTAGTTGGACCGGACCTGGATCCGGCTCGAGGACTGGAGGTCGACCACGCCGAGGGTGGCGGTGATGCTGGTGTTGGTGCCGGTACGGCCGACGCAGTGCGCCGCGGTGAGCACCAGCCGCGGGCTGTAGAGGGCGCCGCCGCAGCCCATCGAGAGCCGGACCATGAACGGGAACTCGCCCTGGGCGGCCCGGGTCCCGCCGACGACGTACGGGGTCATCCCGTCGTCCGGCGCCGCGTTGGCCGGCACGGCCGCCACGAACGTTCCGGCGGTGACCACCGCCAACACGGCCGCCATCCGGCCGACGAGTCTGCGCCAACGCACCATTGGTCCCCTCCAAGCCTCGACGGCGCGCTTCGTGACCGCGCCGTAGCTGTGATGGCGGGAGCCTACGCACCTCTATCGATAAATGGCAATGTATGGATTCCATCCCGGCTCGGTCATACGGCGCCCACCGACGGGCCCGGCGCGTCGGCCCGACCGGCCGACCCCCCGGGCGGCGCGGGCTGCGTACCATGCGGGACCGGGCATCCCCCCGTCCCGCGGAGGTATCGGCAGATGGCAGGCCAGCACGAGGGATACGCCCTCGGCGTCGACCTCGGCACGTCGAACACGGTGGCCGTGCTCCGCCGCCCCGACGGTCAGACCCGTCCACTGTTGCTGGACGGCCAGCCGATCATTCCCTCCGGTGTGTACGCCGACGCGGACGGGGTGCTGCACGCCGGCCGCGACGCCCAGCGGCTGGCCCGCACCGAGCCCGGCCGGTACGAGCCGCACCCCAAGCGCCGCATCGACGAACCGGCGGTGGCCCTGGGCGACCGTCGGTATCCGCCCGCGGAACTGCTCGCCGCGACGCTGCACGCGGTGGCCCGGGCGGCGGTCGAGGCGATCGGTTTCCTGCCCGAGGCGGTGCTCACCTGCCCGGCCACCTGGGACGCGCCGCGCCGCCAGGTGCTCAGCGACGCGCTCGCCCTGGCCGGCTGGCCGTCCGCGGCCGAGCACACCATGTCCGGCCCCACCCCGCCCGGGACCCGGCTGCTGCGGGAGCCGGTGGCCGCCGCCCGCTACTACACCCAGGTGCTCCGCCGGCCCGTGCCGGTCGGCGGCGCCATCGGGGTCTTCGACTTCGGCGCCGGCACCCTGGACGTCGCCGTGCTCCGCAACGAGGGCGCCGACCCGTGGGGCGACTCGGGGTTCGTCGTGGTGGCCGCGGGGGGCGCCGCCGACCTCGGTGGGCTGGACGTGGACGCGGCCCTGTTCGCCCGGCTCGGCGAGGTGGTCGCGGGCGGGCACCCGGCCCGCTGGGCGACGCTCACCCGACCGGAGTCGGCGACCCAGTGGCGGGAGCGGCACCAGCTCTGGGAGAACGTCCGGGGCGCCAAGGAGATGCTGTCCCGGGCCGCCGTCGCGCCGGTCGCCGTACCGGGGGTGGAGGCGGCCGTCCCGCTCACCCGGGACGACCTGGAGCGGGTGGCCACCCCGCTGCTGCGCCGGGCCGTGGCGGTGACCCGGGAGGTGATCGACGCGGCCGGCCTGCACCCCCGGCAGCTCGCCGGCCTCTTCCTGGTCGGCGGCGCCACCCGGACCCCGTTGGTGGCCCGGCTGCTGCACGCCGAGCTCGGGGTGGCGCCGACCGTGCTGGAGCAGCCGGAGCTGCCGGTGGCCGAGGGCGCGCTGACCGACCTGCCGGTGCCACGACCCGCGCGGGTCGCGGCCGGTTTCGGCGCCCCCGCGGTCGCCCCGCCGCCACCTGCCCCGGCCCCGCCACCCGTTCCGGCCGCGGCACCGGTAGCGATCCCGGGCGACGGGGCCGTCGTGCCCGCCGGGACTCCGGCGCAGACCAGCCCGGCGGCACCGCACCCGACCAGCCCGGCGGCACCGCACCCGACCAGCGCGGCCGCGCCGCCGCCGGTTCCGGCCGGGCCGCCGCCGCATGCCGGGCCCGCCGCGCACCCCACCAGCCCCGCCGCACCGCCACCGGCCGCCCCGGCGCCGGCGCAGCAGGCCGTCCCGTCGACGCCGGGCGCGGCCGCCACGGCACCGACCGTCCCGGCGGCCCCCGCCGGGACCGGCGCGCCGCCCGCGGCCACGCTGGTCGGCCCGCCCCCGCCCCCCGCCACGCTCGCCGAGCCGCGGCCGCCGGTCGCCGGGCCGTCCGGGGTACCCCCGGCGGGGCCAGGCGCGCCGCCGCCGGGCTGGCCGGGCGTACCCGTCTCCGGCGCGCCGGTGTCGCCTCCGCCCGGCGGCCCGGGAACCTCCCGCCGCCGGGCGCTGTGGATCACGCTCGGTGCCGTGCTGGCGCTGGCCGGAGTGACCGTCGCGGCGGTGCTGTACTGGACCCGGGACCGCTATCCGGCCCTGGAGTGGCAGAACCCGGTCGCCGAGGTGAAGCGCGTGGCCGCCGGGGCGGAACGCCCGACGGACATGTTCACCGCGGTCCTCGGCGACCGCGCCTATCTCGCCCACCTGCTGCCGGACGGCCGGCTCGAGGTGTTCGCGGTCGACACCCGCACCGGCACGCAGCGGTGGCGCCGGCAGACCGAGGTGTCCGCGCAGCGGTGGGAGCGGATCGTCGCCCTCCCGGGCGCGGTCGCGGTCTTCGCCGAGGCCCGCTCCAGCGACACCCCGCGGGACCTGGTGGTCCTCGACGGCGCGTCCGGCGACCAGCGGTGGGTCCACCCGATCCGGGGCGACGACGCCGTGCTCTTCGCCGAGGACGTCGTGGTGCTGGTCGACCGGACCCTGGACCGGCTGGTCGGGCTGCGCCTGGACGACAAGGCGGAGGTCTGGACGGAGCCCAACCCGCGCGACGAGCACGGCGGCGCCCGCACCAGCGTCCACCCGGTCACCACCGACGAGGCACTGGGCGGACCCGCCTTCCCGAACGGGGCTCCCCGCGACCCGTGGCGGGGTGAGGCACGCCGGATCGTGCAGGTCGGCGCGGACCGCTCGGTGCGGCTGATCGACACGTCCACCGGGACGGAGATCCGCAGGCGGGACGGCGTGGCCGACCACGACGACCTCGTGGTGGCGCACGGGGACCGGCTCTACGTCGCCGCCGACGGGCCGCAGGAGTACCAGTTGCTGGCGTACGACCTGACCAGCGACGCGAAGCCGGAGCTGCTCTACACGGCGCCGGACGACCGGCGGCGACCGGAGGCGCTGGTGCCCTGCGGGGAGAAGCGGGTCTGCCTGCTGGAGGTGGCCGGTGGCGACGCGAAGACCACCGAGGTGGTGGCGGTCACCGAAGAGCGGGCAAAGCGCTGGCCGGCGCCGGGGGCCACCGTGCTGGTGCCGCTCGGTGAGCACCTGCTGGCCCGGCGCACCTCGCCGGAGCCGGCCGGCACGCTGTTCGCCCCGGACGGCCGGGTGGTGCTGCCGGACCGGGACGGCGTGCCGGTCCGGATCGACGCGGGCAACCTGCTGGTCTTCTCCGACCGGCTCAGCTCGGTGGAGGACGACCCCAGCGTCGCCGGCGTGCCGGCGAGTTCGGGCAAGGTGGTCGAGCTGGGGCAGCTCAAGGATGTGCGGAGCGACACCTGCTCGTGGAACACCAGCGTGGTGGTCTGCGGGGCGGCCAAGGACTTCGTGCTCTACCGGTTCGCCGGGCAGTAGCGCCGGAACGACGCCCGTTTTGCGCCGGGGCGCCCCGGGTAGGGCATCGGCATGGACACGAACACGAAGGCGCACCTGGTCGGCGGGCCCCGGGACGGCAGCACCCACGACGCGGGCGACAGCGCCCTGCTGGAGCTGAAGATCGACGGGATGATCCACCGGTACGTGCGGACCACGAAGCGGCACGGCGACGGCGGCACCCTCTACAACTACGACGGCATGGTGGCCCCGGGCGGCGGCGAGCCCGGCGTCGAGGACCCGGCGGCGCGGGTCGCCTCGCCCCGGGCGGATGCCGAGGGGCACCGCGGCAGCCACTGAGCCATCGATCAGCTACGCGGTCGGACCGTCCGATCACGGATGATCCGCGGCCGGCCGGGTAAGCAGCGCCATCCTGGTGGAGAAACGACCTCTGGTCGCGGGGCCCGCGACTGGACGCCCGGGCGGACGGCGACGTGCCGGCCGCCCGGGCGTACCGGGCCGGGTCAGTTGGTGGTGATCCAGTTCCAGGCCGACACGACCCACTCGGTCTGCTGCAGGTAGGCGATGCCGAGGCCGGTCAGGAAGACCGCCGTCACCAGGTGCGCGCCCCGGGCGCTGCGACGTACCCGGCCCAGCTGGCGCTCCAGCACCACCCGGCCGAGCAGCCGGATGAGCGCGAAGAGCCCGAGCGCCACCAGCAGGCTCAGCACGAAGATCATCAGCGGCCCGGTCAGGTTGCCGCCGCCGGAGATCGCCCAGATGCCCCAGCAGACGAAGGCGAAGAGCAGGCCGGCGGCACTCCACTCGCCGCCGCGCCGCAACTGCGCCAGGTGCCAGCTCATCGGCCGCCGCGGCGTCGACCCACCCGGCCAGCCGGTGCCGGTCGGCTCCTGGTGGACCACCGGGAACGGCTCGGTACGCGGCGTACCGGACCGGCCGACCGACGCCACCCCGGGCCGGAACGCGTCGCGCTGCGGCGGCGCTCCGGCACCGCGCTGCGGCGGCACCCCGACGCCCGGTTGCGGCGGCACCTCGACCGTCCGCTCCGCCCACGGCTGCGTCTGGTCTGCCATCTCGTCCCCTCCCCCTGGACCGGCGGCGGCCCACCGGTCGCCGTCCCGGTTCCGAGGGTAGCCAGCCGGCAAATCGGTCGCCGACTCCGCACCGGTCAGCTAGACACGACCGGTGACGAAATCCCCGCAACCCGCCCGCGCCGAGGACTTCGACGAGCTCGCCCGGATGCTCGGCGACCTGTTCCACGGCGGCTTCGACGCCGAGACGCACGAGCTCGAACGCGGCATCTTCGAGCCGGAGCGGGCGCTGCTGATCCGCGACGGCGCCGACCTGGTGGCCAGCGCCGCCGCCTTCAGCCGCGAACTCACCGTGCCCGGCGGCACCTTGCCGGCCGCCCACGTCACCATGGTCGGGGTGGTCCCGACGCACCGCCGCCAGGGCCTGCTCACCCGGCTGATGCGCCACCAGCTACGGCAGCTCCGGAACGCCGGTCGGGAGCCGGTCGCGGTGCTCTGGGCCAGCGAGGGACGGATCTACCCCCGGTTCGGCTACGGGCTGGCCGCGCAGCGGCTCGCCGTGGAGTGCGACACCACCGAGCTACGCCTGCCGGCGCCGGCGTCCGCCGCGGGCCGGCTGCGCTTGGACCGCCCGGCCGCGCGCCAGGCCGAGCTGGCCCGGGTGTACGACCGGGTACGCCCCGACCGGCCCGGCTGGTCGAGCCGGAACGACGCGTGGTGGCGGTACGTGCTCGGCGACCCGGCCGGGCGGCGCGGGGGCGCCACCGAGCGGCGGGTGGTGCTGCACGAAGGCCCCGACGGGGTCGACGGGTACGGGCTGTTCCGTACCCGGGCCGAGTGGGAGCGCGCCGGCCCGCGCGGGCACACCACGGTCGACGAGGTGGTGGCCGCCACGCCCGAGGCGTACGCGGCGCTGTGGCGGATGCTGCTCTCCATCGACCTGACCCGGCGGCTCACCTGCCGGGCGGCCGTGGACGAGCCGCTGCTGCGGCTGGTCCACGAGCCGCGCCGGCTCGGCGCCCAACTCGTCGACGCGCTCTGGCTGCGGGTGGTCGACGTACCGGCCGCGCTCGCCGCCCGCCGGTACGCCACGCCGGTGGACGTGGTGGTCGAGGTCACCGACGAGCTGCTGCCGGAGAACACCGGCCGGTGGCGGCTGACCGGCGGGCCGCGGGGCGCGGAGTGCGCGCCGACCGACCGGCCGGCGGAGCTCGCCTGCGACGTGCGCTGCCTCAGGGAGCTCTACCTCGGCGGGGTCGGGCTGGCCGCGCTGGCCGCCGCGGGCCGGGTCGGCGAGCTGCGTCCCGGCGCCCTGGCCACCGCCGGACCGGCCTTCGGCTGGCACCGCGCCCCGGCCGGCATGGAGGTGTTCTGACGCCGGGGGCGGTACGGTCGGCTGATGGGGGACGCGGAACGACGGCGGCGCCGGCTCAGACACTCCCCGGGCGGCGACCCGGCGGGGCCCGGCGACGGGCCGAGCGCGACCACCGCCGGGGTGCACGACGGCGGTGACCCGCCGCGCGGACGGCGCGGCGGCCCGCCCGAGGACCGCGAGGGTGAGCGGGGACTGCGCGGGCTGGTCGGCTCCGGCTCGTCCCAGGTGAGCGTCACCGCCGCCATGCGGGCCCGGGACGCCGCCCGGCCCGGCGAGGCCGACCTCGCCGAGGCCGAGGCGCGCGTGGTGATCGTCCGCCGCAACTGGGTGCCCCGGGAGGACCTCCCCCGCCGCTGAGCGGGCGGTCGCCGCACCGGCGACCGCGACGCCGGCCGGTTTCGGCTAGACGAGTAGTTCCGAATCCCGGTCAGTGGTCGTAGGCGATCAGTGACCGGGTGACGGGTGCGCCGGTCTTGTTG
>NZ_JBSWCE010000072.1:0-12226 GCF_056780015.1 Micromonospora sp. R311
CTCGTCCCACAACTTCAGCTCTGTCCGGTCCTCAACCTGGACAGAACACCTCAAGCCGGAACAACGCCGGGGCCGTGGCAGCAGGTGCGGGGATCGAACAGGGTGACGTTGCTCATCGTCTCCTTGTACGCCGTAGCGTTCCTTGTGTTCGGCTTGCTCGCCGACACTCCGGCCCGCACCGTGCGGGGTCTCGCCGAGATTCTCGCGACAAGAAACGCGCTTCTCACGGACTACTTCGGCGTCGCCGGCGTCGGCCCCGCGTTCGTCAACGCCGGGATGCTGACCTTGTGCTCCGCAGTTGTCTACCTCAAACTGCGCGTCGAGATGACCGGGGTTTCGATCGCGTCCCTGTTTCTGCTTCTCGGGTTCGGTCTGTTCGGGAAGAATCTGCTGAACATCTGGCCCACCGTGCTGGGCGTGTTCCTCTACGCCCGGTTCGCGCGAGAGCCGTTCGCGCGGCACGTCAACACCGCCTTCTTAGGCGCCGCCCTCGCTCCCATCTTCTCGGATATTCTGCTCAACCCGCTCATGCCGCTGGCGGTCAGATTGCCGCTGAGCGCTGCCGTGAGCTTGCTTGTCGGGTTCATCCTGCCGCCCTCGGCCGCCCATCTCTTCAAAACCCACATGGGATTTAACCTCTACAACGTAGGGTTTGCCGCCGGCCTTATCGGAACTTTGGTTGTGGCGCTGCTCAGGTCGTATGGTCTCGTGCGAGAACCGGTCGTGGTGTGGACAAACGGGGTTGCCTTCCCGGTTGCCGCGTTCTTGACCGCCGTGTTCGCCTCGATGGTGGCGATCGGGTTTCTTCTTGACCGGGACATCCCGTCGGAAATGCGCGAGCTGATACGTACGTCGGGGCGGACACCGGCCGATTTCGTCGCGCTGTTCGGAGCTGGGCCGACGTTCGTCAACATGGGCGCCTGCGGCGTCGTCGCTATGGTGTACATCCTCGGCGTCGGCGGTGACCTGAACGGGCCAGTGATCGGGGCGATGTTCACTGTCGTCGGATTCGCGGCGTTCGGAAAGCATCCGCGCAACATCATCCCGGTCATGGTCGGGGTGTTCGTGGGTGCGTTGGCGAAACCGTGGCACGCCGACGATCCGTCAGTTCAACTCGCGGTGCTGCTGGCGACCACGTTGGCACCCATCGCTGGCCACTTCGGATGGCGGTGGGGTGTCGTAGCGGGGTTCCTGCACTCCTCGGCTGTACTGAGCGTGGGGTACGTACACGCGGGCCTCAACCTCTACCACAACGGCTTCGTCGGCGGGATCGTCGCCGCCGTTCTGGTGCCGGTCATCGTGGCCGTGCGGCGGGGCCAGGGCAACCGACGGTGAGCCGGTCGGCGCGGGGACCTGCCTGGCGTCGGGCTCGTGGTGGATTCCCGAGCAGCGTGCGGTAACCGGCGCGCCCGTTCATGGCGCCGCCCGGGACGCGTTCGGCGAGGCTGCCCGGGATTTCCACGCCGGGGTGGCGGTCCGCACGACCCCGGCGGACCGGGTCCTCGGTGCTGATCGCCCGTCGGTGCCGGTCAATCCGCAGGCCCTGTGGCCACGGGTGAGACCGTGTTCGTAGCCGTTGTGGCTCCTGCTTCCGGTGGCTGCCTTTTCCGGATTCGTGCGCGCGGGCGCTGTTCTTGGGGGAGGCTGTGAGCCATGGACACCAAGGCCAGCCTGCGATATCCGCTGGACAGTAGCGAGTTGCGGCGGGTCGACGCGTACTGGCGGGCGGCCAACTACCTCACGGTCGGTCAGATCTACCTGCTGGACAACCCGCTACTGCGCGAACCGCTGCGGCCCGAGCACGTCAAGCCGAGGTTGCTCGGCCACTGGGGCACCAGCCCGGGGCTCAACCTGGTTTACGCGCACCTCAACCGGCTGATCACCACCCGTGACCTGAACGTGATATTCGTGACAGGCCCTGGGCACGGCGGTCCGGCCATCGTTGCGAACACCTGGTTGGAGGGCACCTACAGCGAGCTGTACGCGTCGGTGACCCGCGACGAGGCGGGGATGGCGCGGCTGTTTCGCCAGTTCTCCTTTCCCGGTGGCATTCCGAGCCACGTGGCGCCGGAGGTGCCCGGCTCCATCCACGAGGGCGGTGAGCTGGGTTACTCGCTCATGCACGCCTACGGCGCCGCGCTGGACAATCCTGACCTGATCGTCGCCTGCGTGGTCGGCGACGGGGAGGCCGAGACCGGCCCGCTGGCGGCGAGTTGGTTGTCCAATGTGTTTCTCAATCCGGCGCGTGACGGTGCGGTGCTGCCGATCCTGCATCTGAACGGCTACAAGATCGCCAATCCGACGATCTACGCCCGGATCCCGCAGGACGATCTCGTGTCGCTGATGCGCGGCTTCGGCCACGAGCCGCACCTGGTGGACGGCGACGAGCCGGAGACCGTGCACCAGAAGCTCGCCGCCGCGCTGGAGGACGCGGTGGAGGAGATCGCCGCCATCCAGCACCGCGCCCGCACCGCAGGCGACATCCGCCGCCCACGCTGGCCGATGATCGTGCTGCGCACCCCCAAGGGGTGGACCGGACCGGGCGTGGTCGACGGACAGCAGGTCGAGGGCACGTCTCGGGCGCACCAGGTGCCGCTGTCCCGGGGCCGGGACGACCCGCAGCAACTCGCGGCGCTGGAGGCGTGGCTGCGCAGCTACGGCCCTGAGGAGCTGTTCGACGCGGTCGGTGCGCCGACGGAGTCGCTCGCCGCGCCGCCGCGCGGACAGCGGCGGATGAGCGCGAACCCGCATGCCAACGGCGGACTGTTGCTACGCGACCTGGCCCTGCCGGACTTCCGTGACTACGCGGTGCCGGTGCACACGCCGGGCGGCTCGACGGCCGAGGCCACCCGGGTGCTGGGCGGCTGGCTGCGCGATGTCATCCTGGCCAATCCCGACCGATTCCGCCTGTTCGGCCCGGACGAGGTCGCCTCGAACCGGCTCGGCGCCGCGTTGGAGGTCACCGGCCGGGCGTTCGTCGCCGCCACCGAGCCGACCGACGAGGGCCTGTCTCCCGACGGGAGGGTCATGGAGGTGCTCTCCGAGCACCTGTGCCAGGGGTGGCTGGAAGGCTACCTGCTCACCGGCCGGCACGGCCTGTTCACCAGCTACGAGGCGTTCATCCACATCGTGGACTCGATGGTCAACCAGCACGCCAAGTGGCTGAAGGTGAGCCGGGGCATCCCCTGGAGGCGTCCGGTGGCCTCGTTGAACTACCTGCTCTCCTCGCACGTCTGGCGCCAGGACCACAACGGCTTCTCTCACCAGGACCCTGGGTTCATCGACCACGTGGTCAACAAGAAAGCCGAGATCGTCCGGGTCTACCTACCGCCGGACGCCAACACGCTGCTCTATACGATGGACTGCTGTTTGCGGGGCGGCAACCGCATCAACGTCGTGATCGCCGGGAAGAACCATGCCCCGAACTGGTTGTCGATGGAGCAGGCTATCCTGCACTGCCGACGCGGCGTGGGCATCTGGGGCTGGGCCAGCAGCGACCACGGCAGCGAGCCGGACGTCGTGCTCGCCTGCGCCGGCGACGTGCCGACCCTGGAGACGCTCGCCGCAGCCGACCTGCTTCGTCAGCATCTACCGCAGCTGAAGGTCCGGGTCGTCAACGTGGTCGACCTGATGCGGCTGCAGCCGCAGCGCGAACACCCGAACGGCCTGCCGGACAGCCAGTTCGACACGATCTTCACCCGGAGCAGGCCTGTAATCTTCGCTTACCACGGCTATCCGACGCTCATCCACCGCCTCACCTACCGGCGCGCCAACCACCACAACATCCATGTGCGCGGCTACAAGGAAGAGGGCACCACCACCACGCCGTTCGACATGGTCATGCTCAACGGTCTTGATCGTTTCCATCTGGTCATCGACGTCATCGACCGGGTGCCCGGGCTCGGCGCCACCGCGGCCCACCTACGTCAGGCCATGGTCGACGCCCGTCAGCAGTGTCGCGACCACACCCGCCGCTACGGCGAGGATCCACCGCACGTCACCGGTTGGCGATGGGCCACAGTCGAAGCGCCCGACACTGCCTGACCGCCGCGAGCCTACCCGCGGCGCCGGGTGTGGAGGAGCGGACAGCGCGCGTGGCGTCACGTGTCGACGGCTCGCTCGGTCTCGCGGTGGGCGGTGGGGCGTTCAGCCCGCGGAGATCGCGAACAGGGCTCGTCGGCCAGCGACTGGTGACCCGGCCGCTGCCATGACCAACTCCTCGATACGGGTGCCTGTCGCGGTTTCGAAGACACGCGCTTGGTTGAGGGAACACCATGAGATGACGGCGGTCGCCACGCCAGGCGCCGGCGTTGGAGCTACTGTCGTTGGAGGTACGGATGCAGGACGTGACTGTCGCTCCGGCCGAGGTGGGGCCGGCCACGCCGGGTCTGGCCGAGCGGGTGTGGATCAACGCCGACGAGGCGCCGCAGGCGGTGCAGTTCGTTCGCCCGGCCCCGGTGTCGCGGGCGTGGCCCGTGCCCCGCTCGCAGCGCGGCGGCGACCTAGCGGTGACCTGCGCGCAGTTCCGCGACGACGTTCTCGCCCTGGCGCGCGGGTTCCTCGCCGCTGGCGTCAACCACGGTGACCGAGTCGCGTTGATCAGCGGCACGCGGTATGAGTGGACGCTTGTCGACTACGCGCTGTGGACGATCGGTGCGGTGACGGTGCCGATCTACGACACCGCCAGCCCCGAACAGGCTGAGTGGATCCTGTCGGACTCGGGCGCGGTGGGCTGCGTCGCGGAGACGGCCTCCCACGCCGAGGTGGTCACGGCGGCGCGGGCTAAGCTGCCGTCACTGCGTGAGGTGTGGCAGATCGACGCCGGTGACCTGATCGCGCTGGCCGGGCAGGGCCGCGCGGTCGACGACGCCCAGGCAAACGACCGCCGCAAGCGCGTGAGCGGCGCGGACATCGCCACGATCGTCTACACCAGCGGCACGACCGGCCGGCCGAAAGGGTGTGTGCTGACGCACCGCAATATCTACTGCGACGTCACCAGCGCGGTCGGTGTGTTGCCGCAGCTGATGCACCCCGGAGCGTCGACGGTGCTGTTCTTGCCCCTTGCCCATGTGTTCGCCCGGCTGATCCAGGTGGGAATGGTGCAGACGCGGGCGACCATGGTGCACAGCGCCGACATCACCGCGGTGCTGGATCAGCTGCGCCGGCACCGGCCGACGTTCATCCTCGCGGTGCCTCGGGTATTCGAGAAGATGTACAACACCGCGCGGCAGAAGGCCGATGACGCGCACCGTGGCTGGTTGTTCACCGCCGCCGACCGGGTGGCGGTGCGCTACAGCCGCGCTCTCGACTCTCCCAGCGGGCCTGGCCCGTTGCTACGGCTGCTCCGTAGCGTGTGTGACCTGGTGGCGTACCGGAAGCTGAGGGCGGCGCTGGGCGGGCGGTGCCGGATGGCGATCGTCGGCGGAGCGGCCATGGGCGAAAGGTTGGGGCACTTCTTCCGCGGCGCGGGGATCACCGTTCTGGAGGGCTACGGCCTGACTGAAACGTCGCCGGCGCTGACGGCGAACCAGCTAGAGGCGCAGCGGCTCGGCACGGTCGGCCGGCCGCTGCCCGGCGTCACGATCCGGATCGCTGAGGACGGCGAGATCCAGGCCTACGGCGACGTGGTGTTCCCCGGGTACTGGAACAACGCGGACGCGAATCGGGACGTGTTCACCCCCGACGGGTGGCTGCGGACCGGAGACATCGGCAGCCTTGACCCGGACGGATTCCTTAGCATCACGGGCCGCAAGAAGGAGATCATCGTCACCGCGGCGGGCAAGAACCTCGCCCCCGCACCGATCGAAGCGGCTGTCCGCGCCCACCCGCTGATCAGCCAGTGCATGCTCGTCGGCGACGGCCGGCCCTACGTCGCCGCGCTGGTCACCATCGACGAGCAGGCCTGGCAGCGCTGGCGTGCTGCCCACGGCTATCCCAGCGCGTCCGTGGCGGAACTACGGGACATGCCGCAACTACGCACCGAAATCCAGACGGCGATCGACCGCGCCAACAGGTCGGTTTCCCGCGCGGAGCAGGTCAAGACCTTCCGCATCCTGCCCCGGGACCTCACCGAAGCCGACGGGGAACTCACCCCCACCCTCAAGATCAGACGTGATGCTGTCGCCGGCCGCTACGCCGCCGACATCGACGCCCTCTACCGCGGCCACTGATCACCTCGAAAGGACTCCGATGCACCTCTGGCAACGGCCAGCTAAACGGCCCACTCATCACCGTGCCACTTTCCTTCTGCCCGTGGCGATCGCCGCAGCGGTAGCCGCGACCGCCGTGCGGATTCACAGGCGCCGCGCATCGCACGCCGACAGCGAGGCGCGACGGCTCGCTCTGTCAGGCGAGCACGACCACTCGCCACACGGCACGTCCAGCCGCGACTCGGCGGGCATCTCCGCCGGTCCAGCCCTCACCTGACGGTGGGGCTCCTCGCCGGGCTGCACCGGCTGGCACGGCGGACGCCGCCGTCCCGGGAACGATTCATCGACCTGCTGCGCGCGATCGCCATCGTCGCCGTGGTCCTCGGCCACTGGCTGGTCACCGTCGTCGGCTACGACGACGGGCAGATCGTCGGCCGGTCCGCGCTACCCGACCTGCGGTGGGCGTACCCGATCACCTGGCTGGTGCAGGTCATGCCGATCTTCTTCCTCGTCGGCGGCTACGCCAACGCCGCCTCCCTGACCTCCCACTACCGCAAAGGGCAGCACTCCGGGGAGTGGCTGGTACACCGCGGAGCGCGACTGGTGTACCCGACCACCGCGCTGGTGCTGACTCTCGCCGCTGGCGCCGGCGTCGCGCACGTGTGGCAGCCGGATCCGTCGCGGGTGCGGCTGGTGGTGTGGTTCGCCGCGATCCCGTTGTGGTTCCTGTCGGTCTACCTCATCGTCGTCACGCTCACCCCGCTGATGTGGAGGCTGCACCGCCGCTACGGGGCCGCCGTGCCGATGGTCCTCATCGGCCTGGTCGCCGCCGGCGACCTTACCCGCCTGTTCGGCGATGAGAACTGGGGCAACGGCAGCTTCCTGTTCGGGTGGCTCGCCATCCACCAGATAGGCTTCTTCTGGCGCGACGGGCGCCTCCCCACAAGCCGCCGCACGCTGTGGATGCTTCTGGCCGGGGGCCTCGCCGTGCTGCTGCTGCTCACCGTCCCCGGACCCTACGCCGTCAGCATGATCAACGTTCCGGGCGAGCGGCTGCACAACATGTCCCCACCCAGCCTCGCCCTGTTCGCGCTGTTCACCGTCCAACTCGCCGTAGCCCTGCTCGCGCGGGGACCTGCCGAGCGGTGGCTGCGCCGCCCCCGACCGTGGACAGCCGTCGTCGCGGTGAACACGATCATCCTCACCGTGTTCCTGTGGCACATCACCGCCGCGATCCTGCTCACCGCCGCCCTGCACGCCATCGGCATCCTGCCCACCCAACCCGCCGGCAGCGCCGCCTGGTTCGCCTGGCGGGTGCCCTGGCTCGTCATGCTCACCGCCGTACTCGCCGTCCTCGTCGCTGTCTTCGGACCCATCGAAGCCCGCGCAACCCGGCGGCCGCGCCACCGCGGACGCTGGCTTCCTACCGCACTGGCCGACTGGCTGGCCCGGCCCGCTCCCCGCCTGACGCTGGCCGTCGCATGCCTCGCCGCGGTGGCCTTCGGCCTGCTGGACAACAGCCTCCTGCCCCGCACCCAGCCCGCCCCGCTCGGCATCCCCACCATCGCCCTGGTCGCGTACATCATCGGTGCGGCACTGCTCTACGCGCTTCGCTGTGCCCCCCGCCGAACCCCGCCATCCGACACGACCGATGAGGCCCAACCGGCTGCCGACCCGAGTAGGAGACGCGAATGACCAACGTCCGCGCGCCGATCGTCGTCGGCGTGGACGGCTCCGAGGAAGCGCTGCGCGCCGTGCACTACGCCGCCCGCGAGGCCACCTGGCGCCAGCGTCCCCTACGAATCGTGCACGCCTTCATCTGGCCGCTGTTCCACGTCCCCCTTGACCGACCCGCAATCGGGCCGCCGGAGGCCGGCCTGCGCAACCAGGCCCACCGCATCGTCAAGCAGGCCATGCAGGCCGTCGCGACGGCCACGCCCGACGTCGACGTCGGCGGGGCTGTCGTCACCGGCGCTCCGGCCGCCGTCCTCACCGCCGAGTCCCGCACCGCGGAAATGATCGTTATCGGCGACCGTGGCCTTGGTGGATTCACCGGTCTCCTCGTCGGTTCCGTAGCGGTGCAGACAACCGTCCACGCCACCTGTCCCGTCCACATCGTCAAGGGATACACCGACCGCGCCGGCCCAGTCGTGGTCGGCGTCGATGGTTCACCTCTCAGCGGCCACGCCATCGACCACGCAATCGACGAAGCAGCATGGCGCGACGCACCCCTGCGGGCGGTCCACGCCTGGCAACCCCCAGCACTCCTCCACGACGACCAGCAGCCCACGGCAGAGCCCCGAGTCCTCGCCGAATCACTCGCCGGACGGGCCCCGCGATATCCCGACGTCGCGGTCGAACAGGTGACCGTCGCCGACCAACCTGCCAGCGCACTGCTGCGCGCCGCCGCAGACGCCCAACTCGTCGTCGTAGGCGCACGCGGCCGCGGAGGCTTCACCGGCCTGCTGTTCGGTTCCACCAGCCACGCCGTCCTGCACCACGCCCCGTGCCCCACCGCCATCGTGCGTCCCTGAAAGACACCCCAGGGCAGGGCAGCCAGTTCCACTTACCGTCGGCGAGATAGGCCAGGTGGAGCTCGGCGTTAATCTCACTAAACACGTACGGCTCCTCGGGGACCAGCCCTGCGGCATAACCAACCGCCCCGACGATCACGCCAGTCGGCGCATTGGGCACCGGGTTGCCGAGGTCCTTGAGCTGCCACAAACCTCCGCCCTGTTACGGGGATGCCTGGGCCGGGGTCGCCAGATCACCAGGATTCACGCCGACTCCGGCGGGACCTACGGCTCCCCACGGGTGACCGTCGAGCTGCACCACCAGGGCGTGCGGGTCAACCGCAAGCGGGTCGAGCGGATCATGCGGCAACGCGACGTGGTGAGCCGGCACCTGCGCCGCCGTAAACGCACCTTTGCGGACGGCCTCGGCGAGGTTGTGCCGCAGGTGCCAGCGGTCGGCGACCTGCAACGCGTCGGGTAGGGCGCGGCGGACCGCTTCGGCGTAGGCGCCGGAGGAGTCCCGGCACACCACCTCGACACCGGGATGCTCCCGCAGCCACGTCTCTAACGTGTGGGCCTTGCGGTCGGGCAGCACATCGATGCGTTCACGGGTGACCGCGTCGATCAGGACGGTGGCGTATCGCTGACGGCGGCACAGCGCGAAGTCGTCGACCCCGAGCACGCGGGGAACCCGCCGTTCGGGCAGCGGAACGCGTAGCAGCGCCCGCGGGGCGGTGTGACGGGACATGACGACCATCGCCAGGACCGACAACAGGCGAGCACCGCCCCGGCCAGCCAGATGGCACCACCGCAGCGACCTGGGAGATCAACCGGGATGTGCGGCGCTGGTAACGCTCCAGAACCCCCGGAAACTGTTCGCGGAACGTGCGACGGCAGCCCTGCGTCGGGCATACCAGACGGCGTACGCGTACCCGCACCACTACCGGCCGGGCATCGACCGGCACATCCGCCAGAGTCCGCTGGTGATACCCATGCACCCGGCCCGTCACCGCCTCGCAGCCCGGACATGCCGCCGTCCCTCCAGGAGTCCGAGCCCGCACCAGGACCCGCTCGCCCTCGTCCGTGACCTCATCGATCACCAGCGGGGACAGCCCTGAGAACACCATCTTCGTAAGATCATCGATCTTGCACACATGACCTCAACGACATCGACCGCCCTCGGTCACCACCGAATGTGAGACAGAGCCGAATGTTTGTAGACAGAGCCGTTCGTCTTACAGTCCCGAGCTAACGACTCACCACACCAACAGCCCTCGAAATATGCCGAAATGTGACAAAGTACTACTAGCAACCAAAGATCGTTAGTTTAGGAGCCGGCGGCAGCTTGGCGGATCATCCGGCGAGCCTCGTCGCGGGGCACTTCGGTTGCCCGGAGCAGGTCGTTGGCTGCGGTCCGGAGTTGGGATACGACGATGGTGCCGGAGAAGCCCATGTCATGGCGGCAGGCCTCGCCGGCCTCGCGGACCGCCCTTAGTACGCGCTCGCGGGCCTCGACCGGCTCGCCGGCGGCCAGGAACTCGCGGTGCATTATCCGGACCGCCTCCCCGAAGTGTTCGATCGCGGCGGGCAGGGTGACCGGCACTGGCTCCTCGTTACGCAGGGTAGTGCCGATGCGCCGGACGAGGGCGCGGCTGTTGCGGAATGCCCGGTCCATGTGTTCGACACCGTGCCGGTACGCGGTGAGCGCGCGACGGCGGCGCCAGTGCACCGGCGAGAGGCGGACCACCTCGTCGGCGGCACGGACGACCTCGCTGATCCGGTTGAGTTCCGGCTCGGCGGCGCGCATCCGGTCGAGCACGTCCTCGGCCGCGCGGGCGTCGCCCCGGGCGAGTGCCTCGGCCGAGGCGGTCATCTCCCGGGCGAACAGGGTCAGGGCGGGGTCGGCGACGCGGCGGACGGTGCGTAGGGGATTGAGTGGGGCGAGCACCAGAACGACCGATAGGCCGACCACGCTGCCGACGAGGGCGTTGAGCGCCCGGGGTACTTCCAGGTATGGCGCGGTGGGGGTGAGGGTGGCGACCAGCGCCGCTGTGCTGCCGGCCTGGGTCATCAACGCTCCGGTGCCGCGGACCGCCGCAGCCAGGGTGGCTGCCAGGAAGACAATCACCCCGGTCTGCCAGGGTCCGGTGCCGACTGCGACGATCAGTAGGTCACCGACGGCGATGCCGACAGTCACGCCGACGATCAATTCGACCGTACTGCGGGTGCGGTTGCCGATGGACGCGGCGGTCACACCGACCGCGGCGGCCGGTGCAAAGATCGGCTCCGGGTTGCCCAGCACCTCGCGGGCGATCGCCCAGGCCAGGGCCGCGGCCAGGCCGGCCTGGAAGGCCACGATGAGGTATATCTGCAGCCGGCGGTAGCTGTCCCGGCCCGCGTCGCGGACCCGACCACCGAGCCCCGCCAATGGTGCCAGTATCTTCGCCGCATAGCGCATGCGGAGAAAATACCCGGCGCATCGGCCGGTGAACCTTACGCCGGGTGGGCCATGGTGCCGGTCAGCGCCACGATCCCGGGCAGTCGGGTGTCCTGGCGCAGGAACTGCACGACCACAGGCACCGGGGAGCGCAGCACGCAGCCGTAGGGCCTGTCGAGGTGCACGGCCTGCGGGTCGATGAGATCGTTGACCCGCACGTGTCGGATCCGGCGGGCGCCGACCAGGATCCGGTAGGGACCGACCGGCTCGGCGTCGGTGTAATAGACATCGAGGCTCAGCTCGGCCTGTTCGTCGGTAGTGTTGAGTACACAGAGCTGGTCGAAGCCGGTGAACTGCGGCTCAGTGCCGTGGCTCGGAAAGGGGACGTGCCCGCCGGGCACTACCCAGGTTCGCGCGCCGATCTCGGGCATTACGCCTCCTCGAGCAGGCGGGCCAGATCGGGGGTGCGGAACACGCCGTCCGGGTCGAGTCGGCGTCGGACCGCCTGGAAGTCGTCCCACCGTGGGTAGAGCGGGCGCAGGTCGGACGCGGTCAGCCAGTGCTTCTTGCCCCAGTGCGGTCGGCCGCCGTACTGGCGGAACACCGCCTCCATGTCCCGGAAGTACTCCTCGTATGGCAGTGAGGTGTTCTGCAGGCAGGCGATGGTGGTGGTCGGGCGGCCGTACGCGTTGCTGAGCCAGATGTCATCAGCGGCGATACTGCGCACGAGAACCCGCCAGCCGGCCACTCGCCGGTGCCGTTCATTAATCCGTCGGCGCACCTCCGCGAAGCACGCGGGGAACGCCTCCGACGGCAGCATGTACTCGATCTCCTCGAAACGCAACTCCCGGTGCCGGGGAATGGTGCGGTGGGTGGGACCCACCCGCACGTCCCGTGGCTCGCCCCATGGCCCGGAGCCGGGCTCGCCCGGCGCGTGCCAAGGCCGCTCGTTGGGAGTTTCGTCGGCACGGTTCATCACCCGGATCTGAGTCTGGTCGCTGCGCGGGTACCAGTAGAAGTCCATGTTCCGGTTGGTGTGCTGCAACTCGGCTAGACGAGTAGTTCCGATGTCAGGGGTCGATGTCTGGGTATGAAGAGAGGGCATCCAGGATCATGTTGTGACGCAA
>NZ_JBSWCE010000073.1:0-11972 GCF_056780015.1 Micromonospora sp. R311
TACACGCGATGACCCACCCGGTCACCGCACCCCTGAAAACCAGCTAACCAACTCTCCATCAAACCCGGGGCTTGACAGGAATTCAGGTGTTGTGATCTCTCCGGCGTGTCTGCCCACAGTGACGAGGGCCTTCAACGGGCCCCCAGGGTGTTTCGGGTGGTCTGGGATCGGCGGGTCCGAGGCCGCCGGGTAGCGGGAACGGTGGGTTGCCGTTCTGACCGAAGCGGTCGGGGAAACGGTCGGAGTCGACAGTCCCGGGGTCGTACACCGCCTGCTCGCCCTGCCGCTGAGACAGGTTGATCCACACCTGGTCGCTGCCGACGCGGCTGATCGCTTCCACCGGGATGAAGACGGCACTGGAGCCGAGACCAAGAATGCCCCCGTGCCTCACCCGCAACAGTCGTACCTTCCGTTCGTGCAGGTCGATGATCAGGTCGTCAATTGTTCCCAGCTCGTTGCCGTGGTCGTCGAGGACCTGTCGGCCGCGCACGTCCTGTTCGCCGGGTGCGAGCGTCTGATCAATGTCGCTCAGCCTGGCCAGCAGGTGGTGGTCGCCCCAGGAGCCCATGTCGTCACCTTTTCGATCGTGTCTCTGCGCTTACCCGCCCAGTCCGATGGGAACCCCGGGCGGGCCGGCCGGGCGCCGGTGGCAATGGAGGCGCGGTCGACAAGATCGCAGTCCGTGCCGCTCATGTCGATCAGGATTCCGGCGACGTCGACTCCCGGTCGGCTGTCGTCGCAGCCCCCGCCCGGACCGTGGGCGAGCGCCGTGATGCCGCCCTGGTCGTCACCGCGGTGGATCTGGCCGCGGTCACCCGCGGCGGCTACGTCGCCGACGGGGTCTTCCACTCCCAGCGCGGCCGGAAGGACTGCTACAGCCGGCACCACCGGACGTGGATCTGCGACCCTGCCTGTCACGGACGTGGAGAGGTGTCGGCGCGTGCCTGAGAGCGTTGAAAGATGCCGAAGAGCCACAACAGCGAAGGCGCGAGCAGGAGGGCGCCGACGCCGAGGACGGCCAGCACGGTCACCAGCACCGTCCGGTCGCCAGCGGCTTCGCTGACGGTGAGATCGGGAGGCAGCAGGACGGGATACTGCGCAGCGCCCCAGGCCCACAGCACGGAGGCGACGGCGACGGCAGCGGTGACCCGTACCAGGCGGTATCGACCTCGGGCGATGAGCAACAGTGACACGACGCCAGCAACGAGGGAGAGCAGCACAAGAGGGAGCGCGTGGCCGCGAAGGTCGTCGAAGAGATCCGGTGCGTCAAGGGCCACCACCGCAAGTCCCGCCACCGCGCCTCCGCCCACCAGCACGCCGGTGCCCAACGCACGACGCCGGAACTGGGCGACCAGTTCCTCGTTGCCGGCGCGGCGTGCATCCTGAATGAGGTACACGGCGGCGAGGTATGCGCACACCCCAATCGCCAGCAGACCCGCGTAGCTGGAGGTCGGGTTCAGCCAGCTGCGCCAGATGTCGCCCTCGGCGATTCCGGGCGGGACCCTGCCGGAGGCCACCGCCCCGACGATGGAGCCCAGGAAGAACGGCGTTGCCAGCGAGGAGAGGGCGAAGGTGACACCGTACAGGCGCTGCTCGGCCAGGGAGTGGCTGGCCTTGCGGAAGGCGAAGGCGGCGCCGCGACCGATGATGCCCAACGCCGCCAGGGTGAGCGGAATGTAGAGGGTCGATGCGAAGGCGGCGAAGGCAGGAGGGAAGGTGGTCCAGAAAAGGGTGATGACGAGGATCAGCCAGACGTGGTTGGCCTCCCACACGGGACCGATGGAGTGGGCGATCAGTTCCCGTCGTGCGGCCCCGCGACGAGTGCCGCCAGCGAGGAGGTCCCAAATCCCGGCACCGAAGTCGGCACCGGCCAGCAGTGTGTACAGGGTCAGGCCGGTCAGCAGTACCCCGAGCAGGATGTCGGCGACGGTCATCGGCTGCTGTCCACCGGCTCCGGTACGCCCTCCTGGGGAGCCACTGGCTCCTCGCGGTGCCGTGCCATGCGCACGAGCACCAGGACGGTGGCCACGGTGAGCAGCAGGTAGACGCTCGCCACCAAGGCCAGGCCAACGGTCAGACCGGGCGCGGGATTGACCGCCGCAGCTGTGGGCAGAACCCCGTAGACGATCCAGGGCTGGCGGCCGACCTCGGTGACCACCCAGCCGGCCTCGACGGCGGTGGCGGCAGCGACCCCGGCGAGGGCGGCAGCTCGCAGGAACCACGGGGACCGGGGCGGCCCGCGCCGGCGCCACCACGCCAGCGCCCACCACGCCGACAGTCCCAACAGCCCGAACCCGATGGCCACCATGAGCTGAAAGGCCCACTTCACGATCGTCACCGGCGGTTCCAGGTCGTCAGGCACCTGATCCAAGCCCATCACTGTTGCGTCCGGGTCCCACTTGGCAAGCACCGACAGGGCGTTGGGCACCTCGACGGCGTAGCGCAGATCCCCGTCGACGTACACTCCGCCGAGCGACAACGGCGCTCCGGCTTGCGTCTCGGCCAGGCCTTCCATGGCGGCTAGCTTGGTGGGCTGGTACTCCGCGACGAAATGCGCGGCCCAGTCACCCACCACCACCTGCACCGGAGACAACGCGGCGGCGACGGTGAACGGGATGGCGAAGCCGAGGCGGTGATACCGGTCCCGTCGCCCTCGAAGCAGGGCAACGGCATAGATGCTCGCGATACCGAAACCGGTGACCATGAACGCGGCGACGATCATGTGCACCGTTTGCGGGGGAGTGGCGGGGTTGAACATCGCCTCCCACGGTCGCACGTTGGTGACCTCCCCCGAGACGATGTCGAAGCCGCGGGGTTGGTTCATCCAGGCGTTGGCGGACACGACGAAGAAGGCGGAGGCGACCCCCGCGACGCAGATCGGTATCCCGGAGAACAGGTGCACCCGGGGTGGCACCCGGTCCCAGGCGTAGAGGTAGACGCCAACGAAGATGGCCTCGATGAAGAAGGCGATGCCCTCCAACGCGAATGGTAGGCCGATCACGTCCCCGAACGGACCCATCAGCCCTGGCCACAGCAGCCCCATCTCGAAGGAGAGGATGGTCCCTGACACGGCACCGACAGCGAACAGGACTCCCATCGCCTTGGCCCACTGTCGGGCCAGCCTGGTGAACACCGCCTCGCCCGTACGTAGACCCCGCCACTCGGTGAACACGGTCACCGCGGGCATGCCGACCCCGAACGAAGCCACCACGATGTGCCAGCCCAGCGAAAGGGCCATCTGTACCCGCGCCGACAGCAGGTCCCCGGGAGTGGCGTCCTGGACCAGAAACTGGATCACTGCCGGATTCCCTCCGCTGCTTCGTCCCCACGTCTAACGGCTCGCCTCACGTTCAGCAACGTGTTCCGGTCCGCGGCACCGCGGTTTCTGCCACCGACGAGGAACCGCACCGACGCGACGGCGGGGTCAGGAGTTCTCCGCCAGCGGTCACTCCTGGGGCTGACCGCTGGCCGTTCCCAACCCGTACCGGGCCTGGCTGCCCTAGGTTCGGACGGGCGAACCACCGGCAGTGGTGACGGGGCGGCAGACAAATGGAGACGTTCCTCGACGCGGTCTGGGACACCAGCAGCGTGACCGGCCGGCTGGTGACCACCGCCGTCATGATCGCGGTGGCGATCCTGTTCGGGGTCGTCGCCGGTCGGCTGGCCGCCCGCCGGGCGGACGACACCCACACGCGCTACTACCTCCGCAAGGCGGTGCACTACGTCACCGTCGTGGTCCTGCTGATCGCCCTCGCCGTGCTGTGGCGCCCGTTCGCCGGCCGGATAGGCATCGTCGTCGGCCTGGTCGCCGCCGGCCTGGCCCTGGCCATGCAGGAGGTCATCGGGGCGTTCGCCGGTTGGGTGAGCATCCTGACCGGCCGCCAGTACCGCGTCGGCGACCGGATCCAGATGTGCGGGGTACGCGGCGACGTCCTGGACATCACCCCGCTGCGGACCCGGATCCTGGAGAGCGGATCGTCGACCGACCCGGAGTCCTGGATCCGCGGGAGGCAGTACACCGGCCGGGTGGTGTCGCTGTCCAACCGGTTCGTCTTCACCGCTCCCGTCTACAACAGCAGCACGGTGCTCGACCATCTGTGGGAGGAACTGACTCTGCCCATCCCGTACGACACCGACTGGCAGTTGGCCGAGCGCATCCTGCACGAGGAAGCCGAGTCGATCTCATCCACCGCCGAGGCGCGGCAGGCCATCGCCCAGATGCGACACCGCTATCCGGTCGCCGAAGCGGAGGTCGACCCGCGGGTGTTCATCCGTGCCACTCCCAACTGGGTGGAACTCACCGCCCGGTTCGTGGTGCCGGTCCGTGCGGCCCGGCAGGTCAAGGACCAGGTCACCCGAAGAGTCCTGCGCCGCCTCGCCGAGCATGGCCTCCGCGTCGCTTCCATCACCCAGGACATCACCGTCCGCACCCGAGCACCGACGGCGAGCACATTCGCCGACGAGCCCGACAACCGCCACACCTGACGCGATACCGTCACCCGCCGCGCTCCTTACCCTTCCCGCGAGGGGCTCGAGCGGCGACGGTGCCCGCGGAACGGCTGGCGCTTCCGCGGGCGACGGCTCGGCGGATGGCGAGCCCGCACCGGTGACCCTTCCCCTCCGCGCCCCGGCGCTCCGGGCCGACGGTCCCGCCCGCCCGTCCGCGCGGCGCCGAGGTCCCGGGTGGGTGCGGTCCCGCGGGACCGGCCGTGGCCGAAGGGAGCGCGCCCGGACGTGGCGCCGGGCGGGCTGGCAGGCTTCACCGCCGACACCGAACCGGCGAACCGCCCTTCGTGGCCCCTGGTGTCCGCCGACCACCATCGAGGAACCCGACTACTTGCGCCGGGCCTTGGCCGTGGCCCGTGCGTTGGCCTTCTCGATCTCCCGGACCAGGTCCCCCTTGTTGATGTTCTCCGGGTCCTTGATCCCCACCCGGCGGGCGACGTCGTCGAGGTGGCCCTTGCTGGCGTTCGCGTCGACGCCCTGCGCGGTGTCCCGCCGCTCTCGCACCGAACGCGGGGTTCCCTGCTCCGCCTGCGGATCGGAGGGACCCTTGTGTTCCTTGGGCTCCCAGTGGTCGCCCACCTTCTCGTGGGTGTGCTTCAACGACGCGAACGCGGTCCGGTGGGCGCGGGCGCCGTCACCGTAGCTCTCCTCCGCCGACTCAAGGGTCTTCTTGTACGTCCGTACCGCCTTGTCGTCCGAGCGCGCGATGGTGGACGGCACCTCGTCGCGCATCCGCTCGGCCTGTTCGTGTTTGTCCGCCATCAGGATCGCCTCCTCGAAACGGGGCGGCCCAGGTGGCCCGGCAGCCTCGGTCGCCGCTCCAGGCTGCATGCCCGCCCACGGGGGCGGTAACCCGGCGAGGCTACGTTCTGGTCGGCTCTTCCGGCTGCGCGGGGCCGTTCGTCCGCCGGGTCCCGTTCGTCGTGGTACGTGCCAGCGCCGCGGCGACCAGTTGCCGGATCGCGATGATCGCCGCCGCGCCGAGCAGGTGCTCCCACTCCGGCGGCTGGGCGAGCCGCAGCAGACCGGCCGCCAGCCACAGGTCGAGGGCGGCCCGCAAGGCCAGCACGCCGTTGCGGGACACCAGCAGGACGATCGCCGCCGACACGATGCCCGCTGCCACGCAGAGAAGCGAGGCGTACCCGAGCAGGGTGCTCACGCCAGGTGACCCCCTGACATCCGCGTCGGATCGACGTCTCGGGGGTGGCCGGCTTCGGCGAGCTCGCGGCGCTCCTGTCCGATTTCCCTGGCGAGGAAGAAGTTCAAGGCGGTGCGGATCGCCGCCACCGCGGCCAGTTCGGCGATCTCCCGCAGGGTGGGGGCGATTGCGGTGCGGAGGATGTCGGAGGCGAGCTGGAACTCCAGGCCGAGGGCCAAGAACCGCCCGAGAGCCAGCCGTACGGGCACGAATGCCCGGCTGCGCCGGTACCGCAGCCCGACGACGACGAAACGTCCGAGGGCCACCATAGCCCCGACGAAGATGATCAGAGCGCCGGCGGCCTCCACCACCCGCACCAGGAGGTCCACCGTCTCCGACAGCCACCGCTCACCGAGCATGTTCTCCACACCAACGTGTCGTGCCCACAACCGTCCTGGCATGTACGGCAACCTGATCGCGTCGCAGACAACGGAAAGTCGCGCCGGGGCGTTGAACGGCGCATCGCGGGGTTGGCCCAGGCGCCCCAGCCGGACGAGCGCCTCGAGGTCATTGTCACGCACGACGGCCGGACCGAGGTCGTCAACGACGAGCAGTGCAGGGAGCCGGTGGACGCTGCCGAGGTGGTACGCCGCTACCGGCAGCGGCGCAGCCGCGAGGTGATCGCCGGCGAGTTGACCGCTTCCGGCCAGCCGGAGTCGGCGGAGGGGCGCTCACGGCGATGGTGATGAACAGTTGAGGCAAAAAACCAGTAACCGCTGGGCGACCGGTCGATCGGCCGGCAGCTACGAGTCGGGATGCTTCTCCAGCGGCGAGACGGAGAAGTGGATGGTCTGCGCCACCAGCAGGCCATCGCGGACCAGGTACGAGTCCACGCCGTCGTGCAGGGCGGTGTCGCCGGCCGCGCACCGCCCCGACCAGACCAGCATCCCCACGTCGCCGCTGGTGAGCACCTGCCGGTAGCGGTAATCGCCGTCCGGGACGTAGCTGCGCAGGATGCTGGCGAGATAGCGCACCCCGTCGTGGCCGTGGTGCACCCCTTCGGCGGACAGCAGCCGCACCTCGGGGTGATAGTTGGCGCGCAGATCCCCCTCGAGATCGCCGTCCTTGCGGCAGCGGAGGTGATCGCGCAGCACCTCTTCCGTACTCCTGGGCATGGTTTGCGTCCCCTCGGCGACCGACCCGGTTGGTGCGCCGTTGGCCCGCCGGTCGGCGTCGACGCTGACTTCGATCGGCTCGGCGTAACCGCGGCCGTTCCCCGGAGCATGCCGCATGTGCCCCGCGGCTGCCACCCGGACCAGCAGCCGCCTCGTCCGGCGCCACCGCCTCCGCCGTATTGGTGGCGGACGGACGCGCAGCCGGAGCCGGTGCTCCGCTACCGTTCTTCGTCGAGCACGTCAGCGAGGCTGCTGCCGTCGCCGAGCCTGGCGCGGGTGATGACGCTGATGCTTCCGTCGGTCTCGAGCACCACCGCCGCGAGTTGGTCGAGGTCGCCGGCGCCTTGGCTGCGGGCGGCCTGCCAGATCTCGCTCTCCGCGACCCGGGTCCGGCGCAGGGTGGCCCTCCGTAGCCGCCCGTCACGCACCAGCATGGTCGGTCGTGCCTTGAGCAGACGCTGCGACGGCGGCCAGCGTACGGCGAGCAGGGCGGCCAGGTACTGCAGCCCGACCAGCACCACCAGGGCGAGGATCCCTTCGACCAGCGAGACGTCCCGCGACAGCAGAATCGTCGCCAAGGTCGAACCCAGCGCCACCGTGACCACGAAATCGAACGCGTTCAGCTTGGACAGGGTCCGCTTGCCGGACACTCGCAGGATCGCCACCAGCGCCGGATAGACGAGCACGGCGATGACGAGCAGGCGGAGCAGGTCGGCCGGGTCCTTCAGCACCATTTCCGGGAGGTACCCGGACACCGGGCCGGTAAGCGACGGCCGCTCCCGCCCGGCGCTTCGGTCGCACCGTAAGGGGTATCCGGCGCAGCTGCCAGGAGCATAGGCGCTCGCCGCGCTGCCGCGATGACCCTGCAGCCCTCTCGAAAACCCTATATCGTGGCAAACAGGTACGTCTCCGCTGTAGATGCGACCGCCAGCCAGACAGAGGACATCATGGCAGAGTACTCACCTCGCAGCGTCGCCCAGCCCTCCGGCGGCCAACGCCCCAGGTTGGGCCGCGCCCGTCGGCGGGCCGGTGCGGCCGTGCGGATGGTGGCGGCGCTGGTCCTCGCCGGTGGCGTGTACACGGTGTTCGCGCCGCAGGCGCGGGCGCAGGAGGAGCCGGGGATGAGCGCCGCCGCCCGGGAGGGCGAGGCGTTGTTCGAGGTCGGGTGCATCACCTGCCACGGTCGTAGTGCCGGCGGTGTGGAGGGGCGGGGGCCGAGCCTGATCAACGTCGGTGGGGCGTCGGTGGAGTTCCAGGTCGGCACCGGCCGGATGCCGCTGGCCCGCCAGGAGGCGCAGGCGCAGCGCAAGCCGCAGTTGTATACCGACGAGCAGGTGCGGCAGCTGGCGGCGTACATCGACTCGCTGGGGGTCGGCCCGGTGGTGCCGGACGACGTCGACGCCCTGGTGGCGGAGGCCGAGCTGGCCCGTGGTGGGGAGCTGTTCCGGATCAACTGCTCGCAGTGCCACGCGTTCGGTGGTGGTGGCGGCGCCCTTTCATCCGGCAAGTACGCGCCGAGCCTCTACCCGGCCAGCGACCGGATCATCTACGCCGCGATGCTCAGCGGCCCGCAGAACATGCCGGTGTTCGGTGACACCACGCTGACCCCGGAGCAGAAGGCCGACATCATCGCCTACATCCAGCAGGTCATCCAGTCCGACCACGACCCGGGCGGGTTCAACCTGGGCCGCTACGGCCCGTCCACCGAGGGTCTGACGGTCTTCCTGGTCGGCGTCGTCGCGCTGGTCTTCGCCAGCCTGTGGATCGCGGGCAAGTCGTGAGCGAGCACGGCGCCCAGCAGAGCCGCGAGCCGGTCGACGTCAACGACCGTTCGCTGTCGCGCTTCGACATCGTCCGGGAAGGCGCACGCCGCGACGACATCGAGATCGTTCACTACGAGCCGCAGGTCGTCGCCGGCTCGCGGGCTGAACGGCGGCTGGTGCGTACGGTCAATGCGCTGTTCCTGATCGCCGGCGTGAGCGCAACCGCCTTCCTGGCGGTCTACATCTGGTGGCCGTGGCGCTACCGGCTGCTCGCCGAGATCGAGGAGTACTACACGCCACTGCTCGGGGTGACCATGGGCGTCGCGTTGCTGGGCATCGGACTCGGCATCCTGGTCTGGGGCAAGAAGCTACTGCCCAAGGAGATATCCATCCAGGACCGCCACGAGGGCGCCGTCTCCCCCGACGAGCAACGCATCACCGGGCAGACCATGCTCTACATGGCCGACGAACTCGGCGTCAAACGCCGCCCGCTGCTCGGGGTTTCCCTGCTCGCCGGCCTCGTCCCGGTCGGCGCGATCGTCGCCGCACCACTGATCGGCGGCCTGATCCGCGACCCGCACACCGACCGGGAACTCTTCCAGACCGGCTTCGCGCCCGCCGACGAGCAGGGCGCCATCACCCGCATCCGGCTGGTACGCGAGGACGGACGTCCGGTCCGGCCCGCCGACCTGCTGCCCGGGGGGCAGGTGACCGTCTTCCCCGGCATCCCGCACGGGGTCAGTAACCAGCACGCCGACTCGGTCACCCTGCTCATCCACCTGAGAGCCGGGGATGCCCTCATCGCGCGGCGCAACAACAGGGACGCCGGCAAGATCGACTGGATGTGGGGCAACTACATCGCCTACTCCAAGATCTGCACCCACGCCGGCTGTCCCGCCAGCCTCTTCGAGCAGCAGACCAACCGGCTGCTCTGCCCCTGTCACCAGTCCCAGTTCCTCATCATCAACAACGCCGAACCCATCTTCGGGCCGGCCAACCGTCGCCTGCCCCAACTCCCCATCGAGGTCGACGACGAGGGCTTCTTCGTCGCCTCCTCCGACTACCAGGAACCGATCGGCCCCGACTTCTGGGAACGCCCCTGACCTGCGCAATGGCCGGGACCGGCCGGGGCGCGCCGTCGGTTCACCGGGTCGGGTGGGCGCAGCCGGGTGCTGACTCGTGAATGTTCGGGGGTGCCGCGAGGGCGTTGCCCTGCGCTGACATGGGTCGGTTCCACAGCCTCGGCTGAACCATGACAAAAACGGGCAAGCGCACTACCCGCTGACGTGGGACGTGGCAGGCTAGCCACGGCAACTCCTGCCGCCCAATGCCAGATCCTTGCATGACTGCGGCCTGCTGGCTGGGCAACCGGGTCGCCCGCGAGGACCGAAGCCGATGACTGCCAACCTGAACGCCAGGGGATCGATGATGATATTGGCGGTGGGACTTCTCGAGCCCCGGGGACCGGTCGCCGAAACGATCGCGAATCTGTGGTGGCTACTACTCGGGCTCGGTACCGCTGTGTTTGTCGTGTTCGCCGTGCTACTCGCCCGGGGTTTGTCCCGCTCCCCAGGGGAAGCCACGCCGGACCCACGCAAGCGCGTCGCCCGCTGGCTCGTCGGCGGCGGAGTGCTGATGCCGACAGTCGTGCTTGTCATCGTGTTCGCTGCGACCGTGTGGGCGATGCGCGTCATGCCGACTACCGCTTCCCGGGACGCACTCATCGTGGAGATCGTCGGACACCAGTGGTGGTATGAGGTTCACTATCCCGACGCGGACGTCACGACGACGAACGAACTGCATATCCCGGTCGGACGGCGCGTCGTCCTGAGGCTCACCTCTGCAGACGTCATCCACAGCTTCTGGGTGCCGGAACTTGGTGGGAAGATGGACATGCTGCCCGACGGCACGAACGCGCTGGTGCTGCAGGCGGACGAGCCGGGGGAGTACTACTCCCGCTGTGCGGAGTTCTGCGGTCTGCACCATGCGGATATGAAAATGCGCGTCATAGCCGAGCCGGCGGACCGATTCGCTGACTGGATGGCAGCGCAGCGATGAGTAGCGAGCAGGGGGAGCCACACCCTCAGCGGCCGACGCCGTCCGGAGCCGAGCCAACGACCGTCAACGAGCTTGACCGCCTCTGGGCTGACCCGCGGGGCCTACGCGGACAGCTCACCGGAGTCCAGAACGACAAAATCGGAACACGCCTTCTCCTGACCGGATTCTTCTTCGCGCTGCTCGGCGGGAGCTTCGATTCACTGGCGATGCGCTTGCAGCTTGCGGTGCCGGAGAACAAGCTCATCGGGCCGGAGCTCTACAATCAGCTGTTCACTAACCACGGCTCGGTGACGATGTTCCTTGTCATCCTGCCGATCTTCGAGGGCTTCGCGATCCTTCTCCTGCCCCCTCTGCTCGGTACGCGGGAGATGCCGTTCCCGCGTCTCGGTGCCTTCGCCTACTGGACGTTCCTCCTCGGCGGTCTCCTCTATTACAGCAGTACATTGTTCCAACTGGTCCCCGACGCGGGCTGGTTCGCCTACACCCCGCTGTCCGGGCCCGAGTTCTCACCGGGCCTCGCTATCGACTTCTGGGTCCTTGGGCTCGGTGTGGCGGAGGTAGGCGCGATCGCGGCCGCCATAGAGATCATCATCGGCGTGTTGAAGATGCGCGCACCTGGCATGACGCTGAGTCGAATGCCACTGTTCGCCTGGGCGTTGCTGGTGATGGCGTTCATGATCCTGTTCGCGTTCACGACGCTCATCGTGGGCAGCCTGCTGCTGGAACTCGACCGTGGTTTCGGAACCCAGTTCTTTGACCCGGAGCACGGGGGCAGTTCACTGCTCTGGCAGCACCTGTTCTGGATCTTCGGACACCCGGAGGTCTACATCCAGTTCGTCCCCGCAGTGGGCGTCATGGCGATGATTGTTCCGGTGTTCGTCAAGCACCGGCCGGTCGGCTACACCTGGTTCGTCGCATCGCTGGTGGCCGTCGGGTTCCTGTCGTTCGCCCTGTGGGCACACCACATGTTCACGGTCGGACTACCGCCGCTCGTTCTGAGCTTCTTCGCCGCCGCCAGCATGGCCATCTCAATTCCCGCCGGAGTGCAGGTCTTCTCCTGGCTCGCCACGATCTGGGCGGGTCGGCCGGTGTGGAAGACGCCGTTCCTCTTCTTCGTCGGCTTCCTGATCATCTTCGTCATCGGCGGTATCACCGGCGTCATGGTGGCATCCGTGCCGTTCGACCTGCAAGCACACGACTCGTACTTCGTTGTGGGCCACCTGCACTACGTTCTAATCGGCGGCGTGGTATTCCCTGTCAAGCCCCGGGTTTGATGGAGAGTTGGTTAGCTGGTTTTCAGGGGTGCGGTGACCGGGTGGGTCATCGCGTGTA
>NZ_JBSWCE010000074.1:0-11710 GCF_056780015.1 Micromonospora sp. R311
ACCTTCTCCGGATCACCGTTGAACGGCACGTCCTCCACCAACGTGCCGTCCCGATCCAGCAACACCGCATCGAACAGCCGGTGAGCTGCACTGATCGGGACGTCCATGTCGGACCAGTTGCCTCGGGCGGGAGAAGTAAACATCAACGTCCCGTTCCGGCCCGCTCGGCGCGGCTGTCCCACCAGCCGCGTAGCCAGTGGGTCACCGCCAGTGGCGGGATCAGCGCGCTGGTCACCAGCATGGTGGCGATCTCGTCCGGGGAACGCGGGCCGGGCACGATCCGGGCCCGGGCGAACTCGGCGGTGCCGGCCAGCCAGCCGAGAGCGCCGGCCGCGGCGAGCGCGCCGAGCGCCGTCCGGGGCGGCCCGCCGGCCCGGGCGCGGAATCCGGCCGCGACCAGGGCGACCGCGCCGGCCGCGGCGACCGCGGCGTGCCGGGGCCGCCGCCCGGGCGGCAGCCGCAGGTCGGTACGCCAGTACGGACCGTAACGCCGGCGCAGCAGCGCGTCGTCGGCGTTGCCCCGCTGGGTCCGCAGGCTCACCCAACGGTTCTCGGGGCGTACCGGATGGGTCACCGATCGTTCGCCGCGGACCAGCTCCCAGCCGGCGCGGCGTACCCGGTGGGCCAGCTCGGCGTCCTCCCGGTAGGCGCGCGGGAACCGCTCGTCGAAGCCGTCGACGGCGGCCAGCGCGTCCCGGCGGTAGGCCATGTCGGCGGTGATCCAGGCCCCCTCGGCGAGGCCGGCGGTGACCCGTTCCCAGTCAGTCGGCCGGCGGTGCGCCGGCAGCGGCACCCGGACCACGCCCTGCACCCCGCCGACCAGGTCACCGACGGCCAGGTCGTCGACCAGCCGCCGGCACCAGTCGGCGGCGGGCACCACGTCGTCGTCGAGGAAGACGATCCAGGGGGAGCGGGCGACGCGCCAGCCGATGTTGCGGGCCGCCGCCGGCCCCGCGCCGGGCCCGGTCAGCACCTTGGTGTACGCGGCCAGCGCCTCCGGCACCGCCAGCTGGCCGGTGTTCTCGCGGCGGTCGTCGACCAGCAGGATCTCCGGGTCGGGCAGCTCGCCGACCTGGCCGGCGAGCGCGTCGAGCAGCACGGCCAGGCTGGGCCGGCCGAGCGTGGGCACCACGATGCTGATCACCGGTCACCGCCCAGGGCGTCGCGGCGCACCGCGAAGGGGCCGAGCGCCAGCAGCTCCACCGGCGCGGAGCCGAACAGCTCCATCGCCTCGCGCGGCGTGTCCACCATCGGCCGGCCGGCGGTGTTCAGCGAGGTGTTCACCACCACCGGCAGGCCGGTCAGCCGCTCGAACCCGGCGAGCAGGTCGGCGACCAGCGGCTCGGTGTCGGCGTGCACGGTCTGCACCCGGGCGGTGCCGTCCACGTGGGTGACCGCCGGGATGCGGTCGCGCCACTCCGGCTTCACCCGGTGCACGAAGAGCATGTACGGGCTGGGAAGGACGCCCTCGAAGATCTCGGCGGCCCGCTCGGCGCGCACCATCGGGGCGACCGGGCGGAACTGCTCGCGCCCCTTGACGTCGTTGAGCCGGGCGGTGGTGGCCGGATCCCCGGGGTGGGCCAGCAGGGACCGGTGCCCGAGGGCGCGCGGGCCGTACTCGCTGCGTCCCTGGAACCAGGCGACGATGCCGTTGCCGGCCAGCACCCGGGCCGCCTCGGCGGCGATCGACTCCGGCCGGGTGTACGGCAGCGCGGCACGCCGCAGCTCCGCCTCCAACTCGTCGTCCGACCAGCCCCGGCCGAGGTCGGCGCCGGCCATCGGGGTGGCCCGGTCACCGAGGTCGCGGGCGACGTGCAGGGCCGCGCCCAGCGCCGTGCCCGCGTCACCGGCCGCCGGCTGCACCCAGACCTGCCGGTACGGACCCTCGGCGGCGATCCGGGCGTTCGCCACGCAGTTCAGTGCCACCCCGCCGGCCAGGGCCAGGGTGGACGCGCCGCCGGAGGCGTCGTGCAGCCAGCGGGCCAGGTCGAGGATCACCTCCTCCATCCGGGACTGCACGCTGGCGGCGAGGTCGGCGTGGTCGCCGGTCATCTCCCCGTCGGCGGGGCGCGCCTTGGCCAGGCTGCCCCAGTCGATCTGCTCGATCCGGAAGCCGCCCTCCGGGGTGACCCGCACCAGCTCGCGCAGCAGGCCGAGGTGTTTCGGCTCGCCGTACGAGGCCAGCGCCATCACCTTGTACTCGTCGCTGGAGTGCAGGAAGCCCAGATGCCGGGTGAGGTCCTCGTAGAGCAGGCCGAGGGAGTGCGGCAGCTGCTGGGCGTACAGCGAGCGCAGCAGGCCGTCGGAGTAGACGCCGGCCAGGTGGCTGGCCACCTCGCCGCGCCCGTCCAGGACGAGCACCGCGGTGTCGTCGCCGGCCGGTGGGGCGGCCAGCCCGGCGGAGGCGGCGTGCGCCACGTGGTGCGGGACGAACCGGACCTTGCCGGGGTCGAGGCCGGGCAGCGCGGCGGCCAGGAACTGCGGTGCCCGCTGGGCGTACTCGACCCGCAGCCAGTCCCACGGGTCGGCCAGCCCCAGCGTCTCGGCGGGCCGGCACAGCCCGGGGTCGAAGGAGTAGGCGACGGCGTCGAGGTCGTTGACGTCCAGGCCCGCGCTGGCCAGGCACCAGGCGGCGGAGAGCTCTGGCAGCTCCCAGGCCGAGAAGGCGACCGGACGCTTGCCGTGCTTGCGGCGGCTGAACCGCTCCTCTTCGGCGGCAGCCACCACCGTTCCGTCGACCACCAGGGCGGCCGCCGGATCGTGGAAGATCGCGTTGATGCCAAGGACCCGCATGACCAAGGTCCCTACCCTCGGCTTCTCCGCCTAACCTCTAGATCATCGACTTCTCCTGACGCGCTGGTCGGTCGCCTGTGGAGATTCGGTGCCGGGGCGGGCGGTCCGCCCGGCACCGCCCGGTTCAGACCGGGCTGCCCGTCGCCATGGCGTGCACCGTGGGTGGGGCGCCCGTCGAGCCGGCGCAGGCCCGGTGCGGGGCGCCCGTCGTCGCGGCGCCGGCCCCGTGTCCCGTCGTCACGGCGCTGCCCGGCGCCACCCAGGTCACCCTGGTGCGCCGCGACGAGTGGGTGGCCGGGTTCCAGGTCGGCGGTGCCCGCCGGGCGCGGACGAGGCCCCGCCGACCGGCGGGGCCTCGTCGCGGCGGCCCGCCGGCCGCGGCGGGGACGGACGGTCAGGAGACGGTGATCGTTCCGGTGCCGGACCGGACGCAGGTCACCGCGCGGGCGCTGGTGGCGGCGGCGCCGCTCAGGCACTGCCCGAGCACCTGGTGCCCGGCCGCGTTCGGGTGCCACGACTCCTGGCAGGTCTGGAAGTACGACACGCAGGTGTTGGCGATCCGCTGGATGGCGATCTTGTCCTTGCCCTCCAGGCTGGTCACGAAGACCCCGTTCGGCGGGGAGTCCTGGAGCCGGATCGGGGTGGCCAGCGCGCCGGTCGGGCTGCCCGCCGACTCGCAGAGCCGGGCGCCGTCGAAGGCCCGCTGCACGTTGAGGTAGACCAGGTCGGCGCCGGGGAACTCGGTGGCCAGGGTGTCCCGGGTGGACCGCACCAGCGTGCCGAGGCCCTGCGAGAAGCGGTGGCCGGGCAGCAGGCTGGCCCGGTGGATCGGGCAGCCGGCCGCGTACCGCTCGGCGCCGAGGGCGCGGAACTTGTCCCGGGTGTCGTCCCGGCTGTCCTCGGAGTGGAACGTCGGCTCCAGGTCGAACGGCAGCGGGTTGGTGTAGTCCTGGAAGACGATCCGGTGCTGCCCGTCCGCGTCGATCTCGCGCAGGGTGCTGAGCAGCTGCCGTACGGCCGCGGTGGTCTCCGCGGTCGCGGCGCTGAACTGCGCGGCGGTGGCCAGGTCGGCGTCGCTGCACGGCTCCTGCTCCACCGGCCCGCCCAGGTACGCCCAGAACTCCCACCAGCCCGTCCAGGCGTCGGCGATGAACCGGTTGGCGCACTTCTCGGCCACGTTGCCGAAGGTGAACGAGCTGTTGTTGGAACCGAGCCCGAGCAGCACCAGGTCGATGTCGTGGGTGCGCCCGACCGCGCGGAGCTGGTCGAGCTGCGCGGCCACCTGCCGGCCGTTCGCCCGGGCCGCCGACGCGGTGGCGATGTCGTGCGGCTGGCCCCCGGAGCAGGCCAGGTTGAACCGGTCCTGGATGCCCGGCAGGGCGGCCCGGTGCAGCGAGGCGTTCGCCGAGCGGTGGCAGAAGAACGCGTTGCTGTTCGGCGCGGTCCAGCCGGGGAAGCTTTGCGCGACGCCGTTGACGTCCACCACCGGGGCGTACGCGCCGGCGCCCTCGCCGCTGACGAAGCTGTCGCCGAGCGCCACCGCCGCGGTGGGCAGGGCCGCCGAGGCGGGCGCGGGCAGCCCCACGGCGGTGGACAGCGCCGCCGTCGCGGCGGCCAGCGCGGCCGCGACGAGGGTACGACGGAACCTGCTCATGGCTCCCCAATCTCTCCAGAGAAATATGAAAGATTCTCCGAGAGCGCGATCAGATCACCCTTGTGTGACGGACGTCAATGGGTCGTAACGAGATCGTTCCAATGAGGAGCGCGCAGCCCGCCGCGGCACCGTGCCGGCGGAGCTTGCGGTGGACCCCCCCGGCGTCAGGCGGGGCGGTGGAACTCGGCGCGCCAGCGGCGTACGCCCGCCGGGTCGCGGAGGTCCTCGACCCGGACCGGCGCGAGGCCGTCCCCGGCGAAGGCGTCGATCTCGGCGCGGGTCAGCGGCCACGGCGGCGCGCCCGGCGCCGCCTGGTCGTCACCCCGGCCGGCGGCGATCACCAGCAGCGTGCCGCCCGGCGCCACCAGTTCGCCGACCGCGCCGAACCCGGCGGAGCGCACCTGCGGCGGCAACGCCTGCACGTTCATGCTCTCCACGACCAGGTCGAAGCTGCGCCGCCAGTCGGTGGGCGGGTCGAGCAGGTCGGCGGTGCGGTAGTCGACCGGCGAGCCGGGGTGCCGGTCCCGGGCGGCCCGGACGGCGGTGGGGGAGATGTCGAAGGCCACCGTGGCGAAGCCGAGCCGGGCGACATGCTCGGCGTCCCGGCCGTAGCCGCAGCCCACCACGACCGCCCGGCGGCCGGCCCCGGCTGTCCCACGCGCCGCGGTCCACTCGACGAGCAACCCGTGCGGCGCGTCGCGGTCCCACGGCACCACCGCCTCGCCCCGCGCCGCCTCGGTGTAGAGCCGCTCGAACCAGCCGGTCGGATCGCCCGCGGCGAGCGACTCCGCCGACAGCCGTCCGGTCGCGTCGTCCTCGCCCACGCCGTCCCCGTTCCCGTCGGCGCCCGGCCGGGCGCGACCGTCGGTCAGCGTACCGGCGCGATGCCATTCCGACCGTTCCGCGCGAGCTGTCCCGACCGTCCCGCGCCGGAGCGTCCCAGGGCCGTCGCCGCCAGCGGCCGACGGGGGCGGAATCCGCCCGGGGCGGGTGGCGTTGCACCGCAGGGAGTGCCGCCCGCCGCGCCGCTCACCCGGTGGCTGCTCCGGGTGATCCCGGCCCGGAACGCGCCCCGCCCCGCCGGTCGCGCGGGGTGCCACGGGGTTGTCGGAGCAGCGGGCTAGGCTCGCTGCGGCGTGCCGCCGGGGGGCGGCGTCCGCCGGTGAGCGGCACCACACCGCCGAGACCTGGGAGTACGACCAGTTGACCGCAGAGCCTGAGACCCTGTACGGGGCCGACGACCTCACGCACCTCGAGGGGCTGGACGCCGTTCGCAAGCGGCCCGGCATGTACATCGGCTCCACCGACAGCCGTGGCGTGGGTCACCTCGTCAACGAGATCCTCGACAATTCCACCGACGAGGGTGTCGCCGGTCACGCCACCAAGGTCGAGGTGACGCTGCACGCCGACGGCTCGGTGCAGGTCGACGACGACGGCCGGGGCATCCCGACCGACGTGCACGCCCGGTCCGGCCTCTCCGGTGTCGAGCTGGTGCTCACCCGGCTGCACGCCGGCGGCAAGTTCGGCAACTCCGGCTACAAGACCTCCGGCGGCCTGCACGGCGTGGGCGCCTCCGCGGTCAACGCGCTGTCCCGCCGGTTCGACGTGACGGTCCGCCGCGGCGGCAAGATCCACGCGATGTCGTTCCGGCACGGCGTGCCGGGGATCTTCGACGGCGACGGGCCGGACGCCCCGTTCACCGCCGGCCCCGGGCTCCAGGTCGTCGGTGCGATGAAGCGCGGCCAGCGCACCGGCACCTCGATCCGCTACTGGCACGACGCGCGCTACTTCGAGACCGGCGCGGCGCTGGACGCCGAGGCCGTGCGGACGAAGCTGCGCAACACCGCCTTCCTGGTGCCCGGGGTGAGCTACCTGCTGCGCGACCGCACCGGCGCGGAGCCGACCGAGGAGCGCTTCCACTACCCCAACGGGCTGACCGACATGGTCGAGTTCCTCGCCCCGACGGGCGACCGGCCGGTCTCCGGCACCCTGCTGGTCACCGGCGAGGGCAGCTACCGGGAGAACGCCGCCGACGCCAACGGCGTGATGCAGGCCAACGTGCAGCGGCGGGCCGAGATCGAAGTGGCGTTCCGCTGGGGCACCGGCTACGAGCGCACCGTCGAGTGCTTCACCAACACCATCCGCAACGCGCACGGCGGCACCCACCGCAAGGGCTTCGAGCGGGCCCTGGCGCGTACCCTCGCCGACGCCGTCCGCAACGCCCGCGGCCTGCTCAAGGCCAAGGAGGACCCGCCCACCCTGGACGACGTCCTGGAGGGGATGACGGCCGTGGTGCACGTGCGGATCCCCGAGCCGCAGTTCACCTCGCAGACCAAGGACGAGCTCTCCACCGCCGGCATCACCAAGGTGATCCAGTCCCTGGTGGAGCAGCACGTCAAGGCGTGGCTGGAGGACCGGCGCACCAAGGCCGAGGCGCGCACCGTGCTCCAGAAGATCGTCGACGCGGCCCGGGTGCGGCTGACCCAGAAACAGCAGAAGGACGCGGCCCGGCGCAAGACCGCGCTGGAGGGCGCGTCGATGCCGGCCAAGCTGGTCGACTGCCGCGCGGCGGGCATCGAGCGCAGCGAGTTGTTCATCGTGGAGGGTGACAGCGCGCTGGGCACGGGCCGGCTCGCCCGCTCCGCCGAATACCAGGCGCTGCTGCCCATCCGCGGCAAGATCCTCAACGTGCAGAAGGCCAACCTCCAGCAGGTGCTGGACAATGCCGAGTGCGCGGCCATCGTGCAGGTGCTCGGTGCCGGCTCCGGCCGCACCTTCGACCTGTCGGCGCTGCGGTACGGCCGGGTGCTGATCATGGCGGACGCCGACGTGGACGGCGCGCACATCCGGACGCTGCTGATCACGCTCTTCGCCCGCTACATGCGGCCGCTGATCGAGGCCGGCCGGCTCTACGCCGCGATGCCGCCCCTGCACAAGATCACCACCAAGGGGCGCAATCCGCAGACCGTCTACACCTACACCCAGGCCGAGATGGCGGCGACGGTCCGCAAGCTGGAGAAGGCCGGCAAGCAGATCGTCACCCCGATCCCGCGGTTCAAGGGTCTGGGCGAGATGGACGCCGACGAGTTGTGGGAGACCACGATGAACCCGGCCACCCGGGCGGTCCGCCGGATCACCCTCGACGACGTCGACGCCGCCGAGCGGATCCTCGAACTGCTGATGGGGGAGAAGGTCGAGCCACGCCGCAACTGGCTGATCGACTCGGCCGACCTGGTCGACCGGGAGGCGATCGACGCATGAGCACCGGGTTTGTTCGAGGGGAAAGCTGACTCATGGCACGCCGCAAAGAAGACCGCGCCAAGGTGGACCTGTCCGCCTTCGACCAGGCCGGCGCTCGGGTCATCGACAACTCGCTGGTCGCCGAGGTTTCCGACTCCTACCTGGAGTACGCCTTCTCGGTGATCCACTCGCGCGCCCTGCCGGACGCCCGCGACGGCCTCAAGCCGGTGCACCGGCGCATCCTCTGGTCGATGTACGAGCAGGGGCACCGCCCCGACCGAAGCCACGTGAAGTCGGCCCGGATCGTCGGCGACTGCTTCGTCGCCGGGACCCTGGTCTCGACGCCCGGGGGCCTGCGGCCCATCGAGGATGTCGACGTCGGCGACTTCGTGCTGGACGGCGACGGGGCTGCCGTCCCGGTGACCGCGGTCTACCGGAACCCGGATTCGGACCTGGTCAGAGTCACCTGGAGCAACGGCCACACCATGCTCGTGACTCCCGGACAGCGGTTCCGTGTGGTCGATGAGGACCTGAATGTCCGGTGGGTGGAAGCCCGGAACCTGACCGGACATCTCACTGTCGCCTACGGCGCGCGCCGCGGGGCGGCACCCGCAACCGACGGTGATCCGTACGACTATGTCCGTGGGCTCGTGGTGGCTGAAGGCTTCGCCGTCGACCGGTCTCGGGACGCGGACGGCCGCGTTCGGCTGCACATGTGCGACGTCGAGCCGCTCGACGTCGCCCACGGGTGGGCCATCGCGAACGGGTTGAACGCCTCCCGCGGCAAGCGCGAGGCAAGCGATCCGCGTCATCGCGACCAGCACATCCTCACGTTCGCCAGGCACCAGGGCCTGCTCGAGGCCGGCACGCCACTCAGTCACGACAAGCGCGTGCCCGACGACGTCATCGCAAACCGCTCCGCTTGGGCGCCGTTCCTCGCCGGGTTCTTCGACGGCGATGGTTACATCCGCAAGCGGTTCCGGGAACTCGTGTTCGTGAGCACCAGCGAGGTGCTGGTGCGCCAGATCTACTCCATGCTCGCCGACCTGGGGGTGCACGGTCACCACTGGAACAGCAGGCGAGCCGGCCACCGCCCGCTCCTCGGCCTGTCTCTCACCGGACGGGATGCGGCTGTCGTCGCCGAGATGCTGCTGCCGTGGGTACGAATCGGCTACAAGAGCGACGGCCTTCGGCGGGTGATCGAGCTGGGCTACCGATACGGTGGCAAGCAGGGCAACGATCGCCTGCCGTGCCGGCCGGTCATGCAGGCGTTCACCAACGCCCATCAGGGCGGCGGATGGTTCCGCGACGAGGACGGGAACGCCTTCCGGGCAGCTTTGTCGGGTGCCGGGAGCAAGGTGCGGTACGGCAAGGACCGCAACGGCGTACCTCTGTCGGAGCGGTCGTTTCCCCTCTGGCGCGCGGAGCGGGACGGTTGGGTCCGCAAACTTCGGCGCATCGGTTCGCCCCTTGCGGGCCGACTCGAGGCGCTGTCCGGGCGTTCGTTCCTCCGGGTCGTCGCCGTCGAACCCGTGGCTTCCGCTACCACCTACGACATCCAGGTCGGCTCCGACGAGCACGCCTTCGCGGCTGAGGGCTTCGTGGTCCACAACTGCATGGGCAAGTACCACCCGCACGGCGACACCGCCATCTACGACGCGATGGTCCGGCTGGCCCAGGACTTCTCGTTGAACATTCCGCTCATCGACGGTCACGGCAACTTTGGTTCCCAGGACGACGGACCGGCTGCGGCGCGCTACACCGAGGCCCGGATGTCCAGGGAGGCGATGCTGCTGGTCGGCGAGCTGGGCGAGGACACCGTCGACGTCGAGCCGAACTACGACGGCTCGCTGACCCAGCCCACCGTGCTGCCGGCCGCCTTCCCCAACCTGCTGGTCAACGGCGCGTCCGGGATCGCGGTCGGGATGGCGACCAACATGATCCCGCACAACCTCGGCGAGGTGGTCCAGGCCGCCCGCTGGCTGATCAACCACCCGGACGCCACGCTGGACCGGCTGATGGAGTTCGTCCCGGGCCCCGACCTGCCCACCGGCGGCCTGCTGCTCGGCCTCGACGAGGTCCGCCGGGCGTACGAGACCGGGCGCGGCGTGGTGCGGATGCGCGGCAAGGTGGAGATCGGCCCGCTGGAGGGCAGCCGCGGTCGGCAGGCGATCACGGTGGTCGAGCTGCCGTACGGCGTGGGCGCCGAGAAGGTCATCGCGGCGATCACCAACGAGGTCACCAAGACCAAGCGACTCACCGGCATCGCCGACGTCAAGGACCTCACCGACCGGGAGAGCGGGACCCGGCTGGTCATCGAGTGCAAGGTCGGCGTCAACCCGCAGGCCCTGCTCGCCGACCTCTACCGGCTCACCCCGCTGGAGCAGTCCTTCGGCGTCAACAACCTGGTGCTGGTCGACGGGCAGCCGCAGACCCTCGGGCTGAAGGCGCTGCTGGAGGTCTTCCTGGCGCACCGCTACGACGTGGTGACCCGGCGCAGCGCCTACCGCCGCCGCAAGCGCGAGGAGCGGCTGCACCTGGTCGACGGCCTGCTGATCGCCCTGCTCGACATCGACAAGGTGGTCAAGCTGATCCGGGGCAGCGAGGACGCGCAGGCGGCCAAGGACGGCCTGATGCGGAAGTTCGACCTCTCCGAGATCCAGGCCACCTACATCCTGGACACTCCGCTGCGCCGGCTCACCAAGTACGACCGGATCGAGCTGGAGGCCGAGCAGGAGAAGCTCCGCGGCGAGATCACCGAACTGTCGAAGATCCTCGACGACGACAGGGTGCTCAAGAAGGTCGTCTCCGACGAGCTGGCCGCGGTGGTGAAGCAGTTCGGCGCGGCACGGCGCACCACCCTGGTCGACGGCGACCTCAAGGAGGTGCTGGCCGCGTCCGCGCCGGCCGGTCCGCTGGAGGTGGCCGACGACCCGTGCCAGGTGATCCTCTCCGCGACCGGGCTGGTCGCCCGGACCGCGGCCGAGTCGGAGGAGGCCGCCGAGGGGCGGCGGCGGCACGGCCGGGTCAAGCACGACGCGGTACGCGCCGTCGTGCACTCCACCGCCCGGGGCCGGGTGCTGTTGGTGACCAGCGCCGGCCGGGCGTTCAAGATCGACGTGCTGCCGCTGCCGGTGCTGCCCGAGCAGGCCGGCACGGTGTCGCTGCGCGGCGGGATGTCGGCCGCCGAGCTGGTGCCGCTGGAGGCCGGTGAGACGGTGGTCGGCCTGGCCCCGCTCGGCCCGACCACCGAGGGGTCGCCGGGGCTGGCGCTCGGCACCCGGCAGGGCGTGGTGAAGGTCTGCGCGCCGGACTGGCCGGTCCGCTCGGACGAGTTCGAGGTGATCGGGCTGCGCGAGGGCGACGAGGTGGTCGGTGCCACCTGGCTCACCGACGGGGCAGAGGCGCTCACCTTCATCACCTCGGAGGCGTCGCTGCTGCGCTTCGCCGCCGGGTCGGTGCGCCCGCAGGGCCTCAAGGGCGGCGGGATGGCGGGCATCAACCTGCCGTCCGGCGCGCGGGTGGTGTTCTTCGGCGCGGTCCGCACCGACGACCCGGCGCACGGTGAGCCGATGGTGGTCACCTCCACCGGGGCGACGGTGAAGGTGACCCCGTTCAAGGCGTACCCGGCGAAGGGGCGGGCGACCGGCGGGGTGCGCGCCCAGCGGTTCCTCAAGGGCGAGACCGACGTGGTGGTCGCCTGGGTCGGGCCGCGTCCGGTGGGCGCGACCGCCAACGGCGAGCCGGTGGAGCTGCCGGCGGCCGACCCGCGCCGCGACGGCTCCGGCTTCGCCGTCATGCTCGGCCCCACCGTCATCGGCCACCAGGTCGAACGCGACTGACCCCCGCACGGGAGGGGCCGGCCGCCCCCGCCCCCTCCCGCCCCCTCCCGCCCCCGTCACCTCCGTTGATCATGAGGTTGACGGCACCGAACCGGACATCTCGCCCCGCTAACCTCATGATCAACGGGGGGGCCGGGTGGGCCGGGTGGGCCGGGGGGGGCGGGTGGGGGGGGGTGGGTGG
>NZ_JBSWCE010000075.1:0-11400 GCF_056780015.1 Micromonospora sp. R311
CTGCCTCTCGCGACCCGCCGACCAGCGCATTCCGCCTCGCAGGACCTCCAGGCCCGCCGAATTACGTCGAACCCGGGCCTGGCCACGGTGCGCAAACTCGTCAACGCCCGCAGCCTGGAGGACAGCGACACATCCGGACCCACCAGGTCCACAGCCTCAGCGACGGCCTGCGCCACGAGCTGCTGCGCCTACCACTGGTATCCATCGTTTTCAGCACAGACTCGATGATCTGCAGTCATAGCCTGTCCTCCCGCCAAGCCCTCCAGGGCTCGGCGTTTCAGGCCAGACCGGTTACACCCCTACTCGGACACCTCACCGTGCCCGACCTGTTCACCAAGACGGCGTTGGCGATGACCGGCCCCCTCGGCTTCGACGCCGTCGTGTCGTTCGCCGCCGACCCGCCGCCGACCACTAAGGTATCCAAGTGATTGCTGTCAGCGATCACGGCCTGGCAAGACACAGGGTCCCTGCGCGCCATCATCGGCCAACGGCTGGTCGACGAAAAAGCTCATCCACACCCCCTGAGGTTCCGCGACGCGTTCGCCATCGCCCCCCCGAGGCACCTTTCCTTCCTTCGATTGAACCCCATGAGGAGGCACAGGTGGATCACATGCTCACTCATCCGGCAGGCAGGGCCAGCGCCACATGGGAGCCGGCCCAGTATTCCGCAGCGCGTCCCCGAAACCGTTCCGGCTGTTGTGAGGTTTACCGCTCTAGTCGCCATCGGCTGGTTCCGGCAGGTGACACCACGGCGTCCTGTTTGCGCCCTGGACAAGATCCCGTTGACGACCTGCCCGTGAGCCGCCACCGACCCGCTACTGCTACCGGCTCCGTTGCTGACGATCGACGCCGGTGGTGATCCTGGTGACGGTCCGTTTGGTACGGCCGTCTCGAGCGGCCCGTCGGCCGGCCGACGACGAAACGGGAGGGGCACGCCGGTGAAGGAAACCCGGACCTCGTCGGGTACGCTCAGCGCGGTCGATGCTGCCACCTCGCGGGGTGCGCCCCTGAAGGCCGGGTCGTCCGGTGAGACCCCGAAGACCGGCTCGCCTGGTGGGGCCCAGACGGCGGCTAGGCTCGGTCGGGCGCGCGTCGCGCGGTACGCCGGTCTGGCCGGCGCCGTGCTGCTGGCCGTCGCCGGGTACGTCGGCGGCGCGCTGCCCGGGGCGACCACCGAGCAGGTGTGGCGCTCCGCGGACGGTCCGCTGACCGTCCTGCTCTGGCTGCTCGGCACCGGCCTGCTGGCCGGCGCCTGGTGGGCGCTGCGCGCCGGTGCGCCGTCGACCGGCTGGGCGTACCGCACGGCGGGCCTGTGGACGGTGCCGCTGCTGGTCGCGCCGCCGCTGGGCAGCCGGGACGTCTACTCGTATGCCTGCCAGGGCTGGGCGTACGCGCACGGCGTCGACCCGTACGCGACCGGGGTGGCGGCGGCCGGCTGCCCGTGGGTGGACGCGGTCGCGCCGATCTGGCGGGACACGCCCGCGCCGTACGGGCCGGTCTTCGTCCTGCTCGCGGCGCTGGCGGTGACGCTCGGCGGCGGGCTGGTCGGCACCGTGGTGGTGCTGCGGCTGATCGCCGTGGCCGGGGTGCTGCTCGCCGCGCTGTGCCTGCTCGGGCTGGCCCGGGCCGCGGGCGTGCCGACCCGCCGGGCGGTCTGGCTGGCGCTGGCCGGCCCGTTGGTCGGCGTGCACCTGGTGGCCGGCGCCCACAACGACGCGGTGATGCTGGGGCTGCTGCTGCTCGGCCTGCTGGTGCTCGTCCGCTTTCCCGGCAGGCCGCGCGCGCTGCTGGTCGCCGGGGTGCTGCTGGGGCTGGCGGTGGGGGTGAAGGCGACCGCGCTGGTGGTGCTGCCGTTCGCGGCCCTGGCGGCGGTGCTCGGCCGGTACACCGTACGGTCGCTGCTGCGGGACGGCGGCTGGCTGGCCGCCGGTGTGCTCGCCGCGTTGGCCGGCACGTCGCTGCTCTCCGGTCTCGGCCTCGGCTGGATCCGCGGGCTGAGCCGCAGCGGCGACTCCAAGCAGTGGACCTCGCCCCCGACCGCCGTGGGCATGGTCATCGACTACGCGTGGGAATGGGCCGGCCGAGATCGGGCCGCAGTGCCGTTGACCCGGGCGGTGGCGATGTTCCTACTGGTCGTGTTCCTGGCGATGCTGTGGTGGCGAGCCTGGTCGATGCTGCGCGGCCTCAACGACGTCCGGCAGCGGGCGGCCCGCGTGAACACGGCCCGGCCCCGGGTGGCGCTCCTGTGCGGCGGGCTCGCACTGGCCGGCACGGTCGCCCTGGCGCCGGTGTTTCACCCCTGGTACGCGACCTGGCCGCTGGCGCTGCTCGCGGTGTCGGCGGCACGGACCACCTGGTTTGTGGCGCCCTGCGCGATCGCGTCTGTCCTAACTCTGCCGGACGGCACAATGGCCCGCCTGGTCAAAGCGCCGGGGGCAGTCGCAATGACCGCGCTGGTCATCGGTGTGGCGGTGTGGGGCCTGCCGCAGCTGCGCCGAGCCCGCCTTGGGATGCCCGAAGTCACTTCCTGACTTTGCCGCCGCCCCGCTGGCGGTTCCCCGTCGGGCCAGTCGTGGCAGCCGGCCTCGTGACGCCTGCCCGGCCGGCAGCGACCACTTGGATCAAGGAAGCTACCCGAGTCGCCGCACCCTGATGGGAGCAAGGGCCGACGCAGAAGCCTCCAAGGCGCGTGGCGGTAGGCCGTCTTGCCGGCTCATCCTACGGTCACCCGTTCGTCGAGGTCATCGTCGCAGTTGCGGACGCTCGCGTCCGGATCCTTCTGGGGGTGCAGCTAGACCACTCCAACAGCGGACACGCCCGTGTTGCAACCGCACCGAGCCGGATGGTCCAGCGGTCGTCATCGATCAGAGCAGGAACCGGTACGTCAGCAGCAACCCTTGCGGGCGAGCCGACACACGCCTCCTCGCACAACCGGCGGGCCCGCGCTTATCCGCTCTGCTTTCGATCACGCCCGTGAACAGCTCGCTGGCCGCGGGTTCGGGCGGTGGCCGGGCCATCTGGAGTGAGGTCGACGGTGAGGTGGATGCCGCTGTGCAGGAGGTGTGGCTGGTCATCGATGACCACGGTGACGGGTGGGGCGGCGCTGGGTAGCGCGTGCACCGTCAGATGGCCGGGAGTGATCTCAAACCGCAGCCAGTGTCCTCGGTAGCGGATGTCGAAGGTGAGGTTGGTGAGGGGGTCTGGCAGCAGCGGGTGCAGCCAGAGGGCGCCGTCGCGGGCCTGCAGGCCGGGGTAGCAGCGTTGCAGGATGTCTGCGGTGGCGGCCATGGCACCGAGGTGGATCCCTTCGCGGGTGGTGCCGCCTTGGCGGTCGGACAGGTCGGCGTCGAGGGCTTCCCGGAAGAGGTGCCAGGAGGCTCGCCGGTCGGCGCGGGCGAGGACCCATGCGTGCACGACGTGGCTGAGTGTGGAGCCGTGGCTGGTGCGGGCGACGTAGTAGTCGATGGTGGCGGGAATCGTCGCTGGGTCGAAGCGGTAGCCCATGCGGTGGAGGGTCGCGGTGAGTTCCTCGGCGCTGAGCAGATAGAACAGCATGAGCACGTCGGCTTGTTTGGATGCTTTGTATCGGTTGGTGGTGTCGCCTTCGGCCTCGAGTATGAGGTCGAGTCGCTTGATGTTGCCGTAGCGGGTCCGGTAGGTGTCCCAGTCGAGTTCGTCGAGGTCGTCGTAGCCGGCGAACTGGCTGAGCAGACCATTGGGCAGAAACGGCACGTGCAGCCTGCGGCTGATTCGCTCCCACTGGTCGAGTTCGCGGTCGCCGAGTTTCAGCCGTTCCCACAGGTCGTCGGTGTGGTGTCCGCCAAGAAGCCGGTAGATGTCGAGGGCGCGGGCGAACATCCAGGAGGTGATGATGTTGACGTAGGCGTTGTCGTTCAGGCCGCCACCGGGGTTGTCGGGGTAGCCGTCATGGAACTCGTCGGGCCCCATGACGCCGTTGATGTGGTAGCGACCGTCGGCGGGGTCGAAGCCAGCCTGGCTAGCCCAGAATCGGGCGATCTCGACGAGCAGTTCCGCGCCGTAAGCGGTGAGGAAGTCGACGTCGGCGGTCACCTGGAAGTAGTGCCAGATATTGTAGGCGATGGCGAGGCTGACATGGTACTGCCGTCGTGAGTGGTCGGGCATCCAGCGCCGTGACCGCGGGTTGAACAGCCAGCGGGGGGTCTCCTCGCGTCCATCGCTGCCACTTTGCCAGGGAAACAGCGCGCCTGCCGCCCCGAGGCCGGCGGCGAGCCGGCGCGCCTGCGGCAGCCGCCGGTACCGGTACAGAAGCAGCTCCCGGGTCAGCTCGGGCATCCGCAGGTTGAGCAGCGGAAAGACGAACAGTTCGTCCCAGAAGACATGGCCGCGGTAGGCCTCGCCGTGCAGGCCCCGCGCCGGCACCCCCACGTCGAGGTCGGCGCTGTGGTGGGACAGGGTCTGCGCCAGATGAAACAGGTGCACGTTGAGGGCGAGCTGGGCCTGGTCGAGCCCGGCGCCGTCGAAGGACAGTCGCAGCCGCCGCCAGATCTGCCCCCAGACAAGGGCGTGCGCGTCTCGCGCCGTGGAGAAGCCAGCGGCGTCGGCCACCTCCCGCCGGGCGGCGTCGAGCGGCTCGGAGATCGCCCGATCCAGGGACGTGTAGACGGCCACGATCTTGTCGATCTCGATGGGTATGCCCGCCGAGGCGGGGACGGTGAAGTCGTGGCTCACCCGCCCGGTGCCGCTGACGGTACCCGGGTCCGCCGCGGGCGGGACGCCGTTGACGTGTAGCGAGGTCCGCAGGGCCTGGGCGACGCGGATGCGGGACTGGGTGGTCTGCGTCACCAGCCAGAGCACGTCGCCGTCACGGCCGGTGGCCAGAGGCGGGTCGAGGTGCCGCTTGGCCAGTGCGGCGAACTCGGCGACGTTGTCGTTGACGACCTGATCGTCGATGAAACTGCGGATGTGCAGCGCGGCGGACCAGTCCAGCGGGGTGATGACGGTGCGCATCGCCGCGATGTGCGGCCGCGCCATGGACACGAGGCGCTGCTGGCTGATCCGTGTGCGGCGCTGCTGCGCGTCGCGCACGACCACTTCCCTGAGCAGCAGCCCACGACGCAGGTCCAGTGCGACGTGATGGTGGATGAGCTCGTGGGTGCCGGGCCCGAACCACGCGCCGTCGGCGGGCCGAAACGTCAGCGGCAGCCAGTTCGGCAGGTTGACGATGCTCTCGTCTTCCCGCTCGCGTCCCGCAGTACGGGAGCAGAGCCGGTTGTACACCCCGGCGATGTACGACGCGGGGTAATGCACCCCGTTGGCGTGGGCTTCCGACGCCGCGCCCCGGGTTGCCAGGTAGCCGTTGCTGAGGGTCAGCAATGCCTCCCGGGTTGCCTCGTTGACGGGGTCGCAGCCCTCGTAGGTCAGTGTCCAATCGTCGCCGCGGGCCAAGGCGCACAGCGGGCAGCGTTGGTCAGGCATTCGTGTCCTCCCAGCGGGTCCGGATCCGTTTCGGGCGAGTGTCAGAACCAGCTGCCTGGTTCGGCAGCGCTGCGCCGCGGTATCGCCTGGGTGCGGACCCGTCGTCGATGTCGCGGCCGGCCAGACCCAGGAACTCTCTGCAGCATCGTCGGCGCGTCCGGCTGGCCCTTCTCGGTCCCGGCGGCCCGCGGTCGTGGAACTACCGGCGTGGGTGTCTTCCCTGGCGGCGACAGGTGCCCGTTTCAGCGCGCCGGGCTGTCACCGCGACCGCGGGGGTTGCTGCGGCTATTGCTGGGGCAGGCGGCTGACACGGCCCCGGAGGTGACCCTTCTGGATGGCGACCATGATCGATGCGAGCACCCCGACGCCGGCGATGCGCAGCCATACCTCGGCTCCGATGGGGGCGGTGTCGAACAGGCTGTTCATAGCCGGAAGGTAGGTGATGGTGGCTTGGGCAACCGCCTGCGCGAGGACACCGGCGAGGATCCACCGGTTGCTGAGCGGGCCGATCCGCCACATCGAGCGGGTCAACGAGCGACAGCTGAACAAGTAGAAGATCTGGACCACGACGACGACGTTCATCGCGGCGGTGCGGGCCTCGGCGAGCTCCGCGCCCCGGGCTAGCTCCCATTCGTACAGCCACCAGGCTCCACCGACGATAAGGATCGACACGAGCAGGATCCGCGCCGCGAGAGTACCGGTCAGCAGCGGCTGGCCGGGGTCGCGTGGCCGCCGGTCCATGATGCCCGCCTCCTTGGGCTCGAAGGCGAGCGTCAGCCCGAGCAGGACCGGTCGTCATGTTGATCCACAGGATCTGAGTGGGCACGATAGGCAGCGTGGTGCCCAACAGGATGGCCACGAGGATGACCAGTCCCTGGCCCATGTTGGTGGGCAGCGTCCAGACGATGAACTTGGTGAGGTTGTCGAACACCCCGCGGCCTTCCTCCACGGCTGCCTCGATGGTGGCGAAGTCGTCGTCGGTCAGAACCATGTCGGCGGCATCTCGGGCGACCTCCGTGCCGGCCTGCCCCATGGCTATGCCGATGTTGGCGCGGCGCAGCGCCGGCGCGTCGTTGACGCCGTCACCGGTCATGGCTACCACGTGGCCGCGCGCCTGGAGCGCTTCGACCAGATTCAACTTCTGTTCCGGGGAGACACGGGCGAACACCTGCGCCCGCTCGACAGCGGGCGGGTACTGTTCGGCGGTGAGTGCGGCCAGTCTGGTACCGGTCAACACCCGCCCATCGCCGTGATCGCTCTCGTTGTGGCCGTCGCCAAGAAGCTTGAGCCGACGGGCGATGGCGGTGGCGGTGGTCGCGTGGTCGCCGGTGATCATCTTGACCGTGATTCCGGCAGTGTGGCACGCCGCGACGGCGGCGGCTGCGGCGGCTCGGGGCGGGTCGAGCATCGCCTGCAACCCCGTCAACACCAACGCGACGGCCCCCTCGCGCGCCTCGAACTCCTCGGGATCGGCGCCGGACCGCACAGCGGTGGCCAACACGCGCAACCCACCGCCGGCAAGGCGTTCAGCGGCGCGGGCAACCGCATCCTCGTCCAGCGGCCGGACCGAGCCGTCGGCGCCCATCTGGTGAGTGCACATGGCGACGATGCGCTCCACGGCACCCTTGGCCAGCGCGACATGGTCGCCGGTGGCCCGCTCGCGGTGGAGAGTGGCCATGTACTGCCTCTCGGAGCTGAACGGGACCACTGCGACGCGTGGGAACTCCTCGCCGACTTCGGCCGGCGTGACGCCTGCCTTGGCACCAGCGACGATCATGGCTGCCTCGGTGGGATCGCCGATGACGCGCCACCCGCGGTCGTCGCGGACGATGCTGGTGTCACTGCAGGCGACGCCGGCACGCAGGCACCACCGCAGCGCGTGGTCGTGCGCGACTGCTGCGGGAGCGCCGTCGCGGTCGCGCAGCTCCCCCTCGGGGGTGTAGCCGGCACCGGTGACCTCGTAGGCGCCGTCGGGCGTGACGACGGCCCGTACCGTCATCTGGTTCTCGGTGAGCGTGCCCGTCTTGTCCGAACAGATGATGGTCGTGCTGCCGAGCGTCTCCACCGCCGGCAGCCGTCGGATGACCGCCCGCCGGCGCGCCATGCGGGCGACGCCGATCGCGAGAGTGATCGTCACCACCGCCGGTAGCCCTTCGGGGATCGCGCTGACAGCCAGTGCCACTGCGGCGGTGAACGTCTCGACCACAGGCTGCCCTCGCAGCACGCCAACGGCGAACGTCACCGCGGCGAGAGCGAGGATCACCACGGTCAGCAGCCGGCTGAACCGGGTGAGCTTCGCCGTCAGAGGAGTGGCCAGCGTCTGCGCGGCCCCGACGAGACGATGGATCTGACCGATCTCGGTCTGCGCCCCCGTGGCGACGGCCACACCCACCCCAGAACCCCCGCTCACGAGTGTGCCGGAGTAGACCATGTTGCGCCGGTCCGCAACGGGTGTGGGCTCGGGTACGGCCACCTCGTCCTTCACGACAGGGGCGGACTCGCCAGTGAGGGCGGACTCATCCACCCGCAACTCCGCCAGGCGCACCACCCGAAGATCGGCCGGCACCTTGTCACCGGCCTCCACCAGAACGAGGTCACCGGGCACGATCTCCTCCGAGGCCAACTGGCGCTCGTGACCGTCACGCACCACCCGGGCCTGCGTGCGAACCATGGACCGCAACGCGGACAACGCGGCCTCCGCCTTGGACTCCTGCACCATCCCGATGAGGGCGTTGACGACCACCACGGCGAAGATGACGACGGAGTCGACGCCCTTGCCCAACGCGGCGGTGACCACTCCCGCGGCTATCAGGACGTAGATCAGCGGGTGATGGAACTGACGCAGCAGCCGCATCCACGCGTTCCCGCGGGCCGCAGTGGGAAGCACGTTCGGTCCGAACCGCTGCAGCCGCTGCGACGCCTCCTCAGCGGAAAGCCCGCGCTCGGCGTCGGTCTCCAGCAGCACGACCACGTCGTGCGCTGCCAGCGTGTGATGCTCCTTGACTACAGACACGGTCGCCTGCCCCGCGGCCCTCGCACGGTGGGCACAACTGCGCCGACGGCGATTGTCCACAGGCATCCGCCCCGCGTGCTCGGCTCGGCCATCGAAACGCGACCAGCGCTGTCCAGACAAGCGGTAGAGCCCGCGTCGACTCGTTCGACGGCCTTGCGACCGGTGCGCGCCCGCACCGAGCAGATCTGGGACATGGGCAGACACCCCCATCGCACGTCAAATCCCCTTTGCCATGATGACGCCGATCGGCGAACGTCCGCAGGACTTCGCCCGATGTATTCAAACCCTCGCGCTTGCTGGAGGCGAGACCTCGATACAAGGTGCCCGATCCCGACGTGCAGCCAGGACGTGGCCAACAGGATGACCGCAAATGTCCGGGCGGCCTTGCGGCAAGCCCGCCGAAATCCGGGTCTACTGATGTTCTCGTGGGTGGGGTTTCATGATCGTCCGGGTAGTGGTGGGCACAGGCCGCCGCGGCGGAGGTTGGCCATGGTGATCAGCGCTTGGGCGCTGCGGTAGCCGTAGGCCTGGCGGGTCAGGACGCGCAGGTGGACGTTGTTGGCCTCGATCCGGGCGTTGGACAGGCCGCTGTCGAGCATGTTGTGGATCGCTGGCAGATGACGGCGGATCGAGCGGGCGAGTTTGACGAACGGGGCCAGCTTCGACCGGCTTGCCCAGCGCAGCCAGCCCTGCAGCAGCAGCCGGCCGTCTGCGCCCTTGACCGCGATGACCTGCCGGAACTGTTCCTTGAGCAGGTAGACCCCAAATTGCGACGCGCGCCGTGTCGTCCGGTGAGTTTCCCGGTTCTCGGGCGGCGTGGCAGTCCGATTGAGATGCTGAGTGCGTCCAACCAGCCACTCGAATGGGGTGGGGAGGTAACCAAGGTGAGGGCGCTAGTCTACGGCGGTCCTGGGAAGCGGTCCTGGGACGAGGTGCCGGACCCACAGGTCGTGAATCCCACCGACGCGATCATCCGGGTTGACGCCGTCACCATCTGTGGCACCGATCTGCACATCCTGAGCGGAGACGTGCCCGAGGTGCAGGCCGGGCGGGTTCTCGGACACGAGGCGGTCGGCACGGTCACCGAGGTCGGCGCCGCGGTCAGCACCGTACGGCCGGGCGACCGGGTGCTCGCATCATGCATCTCCGCCTGCGGGCGCTGCCGTTTCTGCCGGCAGGCACGGTACGGCCAGTGCCTGGGCGGGGGCGGCTGGATCCTGGGACACCAAATCGATGGGGTGCAGGCGGAGTTGGCCCGGGTGCCGTTCGCGGACCTGTCCACGTACACGTTGCCGGACGACGTCTCCGACGAGGCCGCCCTGATCCTCGCTGATGTTCTGCCCACGGCGTATGAGGTGGGGACGCTCAACGGTCAGGTCACCCCGGGCGACACAGTGGTGATCGTGGGGGCTGGCCCCATCGGACTCGCGGCCATCTGGACAGCCCGGCTGTTCTCGCCGTTGTGCGTCATCGTGGTCGAAAAGGCAGACGGCCGGTTGCGGGCGGCCACGCAACTCGGCGCGGACATCGTCGTCAAGCCAGACGACGTGCTGAAGGTGGTTCGCTCGGTCACCGACGGGCTCGGGGCAGACGTGGTGCTGGAGGCAGTAGGGGTGCCGGCATCGTTCGAGCTCTGCCTCACCCTGGTCCGACCGGGTGGGCGGGTGGCGAACATCGGGGTACACGGCAAGCCGGCGACGCTGCATCTGGAGGAGCTCTGGATTCGGGACATCACGATTACCACGGGCCTGGTGGACACCTATTCCATCCCGACCCTCCTGCGGATGGTCGCCGCCGGGCGGATCGACACCGCCGACATGATCACCCACCGGTTTCCGCTGGGGGACATCATGCGGGCCTATGACGCCTTCTCCCAGCCAGGACAGACCGGAACACTCAAAGTGGCGCTGTCTCGAGGGTGAACCGCTGACGGGTTTCTGTGAAGACCTCAACGCGCTCTTGGGATGTCGGCTCCGACCACCTCGCACGGCTGGTGTCGAACGTAGAACATCGGTTGTCGTATTCCTGCGTGAGACGTGGTGGCGATCGTCGGCTCGGGCGTGCTGCCTGCGTGTCCGTTCGTGCGTTTTCCAAAGCCGCCTGCCGAACCCGGCATGCCATGCCCTTGCCGCACACGGGGCTCGCCGTAGGTCCCGGATGGGTGCGGTGATTCTTGTCCCTTGCCGGTGCTGCCGACGCGCCGGACACGACAGACGACGGGTCCTCCTACCATGACGGCAAGCCGGTGGATCAGACGTTTCGAGCGACTCGTCATCGGCGTCCTGCTGCTGCTGTTGGCCGTTGTCCTGGTTCTCTCGGTGCTTGAACTGGCATGGGTGCTGTTCAACGACATCACCAGCCCGCCCGTGATGATCCTGGAGATCAACGAACTGCTCGACCTGTTCGGTCTATTCCTGCTGGTCGTGATCGGCGTCGAACTTTTCGAAGCGATCGTCAAGACATACTTCCACGAACGCGTGGACCGCGTGGAGGTCGTCATGATTGTGGCGATCATTGCGATTTCCAGGAAGGTCATCGTCATCGACGCTGAGAAGACGGAGCCGATGACCGCCGTCGGGATCAGCGCCATCATCCTCGCGCTCGCCACCGGCGTGTTTCTGCTGAGGTTGAAGCGCCACCCCGACGCTGTGCAGGCCGACTCCGAAAGCGAACACCGCCGCACCTGACACCAACCTGACACCCGCGCCTCTGGCCGGTTCGGCCCTACGGCGGCTGATGCGGGGCTGGTACGTCGCCTTGGCGGAGGCGCGACTTTCGTGCGACCGACAAGGGGACGCGTACCGCGGTGGTGTTGTTCAGGAACCCAAGGACCGGAAGGTGGGGCAGCAGGTGCACGGCCCCGGCGTTGTTCGGGTGTGTCCGGTTTGATCATGGTTTGTTAGATGCCGTAGGTGGCGAAGACGTCGCGG
>NZ_JBSWCE010000076.1:0-10700 GCF_056780015.1 Micromonospora sp. R311
CCGCGACGTCTTCGCCACCTACGGCATCTAACAAACCATGATCAAACCGGACACACCCGAACAACGCCGGGGCCGTGGGGCACCATGGACAGCGCGATCAGCATTCCGCTGTTCACGCCGTAATGTCCGTCGATCCAGAAAAACGGTGATGCAGCAAAGATGAGCGGGCCAAGAAGGAGTGCCGCTGCCTGCAATCGTTGCACGACCATCTGCACAGGTTATCCGCACGCAATGAGTTCGCATCCGGAGCGGCAAGCCGCCTCATCCGGAATTCCCTGGCCTGTCGAGAGCGCTTCCCTTACAGCGGCGGCGAGCATATCGTTGCGAATGACTACCCGACTTTCCTCGTCGAGGAAGATTCCGGCGATGTTCAGCATGCCAGTGCCCGACATGTCCTGCCTCCGATGTTTGCGGTCCGCTGGGAACTTAGTCCGACGCTATCCCTGGGCCCGTTGGTGGGCACGCCACATACCGATAACCAACCCGTTCGGGTAGTGGGCAGGGCCTACGGATCTGTGAGTGTCACTGCGGTGGTTCTGGGTGGACTGCCGCCAGGATCGGTGCCGGCGTACCGGCGGCGCGCCCGATGCCGACAACCTGACTGGGAATTCCGGGACAGCTGGCCGGACCCAGACACCCACGGCACTGAAAAGGCACTGAACCGCGCAGCGAGCTGCGCGTGCGCGCCGGGGCTTGGATAGGTGAGCGTGGGTCGGTGGCGAGGCCCACTTCACTCAGGTCCGCAACGCGTTGATGTAGCGTTCGGTGATCAGGCTCTGCACCTTGCGGTTAATCGGCCCGCCAGCGCGGGCGACCAGCAGCGCGGGACGCGAGAACGCCCGGATGTCGAACCAGACCTCGTCATTGGCGGCCAGCTCGACGATGAACGCCTCCTCGCCGCATTCCGGGTGACCCGGCAGCGTGCCGTAGGCAAAGCCGCGACGGTTCGGCTCATCCACCGTGTACACGACACGACAGGGCGCGGCGATGCGCAGCCAGCCCCATCCGAGCGTCAACACCACAACGCTGCCAGCGACGGCGACCGGGCTCGACGCGATGACCGCCAACCCCACTCGACGATGCATGTCCCATCCGGACAGCGCGTGAGCGGCCCCCTCGAACCCAACGCGGCCAGCGCCCAATCGCGCTCGGCGATGGACGTGGTGGTAGCCGGCCGGCAGCCCACCGCGCGTGGCACCCTCCTCGGGGTAGGTCAGGTCCGCGCGCCGGAGTTCCTCAACGCCAGGCAAGCGACGCAGCAACCCCATGCCACAAGTCTGCCCCACCACGACGTGACCGCTGGCCGAGTTGGTCAACATCCACTTCTGCCGCTGGTCGGTGTCGCGGCATCCGGTCACGCCAAGACCAGTGCGGGGGCAGGCGGGATGCTCGCTTAAGTAGACATTGCGGGATACTCGCGGGATGGCCGAGGTGAGGGACGCCGATACCGGCGCGTCGACGGCATCTGACGCCGGGGCATGGGTGCCGGGGCGTGATGTGGTGCCCCTGCGGCGGGCGGTCCGTGCCTGGTTCTTGATCTCGTTGCAGACGTTCGGTGGTCCGGCGGGGCAAATCGCGGTGATGCAGCGGCACCTGGTGGATGAGCGCCGGTGGATCGGGCAGCGTCGGTTCCTGCACGCGTTGAACTACTGCATGTTGTTGCCGGGTCCGGAGGCGCAGCAGCTCGCCATCTATGTGGGGTGGTTGCTCAACGGCATGCGGGGCGGGTTGATCGCGGGGACGTTGTTCGTGCTGCCCGGCCTGGTGGCTTTGCTGGCGCTGTCGGCGCTGTACGTCGGCTTCGGTGACACCCGGATCGTGACGGCGTTGTTCGCCGGGCTGGCGCCGGCGGTGGTGGCGATCGTCGTCCAGGCGGTGTGGCGGGTCGGTACCCGCGCCCTGGCCAACCGGGTCCTGGTGGGCTTCGCCGTGGCCGCGTTTGTCGCTCTGGCGGTCTTCGGGGTGCCGTTCCCGGTGGTCGTCGCCCTGGCCGCGGTGGCCGGCTGGGCGGTTCACCGGTGGCGGCCGGCCTACCTGGCCTCTGCTGGTCACGGTGGTGGTGGGAAGGACGGGCCCGCCCCGCTGATCCCGGACGACGCGCTGCATCATGACCGGCCGACCGGCCGACGCGCTGCGACGGTGTTGGCTGTCGGTCTGCTGGCCTGGTTCGTCCCGGTGGCTGCGGTGGCGGCCCTGACCGGTGTCGGCAGCGTCTACACCCAGCAGGGCCTGTTCTTCTCCGGGACCGCGGTGGTGACCTTCGGCGGCGCGTACGCGGTGCTCGCCTTCGTCGCGCAACGGGCGGTGGAGGACTACGGATGGCTGACCGCCGGAGACATGGTGCGCGGCCTCGCGTTGGCGGAGACCACGCCCGGGCCGCTGATCATGGTCGTGCAGTTCGTCGCGTTCCTCGGCGCGTACCACAACCCGGGCAGCCTCGATCCGTGGGTGGCCGGCGTGGTCGGGTCGCTGTTGACGACCTGGGTGACCTTCGTGCCGTGTTTCCTGTTCGTCCTGCTCGGCGCGCCCTACGTCGAACGCCTGCGCGGCAACCACACGCTGTCCGCCGCGCTGACCGGGATCACCGCCGCCGTCGTCGGCGTCATCGCCAACCTCGGCCTGTACTTCGCCGCCCACACCCTGTTCGCCCGGCAACACCTCGTGACCACCGGCCCGCTGCACCTGGAGCTGCCCGACCTCGGCAGTTGGCGACCGGTGCCGCTGGCCATCGCCGCGATCGCGGCCGTGCTGGTCTTCGGCCTGCGCTGGTCGGTCCTGCGGGTCCTGGGCGTCAGCGCCGCCCTCGGACTTGCCGCCGGCCTGGCAGGGCTTCCCGTCTCCTGACGCCGACAGCCAGCGCCATCCCGGAGGGGTGGTCGCCCCGGTCACTGCGGGAACTATCTGTGGTTGCGGAGCGACTACCAGGACGACGCGGCAGGCTCCCGGCCTCCGGTCGGCTACGGATGAGAAGGGCGGAGCGGGATGCTCGCTGCGGTGCGACAGGGCGCGATCGTCGCTGGTGTGGTGGCGGCCACGGTGCTGATGCTGCCGGGCGCGGCCTTCGCTCACGGTGTCGGCGGTTCCAGCGAGACCGTCGGCGGGTTCGTGTGGCTGGGCACGAAACACATGCTCGCCGGCTGGGATCACCTGCTGTTCGTCGGCGGCGTCCTGCTGCTGGCCGGCAAGATCCGGCGGGCGGCGAAGCTGATCTCCCTGTTCGCGGTCGGGCACAGCATCACCCTGTTCACCGCCACCGTCGCCGACTGGCACGTCAACCCGGTCCTGGTCGACGTCGTGGTCGCGTTGAGCCTGGTGTTCGTCGGCGTGGTCGGCCTGCGCGGCCGACCAAAGAACTGGACCTGGTTCGCCGCCGCCGTGCTCGCCTTCGGCCTCATTCACGGCCTCGGTCTGGCCACCCGGTTGCAGGACGTCGGCCTACCGTCGGACGGGCTGATTCCTCGCGTGCTGGCCTTCAACCTGGGCGTGGAGATCGGGCAGCTCATCGCGGCCGTGGCGATGTTCATGCTCGGTGACGTGCTGCGTCACTACCTGCCTCGGCTGCGGGATGTCCGGCTGTCGCACGCCGCGCTGATCGCCGCCGGCGCCGTCGCCGCCACCGTCCTGCTGGTCACCTCCGGCCCGGATGCGCTGCGCCCCGTCCAGGCGGCCACCGGCCCGGCGAGCAACTGCGAGGTGCGCAACCGCACCGAGACGTTCCCCGCCGGCAACGCGCATCCGGTGAAGGACTTCTTCGAACCGGGCGAGACGGTGCCCGCGACGTCGTTCGGGCACGTCATCGGCGACGGGTACGTCATCGTCACCTACCGGCCGGACCTGCCCGCCGAGCAGCTCGCCCAGGTGCGGACCTTCGTCACCGACCCCACCGCCGGCCGGGTCGTCGGCGGCTCCGCCACCGACCAGTCCGAAGCGGTCAAGGCCGTGCACGCCTACCAGACGATTGCCTGCGACACCGTCGACGTCGACGCGGTCCGCCAGTTCACCCAGGATTGGTTCGCCGACCCCCGCTCCAAGCCCGCCGAATAGCCCCGCGCGTCAGTCGTGCTCCGGGATGCCGGCCACCCGGTGCGACGCGGCGTGCATCACCTCTGTCATCAGCCGCCGCACGTGACCACCCCGGGCCGTGTAGAGGGCGCGCCGGCCCTCCCGCCGTACCGTCACCAGCCCGGCCAGCCGCAGTTTGCCTAGGTGCTGCGACACCGCCGGCCGCGCCACGCCCAACGCCGCCACCAGCGCGGTCACGTCGTGCTCGCCGTCGACGAGCAGCCACATCAACCGCAGCCGCGTGCCATCGGCCAGCATCCGCAACATCTCCGTCGCTGCCTCCACCTGTCTGTCGGCAGGCAGGCGTTGTTGCAGGTCACCCGCATCTGCAACGTTGTCGCGTGCATACATGAGCACATATTATCGCCGCCGTCACGGGTACCGACCCGTCATGCCGCCAAGGACGTTGGGAGACGCGGTGAACGACCACGACCACGAGCACGGTCATGACCACGGCCACGGCGGCCGCCTCGCCGCCTGGTGGCACCGGCTGACTCACGCCGTCGTCCCGCACTCGCACGACTCCCGCGCGAAGATCGACCCCGCGTTGGAGTCCTCCCGCGAGGGCCTGCGGGCCCTGTGGATCTCCCTGGTCGGCCTCGGCGTCACCGCCGCCGCCCAAGCGGTCATCGTCGTGCTGTCCGGGTCGGTCGCCCTGCTCGGCGACACCCTGCACAACGTCGCCGACGCCCTGACCGCCGTCCCGCTGGCCATCGCCTTCCTCCTCGGCCGCCGCGCCGCCACCCGCGCCTACACCTACGGCTTCGGCCGGGCCGAGGACATCGCCGGCATCGTCGTCGTCATCGCCGGCTCGGCCGTCGCGGCCGGCTGGACCGCGGCGTGCTCACCATCGAACGCAACCGCACCACCGCCGGCTACCAGATCATCGAAGGCCATCCCCACGACCCCCGCCGGACGCCGCGCGGTCGCCCTGGACAAGCGCACCGTGCAGGTGCTGCGCGCGCACCGCCGCCGACAGCTCGACCAACGGACCCAGGCCGCCGAGAACGCCAAGCCGTGGACCGACTCCGGGTACGTGTTCGTGCGCGCCGACGGGCTGCCGATCAACCCGAACTACGCCACCACCCGCTTCCGCAAAACTCGCCCAACGCGCCGGGCTACCCCCGGTGCGGCTGCACGACCTGCGCCACGGCGCCGCGTCCCTCGCCCACGAAGCCGGCGCCGACCTCAAGACCCTGCAGGACCTGCTCGGCCACTCCAGCATCGTCACCACCGCCGACACCTACACCAGCGTCCTACCCCCGGCACAGCGGCGCTGCGCCGACGCCACCGCCCACCTCGTCCTGGCCGCCGCCCGCCGCACCCGCAAAAAGATCAAGAACAAGGCCCGCAAGAACCGGCCCGACCCCCGGCCGAAAACAGGTGCCCCCACCCCGGCCACTCCCGCAGCCGCCGCAAAGACACAGGTCAGGACTCCGGGCCGCCGCGGAAGAGCCGCGCAGACCCCGGCACCCACATCGCACCCACGTGACACCCACCGTCCTCAACAGTCAGACAGCAAAAAGGGCCCGACCCGCTCCACAGCAGGTCAGACCCCTCATGATCTTGCGCGCCCGAAGGGACTCGAACCCCTAACCTTCTGATCCGTGGGCCAGCATGATATCGTGATAGCACCCGAGGGAGGTGCCACATGCCCAACATCCTCGTCCGCGATCTCAGTCAAGAAGCCGTCGACCGCATCGACGCGGCAGCCGCCAGCCTCGGGCTGTCTCGCAACGAGTACCTACGCCGCAAGTTCGAGGAGAACATCAGCCCCGCCGGCGAGCGGACGGTCACAGCCGAGGACTGGCAACGGTCCGCAGAGGCATTCGCTGATCTCGCCGACCCCACGGTGATGGAGGCCGCGTGGCGGTGACGAGCTGGCTGATCGACAAGTCTGCGTACGTTCGGCTCCAACTCGGCCAAGCGGCGAACCGCGACGAGTGGAGCGCACGCATCAGCCGCGGGCTCGTCCGGCTCTCCACCATCACCCGCCTCGAACTCGGCTACTCGGCACGCTCCGGAGAAGCGGGACGCCGACAGTTCGCCGCCCCACCGCTGTCCCTGATGCCAGTCGAACACCTCACACCCGCCATCGAAGACCGGGCACTGGAAGTGCAGATGCTGCTCGCCGACCGCGGCCAGCACCGCGCCCCGTCAATCCCCGACCTGCTGATCGCGGCGACCGCTGAAAAGACCGGACTGACCGTCCTGGCCGTCGACAAGGACTTCGACCTCATCGCCGCGCTCACCGGCCAGCCGATCGAAACCCTGCCCGGCTGAGCCCAAAGACCAGGTACGCATGCCGCCACCGTCAATCGGCACCGCCTACGCGGCGTGCCGCGCGTGACTCAGTGTCCCAGCCCCGGGTCACGACAGACGCCCCTCGTGCGGTGCGTTCATGTCCGGGTGAAGCCGAGTGCCCGGTATCCGGGCATGCGGCGTGGGAGTGAGGCGGTGAGGATGGGTGTGGCCGGGTCGTGGTAGTCGTGGACCTCGGCGACGTCCTTGCCGGGCGCGGCGCGGATGACGCGGCCGGCGCATTGGATGAGTAGGCCGTCGTAGGAGATCGGGCCGGCGAGGAAGAGGGTGTCGAGGGCGGGGGCGTCGAAGCCCTCACCGATGAACGGTGTGGTACCGATGACGAGCAGGCCGTCACCGGCCTTCGCGCCGTCGAGCCGGTCAACGATGGCCCGCCGGTCGCTGGTGCTCATCGCGCCTTGAAGCACGAGCGCCTGATGTCCGCGTGCGGCGAGCAGAGCGGTGAGTGCCTCGACCTGGGCGACCCGCCGGGTCAGGACCAGACAGTTGCGGCCGCGGGTCAGGGCTACGGCGACATCATCGGCGATCTGAGTGTTGCGGGGCTCGTCGAGGGCCAGTCGCCGGTGCACCTCGGCGAGCGCGCCGGGCGCGTCCAGGTCGACGTCGCCGAGCTGGAATGTGGTCTCGTGGATGAACAGCGCTCGACGGGGTCCGGCGTCGGTGTGCATCGCAGCCGCGAGGGTGCCTTGTTCCTCGTCGGTCAGGGTGTGGCAGACGGGGCCGAGTTGCCAGGTGACGAGTTGGCCGAGGCCGTCGCGTCGGGTGGGTGTGGCGGTGAGGCCGAGCCAGAACTGCGCGGCGATTCGTTTGACTGAGTGCTCGTACGCGGCGGCGCCGAGGTGGTGGCATTCGTCGACGATGACGTGCCCGTACCCCTGGGTCAGGGTGGCGATGTCGTCGCGCCGCGCGAGGGAGGGCAGCAGCGCGATGTCTACCGTGCCGGTGAGCTTGCGTCTGCCGCCGCCGAGTTGCCCGGACTTGATTCCGAGGAACTGTTCGATGCGGAGGCGCCACTGGTCGGCGAGGGCTTTGCGGTCGACGAGGACCAGGGTGGAGGTGTTGCGTTCGGCGATCACGGCGCAGGCCATGACGGTCTTGCCGGAGCCCGGTGGGGCGACCAGGATCCCGTCGTCGTGGGCGAGAAGCGCGGCGACCGCGGTGGCCTGCTTGCCGGTGAGTTCGGCGGTGAACGCGGTGTCGATCTCGGTCCCGGAGTTTCGTACGTCCGTGACGGACAGCCGCGACCCGGCGCGCTCGACGATCGTGGCGATGGTGTGCCGCAGGCCCCGCGGGAGGACCAGGTGATCATCGAGGGTGAGGTCGTAGCCGCGGATGAAGCGTGGGGTGTCCCAGGTGGACTTGCGGAGTCGCTGCAGCTCGTAGAACTTCGGGTTGGCCATGGCGGCGGCGTGTTTGAACGTCGCCAGTGCGGCGGGGGTGAGCTGTCTGGCGTCGATGCTCAGCCCGGCACCGACTTCCGCGTGGATCACCGGGGGCAGCGAAGGATGGACCTGGGTCGAAGCGGACCGGCTCATCGTGGAGACGTCGGCACCGGTTACGGCTTGCTTGGCCTGCTGGGCGATCCGTTCGGCGTCGCCGGGGCTGAGACGGTCCAGCGTCGACAGGAACGCCCACTGGTCCGCGTACGGCTCGAGCGTGCCGAGGTCGAGAAACGTGGTCAGTCCGTCCTTACGGCGGCGGCCCTGTAGCGGCGCGGCGATGAGGTTGCCGAAGCCGCCCTCGGGCAGGACGTCCTGGTTGGGGAACAGCCGGTCGTACGAGCGCAGGTCCATCGATCCGCGCAGCACCATGGCCTCACGAAGGAGAACAGTGCCGACGGCCCGCCCGGTGGCCGCGGGAACAGCGCCAGTGAAGAAGACCCACACATGGGCGCCGCGACCTGACTGGGAGATCTCCAACGCGGCCGGCACCGCGCAGGCGCGTGCCGCCTTCACGTAGGCGAGAGCGTCGAGCATCGCCGTCGGCCCGTCGAAGTCGGCCACGACGAAATGGCAGGTGTTGCCGGGCATCAGCGGATACAGGCCCATGAACACATCGCCGACGAGATGCGCCGCGACGACCTCCGTCGTGCGAGCCAGGTAGGTGGCACCCCGCCGGTCCATACCCTTACGCCAACCGCCGGCGACCGCGGGCATCCACCCGGCAGCGCCGGTACGGGCGTTCTCCCACCGCACGGCGTACACGTCGACCCGGGCCCGGAACCGGTCAGCGAACAGCACCAGCTTGTCCTGAGTCGGCGAAGCCATGGTGACCAACCCTGGCGGCTCAACCGGCGCGGACAACTGCTCCGGCGCCGCAGACGTGTCCTGGCCCCGCAGCTCCAGCAGACGCGCCAGCCGGGCGTTCTCCGCCCGTAACCGCTCCACCTCCCGCCGAAGATCGACGAACTCGGCCACCGAACCCATGCCGACCATCCTCGCGCATCGGGCTCCGCACACCCCGACACCGGTCCGATATCCTCCGCCGATGGCATCGAAGGGAAACGCCGCGCTGGAGGCGATGATCGAGGAAGCCACCATCGACGCGTACGGCGACGACGAACAGCTCACCGGCCTGTTCACCATCCTCGAGGAACACCTGGCGGTGCCGTTCACCACCACCGTCCTCGGCGTCGAGGTCACCGTGCGGAAGATCGACCTGACCGCGGACACCATCGTCGCGGTCTGCGCCCGAGGCCACCACCGGCAGAGAATCGACCTACTCGACCTGCCGCTACCCACCCCCGCGCCCGACGACGCCGCGTGGATCGACGCCTACCGGCACTGGGCCGGGAGGTAGGCCCCCGTGAGTGAGTACCAGTACTACGAATTCACCGCCGTCGACCGCCCCCTCACCAGCCGGGAGCGGGCCGAGCTGCGGTCGCTGTCGACCCGCGCCGACATCACCGCCACCAGCCTCGTCAACACCTACGAGTGGGGCAACTTCAAGGGCGACCCGCGCAAGCTGATGGAACGGTACTTCGACGCGCACCTGTACCTGGCGAACTGGGGCACCCGCCAGCTCATGCTGCGGCTACCGAAACACCTGCTCGACCCCGCAACCGTCGCCCAGTACTGCCAGAGTGACAGGGCATCCGCGTGGACCGCCGGCACGCACGTCATCATCGACCTGCATGACGAGGACGAGGACGGCACCGACGAGTGGGACCTCGACGGCCACGGCCTGCTCACCTCCATCATCCCGGTCCGGGCCAGCCTCGCCGCCGGCGACCTGCGCCTGCTCTACCTGGCCTGGCTGCGCTGCGTACAGTCGGAAGAGGTCGCTGACGACGAGCCCGAACCGCCCGTACCAGCCGGACTGGGCACCCTCGACGCGCCCCTCACAGCCGTAGCCGAGTTCCTGCGCATCGACCCCGACCTGATCGCGGCCGCGGCGGCCGACTCGGCGCCGGCCGCCTCCGACGAACCGACCCCTACGCAACTACGCACCTGGGTCGTCCAGTTGCCCGCCCGGGACAAGGACGCCATCCTGGCCAACCTGATCACCGGCGGCGACAGCCACCTGCGCAGCCAACTGCTGCGCCGCTACCGCGACGCGCACCCCACCGACGCGTCCACCCCGACGGCCGCCCGCACCGCCGGGGAACTGCTCGCCACCGCCGCCGAGTTGCGCGCTGAACGGGATCGCCGCGACGCCGACCAGCGCGAACGCGACCGGGTCCGCCGGGAACGGTCCGCCGCAGCAGCCCGGCAACGGCACCTCGACACCCTCGCGGTCGACCAACCCGCCGCCTGGCAGCGGGTAGACACCTTGATTGCCACGAAGAAGCCCCGCGATTACGACACCGCCGTGCAACTCCTCGTCGACCTGCGCGACCTCGGCGAACGCGACGCGGACAGCAGGCTGTTCCAGCAGCGGCTGGCCGAGCTACGGACGGTGCACGCCCGCAAGCCCAGCCTGCTCGAACGCCTCGACCTGGCAGGTCTGGATGCCTGAACAGATCCGGGCGACCGCCGCGTCCGCCCAGACCAACCTGCACGCCGTGCTGCACCTCGTGGCCACCGGGCGGCTCCGGTGTAGCCAGACGACCCGGCGGCCCGCGGCCACCACCGTCGCCGCCATCGCCGGCGTGCTCCCTCGCCCATGAGGCCGGCGCTGATCTGAAGATCCTGCAGGACATGCTCGGACACTCCAGAATTCCTGGTCACCGCCGACACCTACACCAGCGTTTTGCCCCTCGCGCAGCGCCGCTGCGCCGACGCCACCGCCCACCTCGTCCTAGACGAGTAGTTCCGATGTCAGGGGTCGATGTCTGGGTATGAAGAGAGGGCATCCAGGATCATGTTGTGACGCAA
>NZ_JBSWCE010000077.1:0-9635 GCF_056780015.1 Micromonospora sp. R311
GCCGCCGTGGTGGCCATCGCCACCGCGCTGCAGGAGTCGAAGCTGGAGAACCTGGGTCACCTGGGTGAGCGCAACGACCACGACTCGCAGGGCCTGTTCCAGCAGCGCCCGTCCTCGGGTTGGGGCACGGTCGAGCAGATCACCGACCCGGAGTACTCGACCACGGCGTTCCTGAAGGGTCTGAAGCAGGTCGACGGGTGGCAGGACATGCCGCTGACCAAGGCCGCGCAGACCGTGCAGGTGTCGGCCTACCCGTTCCACTACGCCCAGTGGGAGCAGCAGGCCGCCGACCTGGTCGCCACGTACTGGAACAGCTGACCAGCCTGGAGCAGTTGACCGACAGACATTCCTGACAGGGGGACTGCTGGCCGGCACCCGACACGGGTGCCGGCCAGCGGCATATCCGAACCAGCGGCGCCTTGGCGAGCGGGTGAGGTGCGGGTGGGGACGGAGAGCCCCGGCGTCGGCCAACCGGGGGCGCAGGCGGTGCGGTCAGCGGCGGCTGCGGCCGATGTCGGTGACGGCGGCGATCAGCGCCAGCGCGATGATTCCGGCGGCCAGCAGCAGGGAGTGCCGGAACGCCACCGACCAGTCCCCGTCGGTGGCCGTCAGCGACGCGAAGAAGACCGACCCGACGGCGGCGATGCCGGCCGCCGACCCGATCCGTTGACCGGTCTGCAGCATGCCCGCTCCGCTGCCCGCCTGGGGTACCGGCACCTCGGACAGGGTCAGGGTCTGGTTGGGCGCGATCACCAGGCCGCTGCCGAGCCCGGCTACCAGCAGCGGACCGGCGGTCAGCCACGGCACGGCGGCGTGCCCGGGATCCAGTTCGAGGATCGCGACCACGGCGACGAGGCCGACCACCACCGTGACCAGGCCGCTGGCGACCAGCGGGCGCCCGTACCGGTTGACGATCCGCCCGCCGAGCGCGGACGAGGCGGCGGACCCCAGCGCGAACGGGGTGATGGCCAGGCCCGCGATGAGGGCGCTGTAGCCGAGACCGCTCTGCAGGTAGAGGGTGAAGATGAAGAAGATGGCGGTGAAGCCGCCGAAGTAGACGATCGCGATCAGCGACCCCAGGGTGTACGACCGGAAAGTGAACAGCCCCAGGTTGAACAGCGGCTGCCGCTGCCGGGCGTACCGCCGCTCCCAGAGTCCGAAGGCGACCAGCGCGACCAGCCCGGCCGGGACGAGCAGCCACTTCTCCGGCCCTCGCCACTGCTGTTGCTGCACCAGCGGCAGCAGCAGCAGGACCACGCCGAGCCCGAGCAGCAGCACGCCGACCGGGTCGAGCCGCCGGCTGTCGACCTGGCCCCGGGGGCGGCTGGGCAGCAGCCGCCAGCCGAGGATCACCGCGATGATCCCGACCGGCACGTTGACGAAGAAGACCCAGCGCCAGCCGTGATCGGCACCGCCGATGGCGATCAGGAGTCCGCCGAGCAGCGGGCCGACCGCGGTGGAGATGCCGATGGTGGCGCCGAGTAACCCGAACGGGCGGGCCCGTTCCGGGCCCCGGAAGAGTTCCTGGATCAGGCCGGTCACCTGCGGGTTGACCACCCCGGCGGCGGCACCCTGGAGCAGCCGCGCGGTGACCAGCCACTCGGGGGAGCGGGCCAACCCGGCCAGCGCGCTGGTCAGCGTGAACAGCGTGATGCCGGTGACGAAGGCGTTGCGCCGGCCGCGCGCGTCGCCGAACCGCCCGGCCGGCACCAGCGCCAGCCCGAAGGTCAGCGCGTACCCGGAGAGGATCCACTGCAGGTCACTGGGGGAGGCCCGCAGCGCGCGGTCCATCGACGGTACGGCGACGTTGACGATGCTCACGTCGAGCAGCGTCATGAAGGCGGCGACCAGCCCGACCCCGAGGGCCTGCCAGCGCCGCCGGTCATCCGACGCCGGCCGCCGTTGCGTCACGCCATCTGGCGGGCACAGAATCGGGGACCGAAGTCCAGGCCGGCCATGGGTGAGTCCTCCCGGTGCAGCAGGTTCTTCTCGGTGAGCATGTGCAGCGGCGCGTGCAACTGCTCCTCGGTCAGGCCGCACTCCTCGGCGATCATGTCCGGGTAGGGCACCTGCCCGCGCGCCTCGAGCGCGGCCACCGCCTCGTACACCCGTTCCTCGACCTCCGACAGCTGTACCTGCCGCATGGCTCCTCCTTCGTTCTCCCGCCTCTGCGCAGGCGGTCTGCGCTGCGCCGGTTACCCCCTGCGTGACCGAAGATGCCCACCCGATCGGGCGGTGCCGGCGGCCGGGTGCCCTAGGCTGCACCAGTGATCGTCTGGGATCTCGCCGTGGTGGGCGGTGGGCCCGCCGGGCTCTCCGCCGCGTACGCCGCCGCCCGCGCGGGCGTGCGCACCCTTGTGGTGGAACGGGCCGCGCACCCGCGGTACAAGACCTGCGGGGGAGGTCTCATCGGCACCTCTCTCGCCGCCGTGGCGGACCGGATCGAGGTGCCCGCGCACGACCGGGTCGACCGGGTCACGTTCACCCGGGACGGGCGACGCGGGTTCACCCGCCGCCACGGCGGCCCGCTGGTGACCATGGTCCGGCGGGAGGAGTTCGACGACCGGCTGCGGGCGGCCGCGGTCGCCGCCGGGGCCGAGGTGCGCGAGCGGGTCGCGGTCCGGGCCGTCGAGCAGGACCCGGAGGGGGTACGCCTGCGGCTGGCCGACGGCGACACCGTGCACGCCCGTACGGTGATCGGCGCCGACGGCTCGTCCGGGGTGACCGCCCGGCACGTCGGTGTCGACTACCGGCAGGTCGACCTGGGGCTGGAGCTGGAACTGCCGGTGCCGCCCGAGCAGCAGGCCCGCTGGCGCGGCCGGGTGCTGCTCGACTGGGGCGCGCTCCCCGGGTCGTACGCCTGGGTGTTCCCGAAGGGCGACCGGCTCACCGTCGGGGTGATCGCCGCCCGGGGTGAGGGGGAACGGACCCGGGAGTACCTGCGCCGGTTCGTCGACCGGCTCGGGCTGGCGGACGTGCCGCCGGCGCACGACTCGGGGCACCTGACCCGCTGCCGGGCCGAGGACTCGCCGTTGCGTCGGGGCCGGGTGCTGGTGGTCGGGGACGCCGCCGGCCTGCTGGAACCGTGGAGCCGGGAGGGGATCAGCTACGCGCTGCGTTCCGGGGAACTGGCCGGCGCGGCGGTGGCGGCCGGTGACCTGGCCGGCTACGAGCGCGCGGTGGCCGAGCGGCTGGTGCCGTCGATGCGGGCCGGGCACCGGCTGCTGGACGTCTTCGCCCGGCAGCCGGAGGTCTTCCACGCGCTGCTGGCGACCCCGCCGGGCTGGCGGATGTTCGTGCGGTTCTGCCAGGGGCGGGCGAGCTTCGACGAGACGCTGACCCGGGCGCCGGTCCGGGCGGCGCTGGCGCTGCTGGACCGGCTGCCCGCGCCCCGGCGACCGCTGGTCCGGCAACCCTGAGGAACGGCGGGCATGCCGCGCCGCCCCGTCCGTCCACCCAGGATCCTAGGACGCTTTACGCGACGTGACCTCCGCGACGACCTGGTGAGGGCCCGAGGAACGCGCGTCGAGCTGACCGAGACCGACCCCCGCCGGGACCGGCCGGAGCCGCTCGACGACCCGGAACGCTGGGACCTGCGGCACGCCTGACCAACGACGACGGGCCGCGGGCGTCGCCGCCCACGGCCCGTCGGGTGGTACGGATCAGAAGACCGGGACGCCTTCGCGCACCAGCCGCCAGTTCGGCTGGAAGAAGTCGGCCGGGTCGATCGTGCCCCGGGCCTGCGCCCAGTCGATGAGCAGCTGGCGGATCTCCTGCTGCGCGTTGTATACCTGCGTCTTGACGATGCTGGGGAAGTTGCCGCCGCCGCTGCGCCGGTAGTTGTTCACCGCCACCGCGAACTGCGCGTCGTCCGCCACCGGCGTGTCGGTGCCGGGCAGCACCAGCCGGGTGATCCGCTGGCCGACCGGCCGGGAGATGTCGATGTCGTAGTCCAGGCCGGAGATGACGTCGTAGTTGTAGTCCGGCACCGCCGGGTCGCTGATCGTCTCCGGGTCCACCGGCGCGCCCGGGGCGAGCGTGCGGAAGTACTTCGCCGAGTACTCCAGGTAGGCGCGCACCTCGGCGCCGCTGAGTACGACCGCCTCGAGGGTGTTGTCGAAGACGTAGAGGCCGGCGACGTCGCGGATCTTCACGTCCCCGGCGGGGAAGACCGCGGTGCGGCTGAACGGCGCCGCGATCGACAGCACCGGCAGGGTCGCGTACGCGCCGCCGGCCAGGGCCGCGGTGACCACCTCGGTCTGCACGTGGTTGATGAAGTCCAGGATCGGGGTGTCCTGGTACCGGGACTCCGCGGCCGACAGCTCCACGGTGGAGCGGGCCACCACCTGGTTGACGTACGCCACGGTCTTCTGGTGCTGGGCCCGCACCGCCACGAGGACCGCCGGGTCCTCGACCACGGTGTTGGTGTTCAGCGTGGTGGCGCCCTTGGCGAGGACCTTCCAGCGACCGCGTTCCTTGGTCACCGTGAAGTCCATCCGGGTGAGCCGCTGACCCCACTTGGAGGGCTCCGACAGCAGCACCTGCTCGCCGGTCGCGGCGTTGGTGACGAACTTCTGCACGACCTCGTTGTGCGCATGGCCGAACAGGATCGCGTCGATGCCCGGCACCTGCTCGGCGATGATCGTGCACGGGTTCTCGTTCGGCAGCTCCGGGCCGTAGCTGGAGGTGCCGCTGTCGCCGCCGTGCGCGGAGACGATGACGAGGTCGGCACCCCGCCCGCGCATGATCGGCACCCACTTCTTCGCGGTCTCGACCATGTCCGGGAAGACCAGCTTGCCCTCGACGTTGCCCTTGTCCCAGATGGCTACGCCCGGGTTGGTCAGGCCGAGGATGCCGACCTTGATGGTGGGGGAGTCGGCGCCGCCGAGGGACACCTTCTTGATCACGAACGGCAGGAACGCCGGCTTGCCGGTGGCCGCGTTGACGGCGTTCGCCGCCAGGGCCGGGAAGCCGAGCTGCTCGATCCACCTGGCCAGCAGCGGCAGGCCGTAGTTGAACTCGTGGTTGCCGAGGGTCACCGCGTCGTACTTCAGGATGTTCATGGCGTTCGCCATCGGGTGCGTCTCACCGGTGACGGTGATCGGCTCCTGCTTCGCGTAGTACGTGGCCAGCGGGGTGCCCTGGATGGTGTCGCCGGCGTCGAGAACCAGGGTCGCCCGACCCGCGCGCTCCGCGCGGATCTGGTTGACCAGGGTGGCCAGCTTGGCGACGCCGACGTCGTTGTGCCGGCTGTCGTCGTACTCGGCGTCGCGGTAGTAGTCCCAGTTGTAGACGTTGCCGTGGGTGTCCGAGGTGCCGAGGACGGTGAGGTCCCAGGTCTTCGGTCCTGCCGCGTCCGCCGCTCGGGCAGGCGCGCTCGCGATCAGGGGGGCACCCGCGGCCGCCGCGGCGACGGCGAGCACCCGGCGGCGCGACGGGCCGGAGGGAGAGGTCATGCCATGCCTTTCCATGGGGGTGAGGACGCTTCGGGAGCGCCAGCCGCACCATAACGAGCCACTGTCACTCCTGCCACAGCGGCCGGAGGTGTTTCATCCCACCAGCCTCATCCGGTGCCCTGGTGTAACACCGGTGACATCCGTTTCCGATCGGCACCGCCGGGTAGGGCTCTCCGGGACCGGATCGACAGGTGCGCGAGGAGACGTCCGTGAGTGAGGACCAGTACACCCGGCAGGACCCGACCACCCAGTACGGCCAGCAGTCCGGCCAGCCCGGGCAGCAGCAGGCGCCGCCGGGCTCGACGGGGCGGATGACCCCGAGGCCGGACCACGGCGAGGAGTCCTACCGGGGCACCGGCAAGCTCGCGGGCAAGCGGGCGCTGATCACCGGCGGCGACTCCGGGATCGGCCGGGCGGTGGCGATCGCCTTCGCCCGGGAGGGCGCCGACGTGCTGGTCTCCTACCTGTCCGAGGACGCCGACGCCCGGGAGACCGTCCGGTGGGTCGAGGAGGCCGGTCGTAAGGGGGTCGCGGTGCGCGGCGACATCACCGACGAGCGGCACTGCCAGGAACTGGTCGACCGGGCGGTGCGCGACCTGGGCGGCCTCGACATCCTGGTGAACAACGCCGCCTACCAGATGTCGCAGGACAAGGGCATCGCCGGGATCAGCAGCGAGCAGTTCGACCGGGTGCTCAAGACCAACCTGTACGCGATGTTCTGGCTCTGCAAGGCCGCCGTCCCGCACCTGCCGGAGGGGTCGGCGGTCATCAACACGTCGTCGATCCAGGCGTTCGACCCGTCGCCGCAGCTGTTGGACTACGCCACCACCAAGGCGGGCATCGCCAACTTCACCAAGGCTCTCGCCCAGGACCTGGCCGAGCAAGGTATCCGGGTGAACGCGGTGGCGCCCGGTCCGATCTGGACCCCGCTCATCCCGGCCACCATGCCGGAGCAGAAGGTCGAGCAGTTCGGCCAGGACACCCCCGAGGGCCGTCCCGGGCAGCCGGCGGAGGTTGCCCCGGCGTTCGTCTTCTTCGCCAGCCAGGAGTCCAGCTACGTCACCGGCGAGGTGCTCGGCGTGACCGGCGGCCGTCCGACGAAGTGAGCGTCGCGCCCGGTGCGGCACCCCGCGCCGCACCGGGCGGGTGCGTCAGCGGGGCCAGTCGGCCAGCCGCTCCCGGACCCGGGCCACCCCGGCGGCGTCCAGGCCGTAGCGGGCGAACCGCCGGTCCGGCAGCCGGTCCAGGTAGCGGCCGGCCGCGCGCACGTCCTCCGAGTCGAGCGCCGGGTCGAACTGGTGGGCCAGCGCCAGCAGGTCGGCCACCTCGTAGTGCTCCCGGGCCGCCGCCACGTCGATGTAGTCGCGTACCTCCCGGCGGTTGACCAGGGCCGCGGTCTTGCTGGCCACCAGGTCGCGCACGTCCATCACCGGGCCGAGGTCCATCACCACGGGGCTACGCCGTCGGTCCAGACGGGCCAGGCTGAGCCGGAGCTGCCGGTGGTCGCGGGTCACCACGAAGTCCCGCAGGTCCCGGTCGAAGCCGTCGAAGAGCTCGGCCAGTTCGCTGTCCGGGTCCGCGTCGTCGACCTGGAAGCCGGCCCGTCGCAGCGCCTCGCGCACCCCGGCGGCCGCCGCCGCGGCCGCCCCCTCCACGTCGGCGAAGAGGTCGACGTCCTCGGTGGGGCGGGTGACCAGGCCGTGCGCAGCCCAGGCCACCCCGCCGCCCAGCACGAACCGGTACGGTCCCGCGGCGGAGAGCGCCACCCGGGCGACCTCGCGGTAGAACTCGTGCGGGTGGGTGCTGCTCACGCGGCCCGCAGGCCCCGGTGGCGGTCCTCCCAGGCCGCGCGCACGCCGCGGGGCAGGTTGAGCAGTCGCCACACCCGGCGCAGCGTCCGGCCGTTGATCAGCCGGCGGAGGTCCTCGGTGCGGGTGGTCTCGCGCAGCACGTTCTCGTACATCCAGAGCAGCTGGTCGGGGTCGCCGAGGTCGAACGTCCGGTCGGCACACCACATCAACCGCACCGGCAGCTCCACCACGCCGCGGGTGGGGCCGGTGAGCTCGGCCAGGGTGCGCGCCACCACGGCGGGGCGCCCCGGACGGGCCAGGTGGGCCGCGCGGGGTGTGGTGGCGGAAACGGCCGGCATGCTGTCAGGGTAACGCCCCCGGCCGCCGGCGCGGGTGTGCGCGTGCCGGCGGCCTCGCCGCGGCCGGGTCGGGCGGGACCGGGCCGTCAGGTGTCGGACGCCTCGGCGGAGTGCTCCACGTCGAGCAGGTTGCGCCGCAGGTGGGCCCGCTCGGGCTCGCTGCCGGCCAGGTCGAGCGCCTCCCGGTAGGCCGCCGCGGCCTCGGCGAGCCGGCCGAGCCGGCGCAGCAGGTCGCCGCGGGCGGCGGGGTAGGGATGGTGCCCGCGCAACCGCGGCTCGTCGGCCAGCTCGTCGAGCAGCGCCAGGCCCGCCGCCGGCCCGTCCCGCATGGCCACCGCCGCGGCCCGGTTCAACGCGACCACCGGGGACGGCACGACGGCGAGCAGCACGTCGTAGAGCGCCACGATCTGCGGCCAGTCGGTGGACTCCACGTCGGGGGCCTCGTCGTGCAGCGCGGCGATCGCGGCCTGCACCCCGTACCGGCCGGGCGGGCCGCCGGTCAGCGCCACCGGCACCAGGTCGCGGCCCTCCTCGATCATGCCGCGGTCCCACCGGCCGCGGTCCTGGTCGCTCAGGAGCACCAGCTCGCCGTCCGGGCCGGTGCGGGCGTCGCGCCGGGCGTGCACCAGCAGCATCAGCCCTAGCAGCCCGGCGACCTCCCGCTCGGCGGGTAGCAGCCGGCGCAGGATCCGGGCCAGCCGGATCGCCTCCTCGGCGAGGTCGAGCCGCTGCAACCGCACCCCCGAACTGGCCGCGTAGCCCTCGGTGAAGATCGAGTAGACGACCTGGAGCACCCCGGGCAGCCGGTCGGACAACTCGTCGGCGCCCGGTACCCGGAACGGGATCCGGGCCTCACGGATCTTCCGTTTCGCCCGGACGATCCGCTGCGCCATCGTTGCGGGTGGCACCAGGAACGCCCGGGCGACCTCGGGCGTGGTCAGGCCGGCGAGGCAGCGCAGGGTCAGCGCCGTGCGGTCCTCCGCGGGCAGCGCCGGATGGGCGCAGGTGAAGAAGAGCTGCAGCCGCTCGTCGGGCAGGTCGGCGTCCGCGTCCGCCGGCGGGGCGGGGTCGGCCCGTTCCGCCTCCACCTGCAGGATCGCCAGCCGCGCCGCGTACGCCTGGTCGCGCCGCAGCCGGTCGACCGCCCGGCGCCGCGCGGTGGTCAGCAACCACGCCCCGGGCCTGGCCGGTACGCCATCCACCGGCCAGTGCACCAGGGCTGCCTCGATGGCCTCGGAGGTGACCTCCTCGGCCAGGTCGAGGTCACCGAACCGGCGGACGAGGGAGGCGAGCAGCCGGCCGCGTTCCTCGCGGAACATCAGCTCCACGGACGCCCTGACGCCGGTGACCCGCTCGTCCATCGGGGTCAGAGGTCGAACTCGGCGACCGGCCGCACCACGACCGACCCGCCGCCGCGCGCCCCCGGGCAGCGCGCGGCCCACTCCAGCGCCACGTCGAGATTCGGCACGTCGATCACGTCGTAGCCGCCGAGCACCTCGCGGGTCTCGGCGAACGGCCCGTCGGTGACCGTCCGCTCGCCGTTCGGGCCGACCTGCACGGTGGTGGCGGTGGTCAGGTCCTTCAGCGAGTGCCCGGAGACGAGGACGCCGGCCTCCTTGAGCGCCTTGTCGTACATCACCCAGTCCTCGAAGGTGCACTGGTCGGCCCCGTCGGTCGCGGCGCTGTAGATCAGCAGCATGTACTTCATGTCCGGCTCCTCGGTGTCTCCTCGTGCGGCCCTGTGCCGTACAGGATGACGACGAACGGGGAGCGGGGAAATCGACCGGGCCCGGGCGAGGTTTTTTGCGGGCCGGATGACGCCCCGTTTCGTCCGGTTCCTCCCTGGGGTTCTTCGCGGGTGGGTGGGTACCGCACATCGAGTCGATCTCCGCCCCGGTGGCCCCAACGTCGGGTGTGGCGGCGGCTTGCCGGGGTGGGCGCAGCGTTGGGGCTGGGTTCTACTTCGGGTCGGCGTCGTCGGGTGGGCGTGTCGTCGCGGGTTGGCATGGTGTCTCTTGGTGGTGATACCT
>NZ_JBSWCE010000078.1:0-9226 GCF_056780015.1 Micromonospora sp. R311
GGCGGTCCCACCCATCTCCGCCCAGGTCAGAACCAAAATTTCAGCTCTCCAGGTCCCCGAATTACGTCGAACCCGGGGGTCGCGGTGCTCGGCGTCGACGATTTCGCGTTCCGCAAGGGTCGTGACTACGGCAGCATCATCGTTGACATGCACACCGGCAGGCCCGTCGACCTGCTGGCCGACCGCCGCGCCGACAGCTACGCCGACTGGCTGCGCGCCCACTCGGGGACCGAGGTGGTCTGCCGCGACCGGGCCAGCGGCTACGCCGAAGGCGCCAGGCTGGGCGCGCCGGACGCGATCCAGGTCGCCGACCGGTTCCACCTACTCTATAACCTCACTCAAGCGGTCGACCGGGTCGTCCGCGCCCACCGCAGGTGCCTCAAGGACCGGCCCGAAGCCGAAGCCGTCGCGCAACCGCGCCCGTCAACAAATGGTGAGCAGGGCCGTCGCGCCGAGGTGACCCGGCAACGGTACGCCGAGATCCACGCCCTGCACGTCAAGGGCATCGGCACCACCGCGATCAGCACCACGTTGAACCTCGACGGCATGAGCGTGCGCCGCTACCTCCGCGCGGCGACCGCCGACGAACTACTCACCGAGACCATCCCCGAGCCCGTGAACTCGACGAACACCTCCCTTACCTCGCTGAACGCTGGGAGCAGGGCTGCACCAACGCGGCCCGGCTGACCACGGAACTACGCGACCGCGGCTACCGGGGCAGCCAACGGTCCGTTCGGCGGCTGCTGCACACCTGGCGCGACGGCACGATCAAGCCGGCCGCCATGACGGCGGTCGCACCCAAGCCTCGGGAAGTGACCAGTTGGATCATCCGGCCTGCCGTCGAGCGGACCGAGCGTGAACAGGCTGACCTGGCTCGCATCCTGCAGCGATGTGACAGCCTACGCATCGTCGACCGCCTGGTCAGCGACTTCGCCGGCATGCTGCGCCAACGCCAGGGCCGGCACCTGGACACCTGGATCAACCAGGCCCAGGCCAGCGGAGTCGCACAACTCGCCGGCTTCGCCGCCGGCCTACTCAAGGACTACGAAGCTGTCCGCAACGGGCTCACCCTGCCCTGGAGCAGCGGCGCGGTCGAAGGCAACGTCTGCATACTGAAAGCGATCATGAGGCAGATGTACGGCGAGCGAACTTCGACCTCCTCCTCCGCCGCGTCATTCTCGCCGAGTAACCACCAGGCCCCCAAAGACTGATCACGAACTTCGTGCCAGAGCCAGGTGGCTGGATAGGTCGCGTGGCGGCACGCGGTTGCGTCGACGGTCAGTCGACTGCAGTTGGGGCGAGGTGAGCGAGTACGGTGCAGTCACCGCCGAAGGTATCCGGGCGATTACAGGCTCCAGCGTCGCGGGTCCGGGCGGTTGGGCCGATCCGGGCCCCAACCGACCTGTTCTGAGCGATGCTTCAGAGGGGCCGACTGTTGTGAGTGCGGGAGGCGGGCGTGGCATCGATGGGGGGTCGACTGGCGGCGTTGCTCGCGCTGGCGGCGGTGCCGGCCATGGCGGAGGCCGTGGCGCTGGTGGCCATCGGTTTCAAGGCGGCGGAAGGGTTGGCGCCTCAGGCGACCGCCGTCTGGCCGTATGACTCCTACCACGACCTGCGGTGGCTGTTCGTCTACCACAACTCGTGGCCAATGTTCCTCCTCGGGTTGCTGTCCGCGATAGTGGTCCGGGGCGTGCTCTCCGCCGGGCTGACCGCGCTCGCCTGGCCGGACGATGTGCCTCGCCCCTCGCTGCGCTGGTTGGCTGTGCGCAACATCGAGGTCGCCGCGCTCGGCGCGGTCATCATCTCGCCCTGGGCGGCGATCGCCGTGGCGTTTTCGGCAGTCGCGCTCTCTTGGTACCTGCTCGCCTCTGTGGTGCCGATGCTGCTGCTGGCGCCGTTCCTGCAACGGGCTGGCGTGGTCGCCCGTTGGTGGCGAGGGCTGCCCGCCGTCGAACTGCTCGGCTGGTCGCTGCTCAATTTCGTGGTGCTGACCGTGGCCGGCGCGCTGATCGCCAGCCTTCCCGGCTGGGCCGTAGTGGTGGTGGCCGGCCTCGCCGGTGCGGGCAATGGGCTGCTCTGGCAGCGGACGGTCCACGCCGCGTTGCGGCCCCGCCGGCTCCGCTGGGCCCGCGTCGCCGTCGCGCCGCTGGCTGTCGTGGTCGTCATGGCCAGCGCGGTGGCGGCCCAGTCCCTGTTCGGGATCGCCGCCGGTGGGCGGACCGACTGGCATCCGCCCTTCGCCGCCGGACAGATACCTGACCGGGTGCCGCACGCGATCATTCTCATCGCCGGGCACGACTCGAGCTGGGACGGGCGGCCTCCGGAAAGCCCGAGAGTAGAGCGTTTCTCCTACCGTGGCCTGGATGACCGGCAGCGCCCCCTGCCCTACGGCCCGTCGGCCACCCACCGGTCGCTGGACTCCAGCGCGGCACTGCTCGCGACCCAGGTGGACCTGCTGCACCGGCGGACCGGGCGGCCGATCGCGCTGCTCGGGGAGAGTGAGGGCGCGATGGTGGTGCGCACCTATGTGGAGAAGTGGCCGAACGGGCCAGTCGAGGCGGCGATGATGTTCAGCCCGCTGGTCGGGCCGGGAAGAACTTACTACCCGCCACCCGGGCACTCGGGCTGGGGGGTGGCGGTCGGGTGGCAACTGCGGGGGATCTCCGCGCTGGCCAACCTGCCGAAGGAGGTGAAGAACAGCCCGGACGAGCCGTTCATTCGATCAATGCTGGCCAACGCACCGTTCTACCGCAACCGAACGCTCTGTCCGGTGGCCGGAGTACGCATGATCGCTTTCCTTCCCACCGTGAGCGCCGCCGAGGCCCCACCGGGGGAGTACTCCCGAATCCCGGTTTTCCAGATGCCTGCCCTCCACGGTGGTGTGCTTAGTCAGCGCGTGGTCAAGCACCGGGTCGTCGACTTCCTGACCGGCGATGAGACCACCCGACCACGGGAGGAGTACGGCCTGCTCCAGCGAATGGGTGCGGCGTGGCAGCCGCCCCCGCTGGCGTTGTCGCTGAACCCGATGTGGGCGGCCAACCGGGAGGCTGACCCCGCGTTCACCGGGAGAATCTGCGAGGTGCGCTGACGACATCGTGCGCGAGGAGTCCCTGCGATGCTGACGTGGACGCCGACTGGGTACTCAGCCAGCCCGCGCGTACACGTACAGCAGCCGAAGAGCAACGGCGTTGAGTCCGATCGCCAGGGTCTCCACCCACGGCACGAAGGGAAAGGCGACGAGATCGGCGGCGATCGCGATCGCCGCAGCCACCATGCCGGTGAGCACCGCTCGGCGGTGGCCCGTGACGACGAACAGCGCGGCGAGCACCGTCGCCGCGGCGATGCCCGCGTGCAGCCACGCCCACCCAGTGACATCGATCCGGGAGATGCCCTCTTGGGTGATCACCATGAAGACCTCGCCGGTGCTACCTACGGCACCCGCCAGGTCGAGCAGGCCTGCGCCGGCCAGCAACCCAGCGGCGAGGAGCGGCCCGCGCAAACCTGCGAACGCCGCCTGAACGCCGCCGGTCCCCTGCGGAGTGCTCATGTCTTCAGGCTAGGCGAATAGCGGCGGCACCGTGGGGCGTTCAGCCACGCGCGCAGTGGAGCGCGCCTCCTCGCCAGCGACGGTGAGGCCCTTCGGTGGCGATTGGTGGCAGCCTCTCGACATATCCCGGATGAAACTGATCAGGTTGTGATAAAAGTATCTAATTGCAGTATGAGGGTGATCCGGGTGCGTACGCCCCCATCGGAGCATTTGGTCTGGCCGCTGTGGTGCATGCCGCGTGGATGAGCATGTGAGTGGTCCGACGGGTTCTCCGTCGCACTTGACATGCGAATCAGGATTCGTGAATAACGGTGCCTAGTTCGAGGGGGAGTACCCACCCGACGGACGCGCCGGCCGTCAGTACGGGCCCAGCGGGGTCCCGGCCACGCGGGGCCGCCGACCCAGGCGGCCCGGGGAGACCTTCGCCCCGCACGTCGGCGCACCCGACGCCGGCCCGGTCGAGAGGCAGGGACACTCCCGATGTCCGTTCCGTGGTGGGCCTGGCTGGCCCTTACCGTGGCGATCGCCGTCATGCTGGCGGTCGACCTGTTCCTGCACCGCGACAATCACGTCATCGGTTTCCGTGAGGCCGTGATCTGGTCGGCGGTGTGGATCGCCGCTGGCTTGGTCTTCGGGGTGCTGCTGTGGGTGTGGCAGGGCGACGAGGCGGCCGGCGCCTACTACGCCGGCTACCTGATCGAGAAGGCGCTGTCGGTCGACAACGTCTTCGTCTTCGCGCTGATCTTCACCTATTTCGCGGTCCCGGCCGCGTACCAGCACAAGGTGCTGTTCTGGGGAGTCATCGGCGCGCTGGTGTTCCGCCTCGTGTTCATCTTCGTCGGCGCGGAACTGCTCGAGAGGTTCTTCTGGACCGCGTACGTGTTCGGTGTCTTCCTCATCTACACCGGTTGGAAGATGGCCTTCAAGCACGACGCCGAGATGCACCCCGACCGCAACATCATCGTCCGCCTCGTGCGGCGGATCATCCCCACCGACGCCCGCTACCACGGCGACAAATTCTTCACCCGCATGGACGGCAAACGTGCCGCCACCCTGCTGTTCGTCGTCCTGATCGCGGTCGAGGCCACCGACCTGATCTTCGCCATCGACTCCGTCGCCGCGATCCTGGCCATCACCACCAGCACCTTCATCGTCTGGACGGCCAACGCGTTCGCTGTGCTCGGCCTGCGCAGTCTCTACTTCTGCCTGGCCGGCCTGCTGCGCCGCTTCGTGCATCTTCACTACGGCCTGGCGTTCCTGCTCGCCTTCGCCGGCGTCAAGCTCATCCTCTCCGAGACCCCGGTCGGGAAGCTGCCCATCCCGGTCACCTTGGGCGTCATCATCGCCACCCTCGCGGTTTCCATCGGCTGGAGCCTCGCGGCCACCCGCAGCCGGCCCGCGCCCACCGACGACTCGCGCACTCCCCCCCCCCGCCACTGACCGTGGAGCCCAACATGACGCAGCTGCCTCGTCCTGCCGACGCGGACGCCACCGCCCGGTCGCCGTTGCCGCCTATCCCACCTTCGCCGCCGCGCAGTAAGCTGTCGATCACCTGCCCGACCAGGGCTTCCGGTGCAGCACGACACCATCGTCGGATCGGACCTGCGGCTGGTCGAAGCTGTCCTGCGCCGGATGACCACCCCGCGCGCCGCGTTCGCCGACGCGGCCAGCGGCGCTTGGCTCGGCGTGCTCATCGCTCTGTTGTCGATTTCACGCCGCAGGCGTGGTGGCTGGTCCTGCCGGTCACCACCGGCAGCCGGCGCGGTGTGGGGTGCCGCCGCGGGCGGTCTCGCCCACGTCGCCACCCGTGGCCGTCGCGACGTCACCTCGACCCGCCGCCTCGCCCCTGCCAGCTACGACGTCACCGCAGAGAACGCCGCCCGCCGGCTGCTCATGCAGCTGGCCTGGCGACACCCGTGACGCCACGAGAACCCAAGGAACATGCCATGACATTCCGTGCCCGACCTGTCCGATGCCCGCAGCCCACTACCGTCCCGTCCGCCGGCCAGGTCACGGCCCTGCAGGCCGTGCGCGAGTATCCGGCGATCTCGCTGCTGTTGACCACCACGCCGTCCGTCGTCCTCGCGCATGCCGACGCGCTACGCCTGGATACCCTGGCCGAGCAGGCCGCCTCCTGCGTCCGCGCCGAGTTGCCGCCCGCGGCCGCGGCTCCCGCTGTCCGCCGACTGCACGACCTGGTATGCCGGGCCCGCGGCGGCCCTGCCGGTCACGCGCTGGCCGTCTTCGCCAGCGCCGGCACCGGTGCGCTGATCCGGCTTCCCCTGCCGGTGCGTGACCGGGCCGTCGTTGATCCCACCTTCGCCACCCGCGACCTCGTGCGTGCCCTGCACCGCACTCCACGGCACCTGGTCCTCGCCCTCAACGCGCGACAGGCCCGGCTGTTCGACGGCGTCGCCGACAGCCTGCTGCCCGCCCTCACCCCCGCCTTCCCGCTGCACGCCGACCGGCCAGCGGGTGACCGCAGCGGGCGGGCCGACCGGACCCGACGGTCGGCAGCCGGCAGCTCGGGGCCGGATGTCGGGTTCCTCCGCCGGGTCGACCAGGTCCTCGGCGCGTACGCACGGCTGCATCCCGCGCCGCTGGTCATCGTCGGCGACGAAAGCGTCACCACCGCGTTCCGGCAGATGTCGGTCAACTGCGCTCGCCTCGCCGGCGTCGTCCGCGGCAACCTCGTCACCAGCGCCCTGCCCGACCTCTCGGCACGGATCCGCCACACCCTCGACGCTTACCTGCACCAGCGGGAAGCCGAAGCGCTCGCCCTCATCGACCGGCGTGCCGGAGCTGACCGGGTCGCCTCCGGCATGCCCGCCGCCTGGCTGGCCGCCCGTACCGGTCGCCCCGAGATGCTTGCCGTCGACGAGACGCTGTTCTACCCCGCCCGCCTCAGCGACGACGGCGACACCCTCACCCCCGCCACCGACGCCGAACACCCCGCCGTCATCGACGACGCCGTCGACGAACTCATCGAACTCGTCCTGCTGCGCGACGGCTGGGTTGCCCTCACCTCCCCCGGCGCTCTCCACCAGCACGGCGGCGTCGCACTCGCCCTCAGACGACGATGACTCCACCGCCGACGCCCGATCGACCTGTGGCGGGGCCAGCACGCCGTGCCGGCCCCGCCACACCTGTCGACTGCTACCAGGAAGGATCCCGACGATGGCCAGCGTCTCCCCCAGCGACATCCGCATCTACCAGATCGACGGGCGACACCCCGGCCGCGGCCATGTGCTGCTCATCCTGACCGACGGCCCCACCGACCTCGCCGCCGCCGCCATCGCGGCAGCCCGGGCCCGAGACGCCGGCGTGCTGCTGTACACGGCCGCAGCCGTTGCCAGCCCCGGCTTCAGCATCAACGCGCTGCTGCATCGCGCCCGCGCCCATCGACAGGACGCCGACGCGGCAGGCATCACCGCCCGCGTCGCCCCAGCGCTACGCGCCGCTGGCGTCGGCCACTTCATGAACTCCGCCGCGCTGCGCCTGCCACATGGCGCCCGGCACAGGGGAGACCTGCCCGGCGTCGTAATCAGCAGACTCGCTCGCAACCTCGACGCAGCCCTTGTGATCACCACTCTGCCGATACGGGAACCACTCCACGGACTCGCACCGGCAACATCCGGCGAGGCGGCGCCCGATGCCGGGGGCATGGCGCCCAGCACGTGACGTTGACCCCACCACCGGTCAGACTCGAGGCATCAACCGATCGCCAGTGCACACGCGCCCGCCGCCTCAACAAGGGCGGGTATCCGCGCCGGCACCGGTGGTCGGGGGGCTGTCTCGCTAACGGCACCTCTCTGTGTCATCCATGAAGGAGCGGGGCCGGTCATCCATGAAGGAGCGGGGCCGGTCAAGGCTGGGGTTTGACCTGCTGACGTTGATTTTTCCGGTTCCGGCAATGGGTTTCGGGCAGGCGTGTGTGCGGTGCCGGGTCAACGGCTGGGCCGTAGGCCCACCCCGCAGGGGCTTGGCCTTGACGCCGGCGCCGTGCGCGCCATGCTCGTGATGCCGGAAGGCGTTGTGGGTGGTCGCGTCACCAGGTTCCGACCAGATGTCGGAAGGGCAGGCCGGGTTCGGCTGCCGGTCATCCATTCGCCCCGCGGGGAATCGGGGGGCATGGTGATGTGCGGCCGTGACCGGACGGGGTCAATCAAGCGGGCGGCCTCGCCGTCGGCCGACGGGGGTCAGACACAGAACGAGCTCGCGTCCGGTCACGTCCGAACCTGCTCACGCCGCCGCCCGGTCCGGTGCGAGGGCGCGGATGTGCCCGTCGCGCAGGCCGTAGTAGACGAGGGTGAGCAGCTTGCGGGCCACCGCGACGGTGGCGATGTTGCGTCCGCGTCGCTCGGCGATGGCCGCCCGTCGGGAGACCAGCCAGCCGGCGCGGTGCGGGACGCTGTGGGCGGCCTCGACCGCGGCCCACCGCACCAGGGTGGAGCCTTGTTTGGTGATCCGTCCCCGGTTCACGACAAGGTCGGACTCGCGGTGCCGCGGGGTCAGCCCGGCCCACGAGGTCAGCTGCGCCGGGCCGGGGAACCGGTCGACCTCGCCGATCTCGGCGACGAACACCGCCCCCAGGACCGGGCCGACCCCGGGGATGGCCTGGATCGCGGTGTAGCCGGGGTGCCCGGCGAGTCTGGCCCGGATCGGTCCGGCGACCGCGTCGATCTCGAAATCGACTGCGTCGATCAGCCGGCACAGCGAGGACACCCGACCCCGGTAGGCGCCGTCCAGCGGTGCCCGGGCGAGCAGTTCCCGCCCACCAACGCCGAACAGATCGGACACCGGGATGTGCACGCCCTGTTTGGCCAACACTGCGTGCACGGATGCCTTCAACCCGCTGCGCCAGGCGACCAGCTTGGCCCGATACCGCACCAACTCCCGCAACTCGCGCACCGCCGGCGGGGCCGCATATGCCTCCGGCAGCCTGCCCATGCGCAGCAGATCCGCCAGGTCGGCGGCGTCACCGGCGTCGTTCTTGACCCGCCGGTAGGCGAAACCCCTTCACCCCCAACGGATGCGCCAAATGCGCCCGGGTGTCGGGGTACTCGTTGGAGTGCAGCCCACTACCAGCGCAGACAGGCCAAGTGACGTTGAAGTACTAATAGTGCTTTGTTAGGTCGTTGTGGCGTGTCGCTTGTACGGGGATCGTGGCGGTGTTTGGCTGCGGTGCGTGGATCAGCGGGATCTCGCTCGGGTGCGCGGGCAGTTGGAGGACTTCGCGGCGGGGATCTTCGCGGGGTTGCGGCGCTCGGACCAGCGGGCGACCGGTCTGCGGTATCTGCGTGGGCTGATGCTGGACGGCCGGCGTAAGTCGATGCAGCCGATGGCCGAGCGGCTCGGGGTCGATCACCAACAGTTGCAGCAGTTCCTGACCTCGTCCACCTGGGATGTCGTCGGTGTGCGACGACGGCTGGCGACGGCTGCGGTCGACCTGGTGGCGCCGCAGGTGTGGGTGGTGGACGACACCGGATTTCCCAAGGACGGCAAAGCCTCGGCGTGCGTGGCCCGGCAGTACTCCGGCACGCTCGGCAAGGTCGCCAACTGCCAGATCGCGGTCAGCGTCCACGCGGCGACCGACGCCGCAGCCCGGCCAGCACCAGCAGCGCACCGGGATGCCGTCCCGGGTGACGGCCATGCCGATGACGATCTGCGGCAGGTCGT
>NZ_JBSWCE010000079.1:0-8965 GCF_056780015.1 Micromonospora sp. R311
ACCACCATCCACGCCACCGAGGCCGGCCGGCACCAGGGCTGGCTGCCCGAGGAGATGAACCGCACCATCCACGGCGTGGAGCAGTGGCTCAGCTCCGAGTCGGGCCGGGTGATCGTCTGCTCGGGCTACATGCGGGACGAGGTGACCGGGCTGTTCGGCGTCCCCGCCGGCCGGGTCGACGTGGTGCCCAACGGCGTCGAGCCGCAGCGCTGGCGGGCGCCGGCCGCCGCGGTCGCCGCCGCCCGCGCCCGGTTCGCCGGGACCGGACCGCTGGTCACCTTCGCCGGCCGGCTGGTCTACGAGAAGGGCGTGCAGCACCTGATCGCCGGGCTGCCGCGGCTGCGGGAACGGCACCCGGAACTGCGCGTGGTGATCGCCGGGGACGGCCCGTACCGCGGCGAACTGGAGGCCGACGTGCACCGGCTCGGCCTCGGGTCCGCGGTGAGCATGCCCGGCTTCCTCGGCGGCGCCGAGCTACCCGCGGTGATGGCGGCGTCGGACTGCTTCGCGGTGCCGAGCGTCTACGAGCCGTTCGGCATGGTCGCGCTGGAGGGCGCCGCCGCAGGCGCGCCGCTGGCGGTCGCCGCGACCGGCGGGCTGGCCGAGATCGTCGAGCCCGGCGTGACCGGGGTGACCTTCCGCCCGCACGACCCGGACGGGCTCACCGACGCGGTGCACGCCCTGCTCTCCGACCGGGAGCGGGCCCGGGCGCTGGCCCGCCGGGCCCGGGCCATGGTGCACGAGCAGTACGGCTGGGCGGCGATCGCGCAACGCACCGGGGCGACCTACGCGGCGGCGATCGCCACCGCGCCCGCCTTCACCGCCGAGCGCACCGCGCAACGCATGGCCCACGGCCGCGCCCTACCGCCCGTCCCCACCGGCAACCTCCTCGCCGCCGCCGGCCTCCGCTGACCGCCACGACGCGACATCGGGGCCCCACCCACTGTCGAGCTGCCCGGACCGACGGGGCAGCAGGACGAACCGGAACTCCACCGGACGTCGAGGTGGATCATGGGTGGGGCGAGGCGGGGCGGTGACGGTGCCGCGTCCCGCGTGGCCGGTCTCAACAATGGGGCAGCTCGACAGGGCGCGAGCGCATCCCGCGTGGCCGGTCTCAACAATGGGGCAGCTCGACAGGGCGCGAGCGCATCCCGCGTGGCCGGTCTCATCGATGGGGCAGCTCGACAGGGCGCGAGCGGGGCACGTGCCTTCGTACAACGCGACAGGCCGCCGACCCCTCACGGGTTCGGCGGCCTGTCGGATGCGCAGCGGCGGTCAGCGCTCGGTGAGCGGCAGGTATTCGCGCTGCGGGGAGCCGACGTAGACCTGCCGCGGACGGCCGATCTTGGTCTCCGGGTCGTTGATCATCTCGCGCCACTGGGCGATCCAGCCGGGCAGCCGGCCCAGCGCGAAGAGCACCGTGAACATCTTGGTCGGGAAGCCCATGGCCTTGTAGATCAGGCCGGTGTAGAAGTCCACGTTCGGGTAGAGCTTGCGGGAGACGAAGAAGTCGTCCGCCAGGGCGATCTCCTCCAGCTCCATCGCGATGTCCAGCAGCGGGTCCGGCTTGGCCATCCGGCCGAGCACGTCCTGGGCGGCCTTCTTCACGATCGCGGCGCGCGGGTCGTAGTTCTTGTAGACCCGGTGGCCGAAGCCCATCAGCTTGACGCCGTCCTGCTTGTCCTTGACCTTGCGGACGAAGGACCGGACGTCGTCCCCCTCGGCCTGGATCTTCTCCAGCATCTCCAGCACGGCCTGGTTGGCACCGCCGTGCAGCGGGCCGAAGAGGGCGTTCACGCCGGCGGAGACCGAGGCGAAGAGGTTGGCGTTGCTGGAACCGACCAGCCGGACGGTCGAGGTGGAGCAGTTCTGCTCGTGGTCGGCGTGCAGCACGAAGAGCATGTCCAGCACCCGCGCCATCACCGGGTCGACCTCGTACGGCTCCGCCGGCACGCCGAAGGTCATCCGCAGGAAGTTCTCCACGTAGCCCAGCGAGTTGTCCGGGTACAGCAACGGCTGGCCGATCGACTTCTTGTAGGCGTACGAGGCGATGGTGGGCACCTTCGCCATCAGCCGGACCGTGGACATCTCCACGTGCGAGGAGTCGAACGGGTCCAGGCTGTCCTGGTAGAAGGTGGAGATCGCGCTGACCGCGGAGGAGAGCACGGCCATCGGGTGGGCGTCGCGCGGGAAGCCGTCGAAGAAGCGGCGCATCTCCTCGTGCAGCAGCGAGTGCCGGCGGATCCGCTCGCTGAACTCGGTCAGCTGCTGCTCGGTCGGCAGCTCGCCGTAGATCAGCAGGTAGGAGACCTCCAGGAAGGAGGACTTCTCGGCCAGCTGCTCGATCGGGTAGCCCCGGTAGCGCAGGATGCCCGCGTCGCCGTCGATGTAGGTGATCGCGGACGAGCAGGCCGCGGTGTTGACGAAACCGGGGTCGTACGTCGTCAACCCGGTTTCCTTCAGCAGCTTGCCCACCCCGATACCGGCGGGGCCCTCGACCGCGGACTGCACCGGCATCGACAGCTGCCCACCGGGGTGATCGAGCTTGACTTCCGTCATGTGGTTCCTCGCTTCGCCGGCAGATCTACGTTGAATTGCCTTCGCTTCTACCGTATTCGCGGTTGCCGGGACACCGCCCACCGTGGTTCTGCGGTGAGGCATGCGTCACCCGATTCCCGACCAGCCGGCGGGGAAACCCGGGCGGCCGGGCGCCGGAGCCGGGCCGCACCGGTGCGGGCGTGCCGTGGGAGCGCGGCCGGGAACGCGCCTGCTCATCCCGTGGGAGCGCGACCGGAGGCGCCGCCCGGGAGCGCCACGGAGGACGGGCCGGGCGCGCCACGAGGACGCGCCGGGCGCGGGCGCGGCTCAGGAGAGGGCGAGCCGGTGCAGCGTACCGTCGGCGGCGAGCTGGTAGACCTCCAGCCGGTTCGCGCCGGCGGCGAAGAGCCGGTCGTCGGCGAGCAGGGCGGCGAACCGCCGGCCGCCGGCGTCGCGGGCCACCACCGGGACCACGGCGCCGACCCGGCCGTTGACCGCGACCGCGAGCAGCGTGCCGTCCGGCACCGGGTCGGGCACGTCACCCCAGACCAGCGCCGGCAGCCGGCCGGTGTCCGGATCGACGTCGTCGAACGCGGCCAGGTCGGCCACCCGGGCCGAGCCGCCGGTCGGCCGGTTCCCCACCGCGGTGCCGACCAGCGGGTGTACGGCCGGCGGCGGAAGCGGGTCGGGCACCCCGCCGGGGAGGGGCACCGGCTGGCCGGGGCGGTCGTAGAACGACTTCCCGGCGCCGCGCGGCGACTGTCGGGCGGAGCGCCCGTCGACCCGGCGGGGCAGCCGGATGGCCGCCTCGTCGGCGAGCGTGGGCAGCAGGTCGACGTGCTCCCAGTTGCGGTCGTCGACCCGGCCGGCACGCTGCCCCGGCGACTTGACGAACATCGGCACCCAGGCGACCTCGTCCGGGGCGGCCCGGATCGCGTCCATGCCCCGCCCCTGGGAGCCCTGGGTGAAACTCACCCCGTGGTCGGCGGTGACCACCAGCAGGGCCTGGTCGTAGAGGCCGGTGGCGCGCAGCGTGCGCAACGTCTCGCCGATCAGCCGGTCGGTGTAGCCGAGCTGCGCGAGGTGACGTTGCCGGGCCAGGTCCACCCAGCCGGCGCCCTCGTTCGGCAGGTCCTCCGGGGCGTCGTAGCGCGCCCCGGAGGGCAGGTAGGTCCACGGCGAGTGCGGCATCAGCAGGTGCAGGAAGTGCAGCGTCGGCCGGGCCGCGGGTTGGAGGCCGGCCAGGAACGCGGTGAACCGGGCCGGCTGGTTGTCGTCCAGGTTGTCCCAGCGGAACTTGGGGTCGGCCGGGACCGGTTCGGCGGCGTCCAGCCCCGCCTCGGCGCGGGTGCGCTCCCGGTAGGAGTCCTCCGGGTCGATCCGGCTCTCCACCGGCGCGGCCACCCGTCCCAGCAGCTTGCCGGTCTCCCGGACCAGCACGCCGAGCCCCTGCTCCGGCATGATCGGCTGGTCGCAGCGGCTGGGCGGGCAGAGCCGGGTGATGCTCTCCTCGGCGCGGATGTCGTACAGGCCGCCGAAGGCGGTGAAGAGGTTGTCCGGGTACTGCGAGTAGTGCGGCGCCACACCGTGCGCCGGGTACCGGCCGGTGAGCATCGCCGGCAGCGCGTACGGGGTCCAGCCGCTGACCCCGGTGGCGTTGCGGTACCAGGTGGAGCCGGCGGCCAGCTCGGCGAAGTGCGGGAACCGGGCCGCGTCGATCCGTCCGTCCGGGCCGAGCAGGGAGACCAGCGGCAACTCGTCGAGGACCAGCAGGACCACCGGCGGATGCCGCCCGCCCTGGGCCGCGCCGGCCGCGCCGCCCTCGCCGCGGGGCAGCACCACGGCCGACGCGGGTGAGGCGAACAGGAACAGGCCGACGAAGACCAGCGGACCGGCGGCGGCCACCCGCAGCACCCGCCCGGGCGCCCGCCACCGTCGGTGCGCCGCCGCCCCGGCCGCGCCGGCCACCGCCGCCAGCACCAGCAGCGGTACGCCACGCAGGCCGGTGGCGTGCCGGCCGGCCTGCACGGCCAGCGCGGCGAGCAGCAGCCCGACCAGCAGCGTGTGCGTGGTGGCGCGGACGGCCCGGCCGGCCAGCCGGGTGAGCGCGCCGAGCAGCCCCACGGCCAGCGTGGGCGCGACCGCGATCAGCACCACCAGGAGCAGGATCTCGCCCCGGTCGGCACGGTGGAAGAGGAAGAAGTCCGGGCTGCGGCCGAGGACGTCGAGCAGCGGCTGGGTGACCACCAGCCCGACCAGCGCCGCCACCTCCAGCAGCCGGGCGAGCTCGGCCCGCCAGCCCGAGGACGGTTCGCGGGCCGCCGGCCCGGCCGAGGGCGTAGGCCCCGCCGGTGGCGCGGACCCGGCGGGTGGCGTGGGTGCGGCGGGTGGCGTGGACCCGGCCGGGTCCGTCCCGCTCGGGCGCGGGTCGGTCGGGCCGGGCGCCGTTGCCGGCTCAGCCACCCACGACCGCCGCGTACAGGGTCCGGGTGCCCGACGGCAGTTCCAGCCGGCGCTCGATCCGGCCCCGCGCGCCGAGCAGCCGCTCGAACTCGTCGCGCCGGTAGTCGGGGAAGATGCCGTCGGGCTTGTTGGCCAGCAGCCGGCGGGCCATCGGATCGTCGGGGTGGACGAACTCCACCACGATCCGCGCGCCGGGCGCGCAGAGCTGGGTGAGGAAGTCCACCACCTCGGGCAGCGGCACGTTGCGGCCGATCGCCAGGTGGTGCACCACGGCGAGGGCGAGCACCAGGTCGGCGGCGGCCCGGTCGGCGAAGCCGGCCCGCTCGACGCCCCGCCAGCCGCCACCCGGTGAGGGGTCGGCGAGGTCCATCACCAGCGGCAGGACGCGCCGCTCCCCCTCGGCGCGCAGCGCGCGGTAGAGCTCGTCCACCACGGCCGGGTCCTGTTCCACGGCGACCACGTAGTCGGCGTGCCGGGCGGCGAGCCGGGCGTACCGGCCGTCGTTGGCGCCGAGGTCGAGCACCAGCCGGGCGCGCGGCGAGGCGGCCAGCGTCCCGGCGACGAACGCCTCCTTGGCGGCCCGGTCATCCGCCGAGTAGCCACAGGTGCGCTGGTAGGCCGACCAGTGGCTGGCGGTGGCCGGGCGGTCGAGCCGGCGGACCAGCTTCTCGATGCCGCGCACGGTGGCCAGCGCCAGCTCGGCCGAGTAGCCGGCGGCGCGCAGCTGGGCCCGGGCTTCGGCGGTGCTGGTGCCGGCGTGCCGGCTCTGCATCGCCGCGTGCAGGTGCACGTGGGCGAGCACACCGGGGCGCAGCCGGCGGGCGCCGCCGAAGAGCGGGCGCATCTGGTCGGCGTCGATCCCGTCCACCCGGGCCCGCAACCAGGGCTGGAAGTCCAGCCCGAGGTGGGCGCCGAGCAGCAGCGGATAGAGCAGGGTCTGGCAGAACTGGCGGTAGCCCGCCCAGGGCTCGCCGTCGCGGACCGGGGTGAAGGAGCCGACGTCGATGAAGACCGGCTCGGCGCCGCGCCACTGGAGGTTGTAGGCCGACCCGTCCTTGGTGGTGAACCCGGCCGGCAGCGCGGCGCGGAGGATCTCCAGGTGCAGCAGCGCGGCGTCGCGCAGCATGCTGAAGGACCACTCGTACGGGTGGGAGACGAACGGGATGCGCTCGTGCCGGAGCACGGCGGCCCAGCCGGCGCCCGCGGGCAGCAGTGCCGGGTCGGCCGGCTCGGTGCCGCAGACCTTGCCGGCGGCCAGCAGGGCGGGGAAGAAGTCGGTGGCGGCCAGGGCCCGCCACTCCTCGGCCGCCCGCGCGTCGAGCCCGCGCAACACGTCGTCCCCGGCGTGGAAGACCCGGTTGGCCGGGTCGCGGAACGAGGCGGGCTCGGGCCGCACCCCGGTGTCGGAGATCGCCATCGCCGGCGGAGTCAGCGCTGGTCGGTGGGCTGCCGGCGGAACCGGTCGACGAGCCGCCGCCAGTAGAGCTTGGCGGCCACCGCCGCGCCGGCCACCCCGCCGACCACCGCCTGCACGATCAGGCTGCCGGACCCCGCGTCCAGGTAGGCCAGATGGTTCACCGACCGCTCCTTCCCCTCGCCGTGTCGACACCGGCACCCCGTATAGCCGGAATTGCCGGACTTCTGACACCGTACGCCGCCTGTCCGCCCCGTGCGGGCCACACCGGCCACTCCGTCCGGCGTCCGTTTCGTTCAAGACACCCCGGCCGGGCGCTCCCTACGGTGGACGCCATGGCACCGACACTCGATCTCATCGGCATGGTCACCAGCGATCTGTCCCGCTCCCTCGCCTTCTACCGGCGGCTCGGCCTGGACATCCCGGCCGAGGCCGACACCGAGCCGCACGTGGAGGTCACCCTGCCCGGCGGCCTCCGGTTGGCCTGGGACACCGTGGAGACCATCCGCTCGTTCGACCCGGACTGGAAGCCCGGCCAGGGCGGCGGCGCCGGTCTCGCCTTCCGCTGCGCCGATGCCGCCGAGGTGGACCGCGTCTACGCGGACCTGCTCGCCGCCGGCTACCAGGGGCACCTGCCGCCGTGGGACGCCGAGTGGGGGCAGCGGTACGCGGTGGTGCTCGACCCGGACGGCAACGGCGTGGACCTGTTCGCCTGGGTGGCGGGCGCCGCCGGCTGACGTGCCCGGCCGGACCGTGCCGCCCCCGGGTCGGCAGTCGCCGGCCGAGCGCGTCAGCCGGCGGCGAGCAGCACGGTGGGTGGCACCCCGGCCAGGTCGCGCACGTCCCGGGTGAGGTGCGCCTGGTCGGCGTAGCCGCAGCGGGCGGCCACCTCGGCCAACGGCGTGCCGGCCCGGGCCAGCGCCAGCGCCCGGCGCATCCGTAGGATCCGGGCGAGGGTCTTCGGGCCGTACCCGAACAGCTGCCGGGAGCGGCGGTGCAGGGCGCGCGGGTCCAGACCGACCTCGGCGGCGGTCGCGGCCACCGGGGCGCCGGCGGCCAGCGCGGCGGCGACCCGCGCGCCGAGCGGGTCGGGCCCGCCGGCGGCGCGCAGCCGCCGCAGCGCCACCTCGACCAGCACGGCGCCGGGGTCGGCCGCGGCCCGCTCGGCCAGGCCGACGACCTCCCGGTCACCCCAGAGGTCGGCCAGCGGGACCCGCCGGTCGCGCAGCTCGACGGCGGGCACGCCGAGCACGGCCGGGCCGGTGCCCGGGGGCAGCCGGAGCCCGACCCAGCGCTGGCCGGGCACGGCCGGGCTCAGGTGGGCGCTGCGGTCCGGCCCCGCCACCAGCAGCCCGGCGTGGCTGGACCAGAGCAGGTCGACGCAGCCGTCCGGCAGCACCCGGTTCGGTGCGGTGCCGGCCGTCGTGGCGGTCCAGAGCACCGCACCGGCGACGCCGGCGGGTCGTTCCCGGTACACGCCACCCAGCGTGCCACGCCTCCGGTCGGGCTACGACCCGGCGATCGCCGGTCCGACCGCGGGCCACGCCGCTACCCTGCCGGTGTGCGATGGGTCGTGCTGGACGCGCCGCTGGACTCGTCCGGGACGGGCCGGGGTGAGCAGCGGGCGCCTGAGGCGCTGCGCGCCGCCGGCCTGCTCGCCGCGCTCGGCGCGGACGACGGCGGCCGGGTGGACGCGGTGGTGGACGACCCGGAGCGGGACCCGGCCAGCGGGCTGATCGGCGCGGCCCAGGTACGCCGGGCCGGGGCCGCCGTCGCCGCGCGGGTCGGCGAGCTGCTCGCCGCCGGCCACCGCCCCCTGGTGCTGGGCGGGGACTGCGCGATCCTGCCGGGCATCTGCCTGGCCCTGCCGCCGGCGGTGACGCTCTGGTTCGTCGACGGCCACCCGGACTTCTACGACGGGCGCACCTCGGAGACCGGCGAGGGCGCCGACATGGACCTGTCGGTGATCACCGGGCACGGCCCGGCCGCCGCGGTGGACCACGACGGCCCGCTCGTCGACCCCGCCCGGGTGCACCTGCTCGGGCACCGCCCGCCCGACGACCCCGCCAACCGGGTGGAGGCGGACCGGATCGACCCGCGGATCCACCAGCTTCCGGTGCCGGAGCTGCGGCGGCGCGGCGCCGGCGAGGTCGGCGCGGAGCTGGCCGCGGCCGGCGACGGACCGGCCTGGCTACACCTCGACCTGGACGCGGTCGATCCGCGCGACCTGCCGGCGGTCACCTACCGGGAACCGGACGGGCTGCGCTGGGCCGAGCTCACCGCGCTGGTCACGCCGCTGGCGCGGGCCGACCGGCTGCTCGGCATGAGCGTGACCGACCTGAACACCGACGAGGATCCCGACGGGCGCCACACCCGGCGCGTCGTCGAGGTCCTCGCCGAACTGCTGGGCCGCTGACCGCCCCCAGCCGGCCGATGCAGGCCGCATGCGGGCTCGCCCGCTCCGTTGCGCCGGCTAGACGAGTAGTTCCGATGTCAGGGGTCGATGTCTGGGTATGAAGAGAGGGCATCCAGGATCATGTTGTGACGCAA
>NZ_JBSWCE010000080.1:0-8442 GCF_056780015.1 Micromonospora sp. R311
CAACAAGACCGGCGCACCCGTCACCCGGTCACTGATCGCCTACGACCACTGACCGGGATTCGGAACTACTCGTCTAGGCGTCCCCATCAAGGTCACCATGTTGGTGCTGCCTCCGCAACAGGGAAAGGACCTCGACAACCTCGCCCTCGACGTGCTCCCAGCGGTCCACGAGGTGCTTCGACCCCATATCGAGCCACGGCGCCTCACCCCCAGGCTCCTTGCCGAGGGCGACCCGGCCGCCACGCAGACGAGACTGGAGCACGATCAAGCGCTCAAGCGGCTGAAGTCGCTCAACGCCCAGAGCGTCACCGCTTACCAGGTGGTCGAGCTGAAACGTCATCCGGAACACCCGCCGCAAGGGCTTCTGAGACTTACCCTCAGGCTCGGCGACGGGTACGACCATCACACCCAAAGCCCTGTGGAAACGCACCGACAGACGGCTGTGGCGCAGGCTTCACGCGCTCTGACGGACGACCAAAGCGGCGAGCACGGGTCCGGCGCCCACCACAGTGACGGATCGCCTCGGCCCGACATGGCACGGTGCAGGCGTCAGTCAGGACTTATTCTTATTCGTCGATGTCGGGCTCCTCGTCGGCTGATTGTGCGGTGCGGCGGTACCGGGGATGGTCTTCGTCCATCTGTATTGCCGCGTGCAGGGCGACGGGGTAGCGGGCGCGGCCGGACCAGTACATGGTTTGGTGACAGAGTTGGGCGGTGGCGAACGCGAGCGCTTCGTGGGAGACTCGGTCGTTGAGGGCGATGGGGAAGATCTCGGTGGCGGTCATCGTGTATCACGGTTCGGACATCTCACTCTTGCGGCGTTCTTCTCGATTCTCGGAGATGACGGAGCGTTTCGCGTCCCACCGGGTGTATTTGGCGCCGAGTCGGCCCGAGTTTCCGCCGTCGTAATTACGGGGAACATTACACAGGAGCCATACCGGGGTGCCGAAGTCCGTCTCGATCTCGTACAGAGCGTTGGTCGTCTCACCCTCCTTTTCGCCGTCTCGTGTGCTGAGCACGCGCGTGTATGCGACCGGCGGAGGCACTCTGTCGTCGGCGATGTTGATGCGGATGATCGCGTCGGGGCGTTCATCCTCTTGGAGGCTGTAGCCGGGAAGCCAGTATTTGCTTTTGCCCGGGCCGGGGTGGCTGCTCTGCTTGCTGTTCTGCAATCCGTCCCAGATGCGTCGGGCACTGTCCTCGTCGACGGTGACGACGTAGGGTCGGCCGTCGAGCTCTTCAACGAGGTCCTCGAGGGCGCGTTCGATGACGGCACCGATGTCGTCCCAGCGCTGACGGTAGGACTTCTTGCCGCCGGCTCCTGCGGGTACTGGATGGCGTGGAACTGGTTCTGGGCCGAGCGGTAGGGCTGCCAGTGAGGAACGGCCGAGCTCCAGCCACGCAGTTGCCACACGTCGCCGCGTGCCGCTGGCGGGACCAACGCGGAGGCCGGCCCGCTTCTGATGCAGCGAGCCGGCCGGGCGTCTCCGAGGCCATCCCCGGGATGGATCAGGCAGGCACCGTCCCGTTGAGGTACGCGTTGATCTGGTCGATCTCCAGTGCGTTGAAGACCTCAGGCTGGGCGGCGGCCTGATTCGAGTTGATGATCCGCTTGAACAGGTTGTAGTGCGCCATCGACCGCAGCCCGATGACGCGGTTGGGGGTGACCAGGTAACCGGTGCCGCCGGTGCTCCAGATGAGGTACATCAGTCCATCCTTAGTGACAATTTCAGGGGGAGATCCGGGCGCCCCGGCGTACGGGGCACCCGTGAGAACCGACTCGGGGTTAACTCGCTGACCGTTCGGCTGGAAGATCTCAAGATGCAGGTGCGGGCCGGTGGAGTGGCCGGTGGATCCCACGTTGCCAATGTGCTGGCCGGCGGCGACCTGCACGCCCGCCCCGACTCTGGGAGCCTCCCGCATGTGCCCGTAGACACTCCGCCAACCATCGGCGTGCGTGATGGTGGCGTTGTGGCCAAGGCCGCTCGCGCTGTACGAGACGCTGGTTACGGTGCCCGCCGCGATCGAGCGGATCGGATAGCCGAGGATCCCCGAGTAGCTGTAGTCCGTGCCGTTGTGCATCCTGGACTCGCCAGTGATCGGATCTGTCCGCATCCCGTACGGAGACGTGATCGGGACCCATTTGTCGAATGGCCGGTTCCATCTCGGCGTCGCGCCGTACGCGGCTTCTGCGAGCCATGCCTCCGGAATGATGCCGGCCGCCAGCGTGGCGGTGACCAGGCCAAGCAGATGGCGACGGTCGATGCCACGCGACGCCGCCCCATCCCCCGGCGATGTTTCGTCGAATGTCTGCATTCGGCCCCTTGCTCACGATGAATGACGACCGGAAACAATCCGCACCGAGGAGATCACCGAAGGTGACTTCTGCTCAGATTCAGGTGGCCGCTGGTTCGGGACGGACTGACCAGCCCCTTCGGCGGTGAACCAGCGAGCCTGCGTCCATCTGGGATCTTGAATATTAAGGTATCTAACTCAATTGGTGTCAAGGCTCGGTTTTCGCCGGGCCGGTACGGTCCGAAACCGCGTGAGCCGGGTGCCCTACCGGCTGGCCATGCCCGTGCCGAAACCCGCCCGACAGGCGACCGTCGGCCTGCATGCGGTCACCTTCGATGACGACCCTGCCCTCCTCGGCGCCGTAGGCACCCGCCTCGACGGCCTCGTCGTCGCCGGATTCGGCGTCGGCCCCGTTCCCGAATCCCTCGTCGACACCCTCACCACCCTCGCGGAACGGATCCCCGTTGTCCTCACCTCCCGCACCCCCGCCGAGCCGACGCTCACCCACACCTACGGTTTCCCCGGCTCCGAGCAGGACCTCATCGCACGCGGCCTCATCCCCGCCGGCTGGCTGCACCCCTACAAGGCCCGCATTCTGCTACGCGCCCTCCTCAGCGGCGAAGCGAAGCCACAGGAGGTCGCCACAGCGATAGCCACCGCAGGCGGGTTCACTGAGCACACCGCTTGGTTCTTGTCGATGACCAGGCCGGCCCCCGGGTCGGCGCAGCTCGTCGTCCAGGATCCGGCGCAGATCGTCCTTGGCGGCCAGGTCGAGGTCCCCGGACAGCCTGATGGTGCAGACCTCTCCCGACCGGTCGACGTGATGCCGCCAGACGATCTCGGGCTCCACGGGGAGCACCTCCAGGCTCTCGGTTGCGCACATGCCATGCCGTCGACCCGGGCTTGAACGGGCCGGCCGATGCCGGCGCAGGCCACGCACGGGCACGCGACCGGGACCGGCTCGTACCTCCCTCGGGTTCGCGGGTTCGCCCTGGTGCGTCGACCCGGCTCCGTTCGCCAAACGACTCTCTCCTGCAGATACCGCGCGAAACGCCTCCAGTGCGGCGGTTACGAGGTGGACCAAGGCGGTGGCGAGTCCCAGCGCCACCACCAACAGACGGAGCGTGCCGGCCGCAGGCGGCCCGTTTTGGGCACGGGCCAGACCGGGGCGGACGGTGTTTGCCAGGTTCGGAAAGGGGAACGACGGCGGGGCCGACGAGGAGGTTTGTGATGAGCGGTGCCGTCGATCAGCCCACGCCACCCTTTCGCGGGCAGTCGCAGTCGAGGCCGGGGCTGGACGCGCGGATGGACCCGCCGCCTCGCAATCAGGCGCCCGCGTTGCGGGGGTCCGGGAAGCTCGGCGGTTGCGTCGCGCTGATAACCGGTGGGGACAGCGGTATCGGCGCCGCCGTGGCTGTCCTGTTCGCCCGGGAGGGCGCGGACGTGGCGATCGTCTGCCTGCCCGAAGAGCTTGAGGACGCGGACCGCGTGCGCGAGTTGGTGGGGCGCGAGGGGCGGCGATGCCTGGTGCTGACGGGGGACGTGAAGGACTCGTCGTTCTGCGACACGGCGGTGGAGCGCACCGTCGCGGAGTTCGGCAGGCTGAACATCCTGGTGAACAACGCGGCCGTCATGTTCCAGTACTCGTCGCTGTCCGACGTGTCCGACGGTGAACTCGACGAGTTGTTCCGGACCAATGTCTCGGGCTACTTCTACATGGCCCGCGCCGCGATGCGACACCTGCCGACGGGCGGGTGCATCGTCAACTGCGGCTCGGTGGCCGGCTTCGAGGGCAATCCGTCGCTGATCGGTTACGCCGAGACCAACGGCGCGATACACACGTTCACCAAGTCGCTGGCGACGGAGCTGGTCTCGCGGGGCATCCGGGTGAACTGTGTGGCGCCCGGGCCGGTGTGGACACCGCTGAACGCCTCCAGCCGCACTCCGGAGCAGTTGGCTGGGTACGGCGACGCAACCGACGGCGTGCCGCTGGGCCGGCCCGCCCAGCCCGAGGAGATCGCCCCTGCGTTCCTCTTCTTCGCGAGCAACGCGGACAGCAGCTACGTCACCGGTGAGACCTTGGCCTTGTTCGGTGGGCAGGTCCTCGCCCGCTGAGCAGGCCCGACACCGGACCTGCATGCCTCATCTCTACGGTCGAAGTCCTGCAACTGTCGGTCTCGACCGGGTAAGGAGTGCGCATCGTGCTTGACCTGGACCCGCCCTTGCGAGCGGTCCACCGGCCCGACGGATACCTTCGCTTGGAGGACCTGGGGGTGATCGGGGACGGCGCGACCGTGGCGCTCGTCGGAGTGGACGGCTCGATCCCCTGGCTGTGCCTGCCCCGGTTCGACGCCGACGCGGTCCTCGCCGGTCTGCTGGACAACCAGCGCGGCGGACACTTCACCGTCACCCCGCCGGACCTTCGCGAGGGACGCCAGTACTACCTCCCGGACACCGCCGTGCTCGTCACCGAACTACGCACGGACACCGGTCTGCTCCAGATCACCGACGCCATCGTCGTACGCCCCGGCAGCGACCTCACCGACGACGCGCCCGCCGGCCGCTGTGAACTCGTCCGCTCGGCGCGTGTCCTCAGCGGCACCATCCGACTGGACATCGACCTACGCCCCCGCGACGGCGGCCAGACCCGCGCCGCGCTCGACGGTGTGGAACTCCGCCCCTCCCGGTGTCCCGACCTGCGACTACACCTACGCGCCAACAGACCGCTGACCAGCCTGCCGGCCAGTTTCGACCTGCACGAAGGCGAACAGGTGGACCTGGTCCTCTCCTGGGGTCGGATCCACCGCCACCACCGCTTCGACGCCGAGGAGATGCTGGCGACGACGGCCGACGCATGGCGACGCTGGATGACCAACTTCGCCTACAGCGGGCCGCAAGAGCCGCTGGTCCGTCGCGCGGCGATCACCCTCAAACTGTGTGACGACTGGGTCAACGGCGCGATGGTCGCAGCACCCACGTCCTCACTGCCCGCACCGATCGGCGGCGTCCGCAACTGGGACTACCGCTACGCATGGATCCGCGACGCCTCATTCACCGTGTTCGCCATGCGCCGCATCGGATTCGCCAACGAAGCCGATGCCTTCCTCGGATGGGTACTCGACGCCTTCGAACAGACTCCGGAACCACGAATCATGTACACCCTCGACGGCCGGCCCGTGCCCGGGGAGGTCGAGGACCCAGGACTGAGCGGCTACCGCGGTTCCGCCCCCGTGCACTGGGGCAACGGCGCGGCCGACCAACGTCAGCACGACGTCTACGGAGAAGTACTCGACTGCGCCGACCAATGGGTACGCGCTGGCGGGGAGCTTCAGCCGGCCCTGTGGGCCAAACTCCGCGACCTCGCCCACGCCTCCGAGCAGGCATGGCAGGAACCGGACCAGGGAATCTGGGAAGTGCGGAACGACAGCCGAGTGCTCACCTACTCGACCGGCATGTGCCAGGTGGCGCTGGACCGGGCGGCAGGTCTCGGCGAACAGCTCGGACTGCCAGGGCCGACAGACCAGTGGCGCACGACGGCCGCAGCACTGACCCGACGCATCCTCGAACAGTCCTGGGACGACAAGGCCCAGACGCTCAGCGCCCACCTCCACGGCGGCGGCGCGCTCGACGCGAGCCTGCTGGCCCTGCCCCTGCGGAAGGTGATACCCGCCACCCACCCACGGATGATCGCCACCGCCTCCGCCATCGCCGCACGCCTGGACGCAGGAGATGGGCTGCTCTACCGCTACCTGCACGACCAGACGCCGGACGGCATCGAGGGCGACGAGGGCGCCTTCGTGCTGTGCAGCTTCTGGCTGGTCGACAACCTCGTCCATCAGGGCCGCCTCGATCAGGCGCACGACCTGTACGCGTCCCTGTGCGCGAGGACGAGCCCGCTCGGTCTGCTGGCTGAACAGATCGACCCCACGACGGGCGGCTTCATCGGCAACTTCCCGCAGGCGTTCAGCCACATCGGGATCATCGCCAGCGGCGTGAACCTGGCCCGAGCCGGGGAGACCGCATGACCCCCGCCCGCACCCAGACCCGATCGCGACGGGAGAAGGCGATGATCGAGGTCTGCCGAGTCATCCCCACCACGGCCGAACGGATCTTCGCTGTCCTGGCAAACGGCTGGAGCTACGCGAGCTGGGTCGTCGGCGCCGCCCACATGCGGGCCGTCGACGACGGCTGGCCCGCCGTGGGCACCCGAGTCCACCACCGGATCGGCCCATGGCCACTGCACATCGACGACCGGACGATGGTGCGCAGGATGGAACCCGAACGGCTGCTCGAACTCGACGCGCACGCCGGACCACTCGGCGTCGCCCGCGTCCGACTGACACTGGAACCACTATCACCCACCACCACCCGGATACGGATGGGCTGGACGACGGTCACGGGCCTCGCCCACCTCCTCCCGAAAGCCACCCTCGCCCCGATCATCCGCCGCCGCAACGCGGAAACCCTGCACCGCGTCGAGGACCTCGCCATGCACCGGCAACTCCCCGCCACATAGGCGTCGACAGGTGGATGGTGCTCGGCGCAGCCACCTCGTGGTTCGATCTCGGCGTCGGGGTCGCGCGCACGCTGTTCGCCACATACCGCACTGCGACGGGTCTTCATGACTACAGGCCGCTGCGCAGCTTCGTCGTCCGTGGGTAAGGGGTGCCGTTGATCGTCGGCGTCCAGTCGGGCACGTTCTCTAGCGCCACCTCGACGAGCTCGGGCGGGGTGACGACCCCGCACTGGGAGTTCGAGGCGGACGCGGGCCGGGTCAGCTCATCGACGTTCAGGGCCGACTCGGTCCCGTCGCTCTGTCGGATGACCGGGCCCCAGATGTTCACGGCGCCGACGGCCCATGCACCGTCCTCGTAGTCCCAGTGGACCGTCGCCTTCTTGATCCGCGCGGCACGGCTCTTCACCTTCGCGGTGAAGCCTTCCGGCTGCAGCGACGTGTAGGCGTGCACGAGGACCTGGGTGGTCGTCGCGACGTGGGTGATGCCCGTCGGGGCTCCTCCTGTCTGTCCTGGCCGGAGGACAGTCCCAGATGCTGCTCGGCCTGACCGTTGCCTCGTCGGGTAGCGGGACTCGGAGACCTCCGGCGTCCAGTCGGGCGCGTACGCCAGGGCCGCGTCGAGGATCGCCGGCGGGGTGACGGTGCGGTAGGAGCGCTCGGAGCCGTCGTCGGGGTGGCTGGTCTCGTTCAGGCGCTGGCGGGACTCCCGGCCGTCCTTGTTCAGGAACGGGCCGGTGACCTGGACGAAGTTGATCCGCCACGCGCCGTCCTCGAACGCCCAGTAGACCTCGGCCTCGGCGACGCGGGCAGTGCGCCCCTTCACCTCGATCGTGACGCCCTCGACGCGGAGCGTCGTGTACGCCTTCACGGTGACCTCGGTCGTGGTTCGCCGACGGTGATCGTCACGCCTGTTCTCCTTGATACGGTCTGTCGATACAGCTTGCCCGGGAAGGCCCGATACTGCAGGCACGTGTCGGTAGGTCGGGAGGTGCTGTTCGGACTTATCGGCGATCCCACGGCCCGGCGTCGGCCCGTGCGGAGACACTTTCGGCGCAGACGTCGACGCCTCGTTAGTCTCCTCCCCCGGAACGCAGCCGGCACCACCCAGAACACGTCCCAGAGACTGTCGCGTGAGCACATGGACCCGTCGCTTTATCGTCCGAGCGGTGCGGACGCGCACCGACGAGTCGCCCGCCTGGGTCGCGACCGCGACGGATGCGGTCTGTCCGCGATTTCGCGGCAGACGGGGCTGGCCCGCACGGCGGCGGTGCGCTCGACGCGAGCCTGCTGGCCCTGTCCCTGCGGAAGGTGATACCCGCCACCTACCCACGGGTCGTCGCCACCGCCTCCGCCATCGCCGCACGCCTGGACGCAGGGGGCGGGCTGCTCTACCGCTACCTGCACGACCAGACGCCGGACGGCATCGAGGGCGACGAGGGCGCCTTCGTGCTGTGCAGCTTCTGGCTGGTCAACAATGCCTACCGAGCGGGAGACGTCTGGTTGCCAGACAGGTGGGCACGGCCCACGCGCCGCGATCGAACGGCTGGATCATCTCTAGACGAGTAGTTCCGATGTCAGGGGTCGATGTCTGGGTATGAAGAGAGGGCATCCAGGATCATGTTGTGACGCAA
>NZ_JBSWCE010000081.1:0-8281 GCF_056780015.1 Micromonospora sp. R311
GCGTACCTGCACGCGGTGGTGGTGCCGACGGCGGTCTTCGCCGCGCCGGAGGACTGGTCCGGCGGCACCGCCGACGGGGCGCTGCGGCGCCGGATCGACCGGGCCGCCGGCGAACTGGCCGAACAGATCCACCGGCGGCCGGCGTCCACCGGGCCGGCAGATCCGTTCGCCCTCACCACGAGCTTCGAGGACCTGCTCGGCCGCGCCGGCCACTGACCGGCGTCCGCCAACCGCGGGCCACACCGTCCCGGGCGGCGTGGCCCGCGCCCGTCTCGAGGCCGCACCGGCCGGAGCGCCGGCCCGCCGACCGCACCGAGTCCGGTCGGCCGCCCGGCGCCGGTCGCGCCCGGGTCGCAAGCGCACCGCGTGCCGGCTCGCGCCGTCCGCGGCGCCGCGTCAGCGGGCGTGGCCGTGGGGGCGGGCGACCAGCACCGGGCAGTGCGCGTGCTGCACCAGGGCCTGGCTGACCGAACCGAGCAGCATCCCGGTGAACCCGCCCCGGCCCCGCGAGCCGACCACCACCAGGGCCGCGTCCCGGCTCGCGTCGACCAGCGCCTGCTCGGGCCCGGCCCCCCGCAGCACCCGCTCCTCGACGGCCACCCCGGGGTGGCTGCCGCGCACCGCCGCGGCGGCGGTGGCGAGCAGGCCGGCCAGCGCCGGCGACGAGGCATCCCCGTCCGCCGGCGCGGCGTGCACCAGCACCAGTCCCACCTCCCGGCCGGCCGCCTCGTCGGCGGCGTACCCGACGGCCAGCTCCGCGGACTCCGAGCCGTCCACCCCGACCAGCACCGGCACGGTCGCCGGAGCCGGTTGCTCGGCGGGCCGGACCACCAGCACCGGGCAGTGCGCGTGCGCGGCGACCTGGCTGCCGACCGAGCCGAGCAGCAGCCCGGCGAAACCACCGTGGCCGCGGCTGCCCACCACCACCAGCTCCGCCCGCTTGGACTCCTCGACCAGTGTGGCGCCCGGCCCGCCGGCCACCTGGCGCACCTCGACCGTGAGCCCCGGCCAGCGCTCGGTCAGGTCGGCCGCGGTCTGCGCCAACATCTTCTGCGCCTCCTCGCTCGGCGCCGGGATGCCCAGGTCGTACGGGTTGAGCGGCACGCCGTAGCCGAGCGGGTGCAGGTAGCCGTGCACCAGGTGCAGCGGGCGACCGCGCCGCACCGCGGCCTGCGCGGCGTGCTCGGCCGCCACCAGGCTCGGCGGGGATCCGTCCACGCCCACCACGACGGGTCGGTTCATCAGCCCTCCCAGGTACTCGATCAGGTCATTGTCCGGGCGCGGTCCGCGGCCCACCGGTATTTCCCCGACACGGCGCCGCGCCGGCGGGTGCCCGCCGGCCCGCCACCGCGACGTCAGGATCCGTCGGCGGTACGCCGGTGCCGCACGATCGCCAGCGGCGAGTGCGCGTGGTGCAGCACCGCGTGGCTGACCGAGCCGAGCAGCAACCCGGCCAGCGCGCCCCGACCGTACGCCCCGACGACCACGAGCTGCGCGGTCCTCGACTCCTCGACCAGGGCCCGGGCCGGGGAGCCCCGGACCAGCCGGCGCCGCACCGGCACCTCGGGGTAGCGCTCGGACCAGCCGGCCAGCGACTCGGCGAGGGTGCGCTCCTCCTCGTCGCCGAACGCCTCGACGTCGTACACCAGGGGCAGGATCTCGCCCGGGCCGGCCGGTGTCGGGTAGAGCCAGGCGTGCACCGCGACCAGCGGGACGCCGCGCCGGGCCGCCTCGTCGAACGCGAACCCGACCGCCTCGGTGGACAGCTCCGAGCCGTCCACGCCCACCACCACCGGACCGTCGGCCCGTGGCTCGCCCCGGACCACCAGCACCGGGCTCTGCGCGCGGGCCGAGACCTGCACGGTGACCGATCCGATCAGCAGGCCGGCGAAACCGCCGAGCCCGCGGTGGCCGAGCACCACCAGGGCGGCGTCGCGGGACTCGTCCAGCAGCACCGGGGTCGCGGCGCCGTCGACCACGACACCGGTGACCGGCACCTCCGGCGTGATCTTGCCGGCCTCGGCCACCGCCTCGGCGACGTACTGCTCGGCCTGGTTGCGCAGCCCGCCGGCCGCCGGTCCACCCGGCACCGGTCCCAGCGGCGTGTCCATCAGCGGCCAGATGAACGCGTGCACGATCCGCAGCGGCCGCTGCCGGTACGCTGCCTCCCGCGCGGCCACCCGCACCGCGTCCAGGGCGGCGGCGGAACCGTCCACACCCACCACCACGGCGGCTCCGGTGTTGCTGGTCATGACAACCTCCTTCGGTCCACCCCAGTCTGTCCAGGTGTCCGGCCGGCGGTCAGAGGCGGTCGTCCCGGGGACCGGGCCGTTGGTCCCGAACCGGCCGGCGCGTGGACCGACCAGCCGCGTCGCGCCGGCGGGCGCGGCGACGGGCAGGCCCGTCGCCCCCGGGCGGGACCAACGGCCCTGCCGGCCGCCGGTCAGGGTGCGGTCTGATGGGACGACGGGCGCGTTCCCGCACCCCGGGAGAGAGGCGTACGCGATGACCACCCTCGACGTCCTCCGCGCGCATCCCTTCCTCACCGGGCTGCCCGAGCCGTGGCTGCCCCGGCTGGCCGGGTACGCCCGGCCGGTGGTCTGGCACCCGGGACACCGCCTGTTCCGCGCCGGCCAGCCGGCGGAACGCTGCTGGCTGGTCCGCGACGGCCAGGTGGCGCTCGACTTCGCGGTGCCCGGCCGGGGCGACGTGGAGTTCGAGATGATCGGGCCGGGCGGGGTGCTCGGCTGGTCCTGGCTCTTCCCGCCGTACCGCTGGCAGTTCGGCGCGGTGGCCGTGCGGCGCAGCACCGCGGTGGAGTTGAGCGCCGCCGGGCTGCGCCGGCTGATGGAGTCCGACGACGCGTTCGGCCGCCAGCTCACCACCCGGTTCATGAGCGTGGTGGTGGACCGCCTGCACGCCGCCCGCGGTCGGCTCCTCGACCTGTACGGCTACCCGGCGCCGGAGCCCGGCGTCAGTTGACCCGCGCCAACCGTCCGCTGACCTGCTCGGCCCGGCCGGCCTACCGGCGCCGGTCGGGCGGCCCGCCCTCTCGGGTCACCAGGAAGCGCCGCGGTCGGCGTCGCCCGGGACGTCGGCCCGCCTGCGGACGATCAGCTCGTCGACCTCCAGCCGCCCGATGCGCAGCTCGCGGATGACCGCCCGGCGGAGCGCGAGCCGCCCGATGGCCAGCACCGCCACGGCGGCGGCCCCGGTGGCCAGCGCGCCGACCGCCAGCGCCCCGATGGCCGCGGCGCTGCCGGCCCGGGCGTCGACGGCCGCCACGCCGGTCGCCGCCGCCCCGGCCGCCCGGTCGCCGCCCGCCGTCGCGCCGGCCGCCCGCACTCCGCGTCGTCGGCCCTGGTTCCGCGCCAGTCTGGTCATCCGGCCATTCTCCGCCGATCTCCGCCGGCCGGCACGGTGATCCGCCCGCCGGCTGGCCGGCACCGAGCCGCCACGCCCACCGCCCGCGCCTGGGGCGACCGGCGCGGAAACGCGCCCTGGGGGCCCGGAACGCCTGGACCGGACGGCCGACCCGGGCGCCGACCGGGCCGGCGGCCCCGGATGTCGGTACCCGGTCCTATCCTCGGCCGGTGACCGCCGACCTGCAGCTACGCCCCGTCCATGACGACGACCTCCCCGAGTTCTACCGGCACCAGCTGGATCCGGAGGCGATCCGGATGGCCGCCTTCACCGCCGACGATCCGGCCGACCCGGAGGGCTTCGCCGCCCACTGGAAGCGGGTGCGCACCGACCCGGCGATCCTGTCCCGCACGGTGACCGTCGACGGCCAGGTGGTCGGGCACGTGCTCGCCTTCCCGGTCGGCGAGCGCACCGAGGTCAGCTACTGGATCGACCGGCGGCACTGGGGCCGCGGCTACGCCACCCGCGCGCTGGGCGCGCTGCTGCGCCAACTGCCCCAGCGCCCGGTGCACGCCCGGGCCGCCAAGGACAACGCCGGCTCACTCGCGGTGCTGCGCAAGTGCGGCTTCGTCATCCGCGGCGAGGACCACGGCTACGCCGCCGGCCGCGGCCACGACGTCGAGGAGTACGTGCTGGAGCTCACCGCCTGAGCCGCCCACGACGCCCGCCGGCGGGGTCCGACGGCTCCCGGCGACGGCGCTGACCAGCGCGGGCACTACCCTCGCGGGGTGAACTGGCTGGATCTGATCGGCTGGGCCGGCTCCGCGCTGCTGGTCTGGTCGCTGTTGCAGGCGCGCATCCTGCGACTGCGCGCGCTCAACCTGGTCGGCTGCCTGGTGCTGATCGGCTACAACGCCGCCCTGGCGGTCTGGCCGATGGTCGGGCTGAACGTGGTGCTGGCTGTGATCAACATCTGGTACCTGCGGAAGATGCTGGCCACCCGGCACGACGAGGAGACCTACCAGGTCGTCGAGGTCGGTGTCGACGACCAGTTCCTCGCCCACACGCTGCGGGTGCACGGCGCCGACATCGCCCGGTTCAACCCCGGCTTCCACTGGCCGCCCGGCACCGTGGCCGAGCGGTCGGCGTTCCTGGTGGTCCGCGCGGACGAGGTGGTCGGGGTGGTGCTCTCCCACGCCGAGCCCGGCGGCGTGGCCCAGATCGACCTCGACTACGTCACCCAGCGGTTCCGTGACTTCACCCCGGGGGAGTTCGTCTACCGGCGCAGCCGCCTCTTCACCGACCGGGGCTTCCGCCGGGTGGTCAGCCCGCCCGGCATGATCGCCCCCTACTACCACCGGCTCGGCTTCCGCCCGGAGGGCGACGCGTACGTGCTGGACCTGCCGGTCGGCGAGCGGGCGTAGCCCGGGTCACCCGGACGGCGGAGGCAGGATTCACCACCCGGTCCGCGGGGCACTGATGCGCGTACGCCGGCGGGGCCTCCGCGCGGCGGCGCCGGTCGGCGTGGTCCGTGCGAGGGAGAACCGGGCGTGCAGAGCTACTGGAGCCAGCTGGCCCTGGTCGGAGTCCTGGTCGTCCTGAACGCCCTCTTCGCCGGCAGCGAGATGGCCCTGGTCTCGCTGCGGGACAGCCAGATCCAGCGGCTGGAGCGTGCCAGTGGGGCCGGCCGGGTGCTGGCCCGGCTCGCCACCGACCCGAACCGCTTCCTGGCCACCATCCAGATCGGCATCACGCTGGCCGGCTTCCTGGCCTCGGCCGCCGCCGCGGTCTCGCTGGCCCGGCCGCTGGTGCCGCTGCTGGGCGCGCTCGGCGGCGCCGCCGAACCGGTCGCCATCGTGGTGGTCACCCTGGCGCTGACCTTCGTCACCCTGGTCTTCGGCGAGCTGGCCCCGAAGCGGATCGCCATGCAGGTGCCCGAGCGGTGGGCGCTGCTCGTCGCCCGCCCGCTGGACCTGCTCGCCTCCCTCACCCGGCCGGCCGTCTGGGCCCTCGGCGCCACCAGCGACCTGGTCGTCCGGCTGGTCGGGCTCAACCCGCAACCGCAGCGCGACGAGATCAGCCCGGACGAGCTGCGCGACATCGTGGCCGGCAACCACGGCTTCACCAAGGAGCAGCAGACCATCATCGCCGGCGCGGTGGAGATCGCCGACCGGCAGCTGCGGGCCGTGCTGGTGCCCCGGTTGCAGGTCTTCACGCTGGACAGCGGGACGACCGCGGAGGCCGCCCGGCTGGTGCTCGCCGCGTCCGGGCACTCCCGCGCGCCGGTGGTGCGCCATGATGGCCTCGACGACGCGGTCGGGGTGATCCACCTGCGGGACCTGGTCGGCGTACCGGACGACCGGCCGATCGACGAGCGTGTCCGCCCGCCGATGCTGCTGCCGGACTCGCTGCCGGTGGTCGACGCGCTGCGCCAGTTCAAGGCGGAACGCCAGCACATCGCCCTGGTGGTGGACGAGCGCGGCGCGGTCGACGGGATCGTCACCCTGGAGGACATCCTCGAGGAGATCGTCGGCGAGATCTACGACGAGACCGACCGGGACGTGCGCTCGGTGCGCACCGAGCCGGACGGCGCGCTGCTGCTGCCCGGCACCTTCCCGGTGCACGATCTGCCGGACGTCGGCGTCGAGCTGCCCGGCCGCCCCGACGGCGACTACACCACCGTCGCCGGGCTGGTGCTCGCCTGCCTCGGGCACATCCCCACGGTGGCGGGGGAGAGCGTCACCGTCGACGGCTGGGACCTCGTGGTCACCCGGATCGCGCACCGCGCCATCACCGAGGTGCGGCTGCGCCGCCAGGCCGAGCCCAGCGGTGACGACCCTGATCCGGACGCCGAGCCGGTGCTGGACCGGGCGGGTGGCTGACCGGGGCGCGGCCGCGCAAGCGCCGCCCGGTGGCCCGCTCCGTCACCTGGCGAAACGCGTCAGGCGGGGTAGAGGTTCTGCAACCGGACCTGCCCGCGGGCCACCAGCCGGGCGTCGGCGTCGGTGATCTCCACCTGCCACAGCTGCTGGCTGCGGCCCCGGTGCACCGGGGTGCCGACCGCCGTCAGCTCGCCGTGGCGGACCGCGCGCAGGAAGTCGGTCTGGTTCGACACGCCGACCACCTGGCCGCGGTCCGCCAGCCAGAGGGCGGCGCCCACGCTGGCCGCCGTCTCGACCACCGAGCAGTACACCCCGCCGTGCTGGATGCCGTACGGCTGGTGCAGCTCCGGGCGGACCTGCCAGCGGATGACCACCCGGTCGCCGGTCACCTCGTCGAACTTCAGGCCGAGCAGGGCGACGAAGCCGCCCGTCACCTCCGTCGTCTCCACGCAGCCCTCCTCGATCATGGAAGGGCCAGCGTATCCGGCGCCGAGTCGGCAAACCCGGTACGGGTCGGCGCCCGGGATGGGGGAGAATCGGTGACCGTGACCGACACCAGCCTCCCGCCACCCGGGCGGGACTCCCTGACCGAAGACCTGCGGTGGCGTGGCCTGATCCACGACTCGACCGGCCTCGACGAGCTGCGCCCGCTGCTCGACGGCCCCGGAGCCGCCTTCTATGTGGGCTTCGACCCGACCGCGCCCAGCCTGCACGTCGGCCACCTCATGCAGGTCACCACGGCACGCCGGCTCCAGCTCGCCGGGCACCGTCCGCTACTGCTGGTGGGCGGGGCGACCGGCCAGATCGGTGATCCGAAGGAGAGCGCGGAGCGCACCCTCAACCCGCCGGAGGTGGTCGCCGGCTGGGTGGCCCGGATCCGCGACCAGCTCGCCCCGTTCGTCTCGTACACCGGGGAGAACGCGGCGCAACTGGTCAACAACCTGGACTGGACCGGCGAGATGTCGGTGGTCGAGTTCCTCCGCGACGTCGGCAAGCACTTCCCGGTGAACAAGATGCTCGCCCGGGAGGTGGTCAAGGCGCGGCTGGACAGCGGCATCAGCTTCACCGAGTTCAGCTACCAGCTGCTGCAGGCGAACGACTTCTTCGAGCTGCACCGTCGGCACGGCTGCCAGCTCCAGTTCGGCGGCTCCGACCAGTGGGGCAACATCACCGCCGGGGTCGACTACGTGCGCCGCCGGGGCGCCGGCCCGGTGCAGGCGTTCACCACCCCGCTGGTCACCAAGTCGGACGGCACCAAGTTCGGCAAGACCGAGGGCGGCGCGGTCTGGCTCGACCCGGAGATGACCAGCCCGTACGCCTTCTACCAGTTCTGGGTGAACGTCGATGACCGGGACGTGAACCGGTACCTGCGGTTCTTCAGTTTCCGCTCCCGCGAGGAGCTGGAGGCGCTGGAGAAGGAGACCGCGGAGCGGCCGGCGGCGCGGCTGGCCCAGCGGGCGCTCGCCGAGGAGCTGACCTCACTGGTGCACGGCGAGCGGGAGATGGCCCAGGCGGTCGCCGCGAGCCAGGCGCTCTTCGGCCGGGGCTCCCTGGCGGAACTCACCCCGGCCACGCTGCGGGCCGCGCTGACCGAGGCCGGCCTGGTCCACGTCGGCGGCGAGCTGCCCGACGTGGCGGCGCTGCTGCGCGAGTCCGGGCTGGTGCCGAGCCACAAGGAGGCGCGGCGGGTGATCGCCGAGGGCGGCGCCTACGTCAACAACAACCGGGTGACCGACGTCGACGCGGTGGTGTCGCCGGAGGACCTGCTGCACGGCCGGTACCTGGTGCTGCGCCGCGGCAAGCGGTCCTTCGCCGGGGTCGAGGTGGAGAGATAGCCGTACGTCGACGGTGTGACGGGGGACGCGCCCCGCGGATTTGACGATCAATCCGCGGGGCGCGTAACTTTCTCTCTGCCAGCGCGGAACGGGGCAAACAGGATGAAATCCTGCGAGTCGCGGGCCGGGAATGGCACCGGCGCCATCGGGGTTACACCCACAGGAGCCGGTTCGGGCGGTGCCCCGGATTCGCCGCGAGGC
>NZ_JBSWCE010000082.1:0-8265 GCF_056780015.1 Micromonospora sp. R311
GTTGCACCGAACATCACCGGATCCCCGGGCATCGACGCGGCAGCCTCCAACTTCGCCGCCACACGCGTCAGTCGAGCCGACAAGTTATCGGGCCGATCCTCCACGCCGATAGTCAATCAGTAGGCCCCAAGCCTGGCATACCCCGTAAGCCTGGCTGCACTGGCGGTCACGACGCGCACTCACATCGGCTGTCCATGTCCGCGACGAAACCGCACAGAGGCTAAATCGACGCAGCGTGACCGGTGCGCCGAGTCCCCAGCGCGCCCGGTCGGCGGCAGAAGAGCGCACGGCCGTCACTGCTCGTTCCGAACGCCTGCCAAGAGGTCCGAGACGATTCGTAGCTCGGCCGGCTTCAGCGCGGCCCGGCTGATGGGGTTGCGTGTGCTGTCCTCGTCGTCGCAGACGCTCACCCCGTCAGCCGTTCGGCGCCAACCGGCGGGCGCCGCCGCCACGATTGCCTCGGCGACCGTCACGACCTGCCCGGTTACCCCGACGACCCGTAGCGCGTCGGCCAGCCGGGTCACCGCTTCGCTCGACTCCGCGGCTGCGTCGCCGAGGATCGATGCGAGCAGGAGCAGCGCTCTGGCCTGGTCCAGCGCAGTGGGCTGGCGGTCGGCTACCGAGATCAGCTCGTGCCACGAGATGCCCGGACCATCCAGCGCCCCCTCCACTGTGGCGATCTGGATACAGTCCTCACCGTCGGCGGGAACCAGCAGATAGTCCACGCCCTCGTCCTCGTCGAAGTTGCGATAGACGACAGCGAGGCGGGCACCGCCGCCCAGATCAATCAGGAACACCGGCCAGGCGGAGGAATCCGTGAGCCGCCGGTATGTGGCCCGGACTGCACCGAGCCTTTCATCGAACAGTAGGGCCAGTTCGTCATCGAGATCCGCTTCGAGAACTTCCCCCAGGTGTGCCGGCCAGAAGCCCGGGCGATCCAGCAGCTCTGAACCGTCGTAAGCAAGCCCTGGTCCGCCCAGGTCGTCCGGACCGCGATCGTCGTACCCCGGAAGCATAGTCACGGCGCATCTATACACCATCGGGAGCCGGCGGCCGTCGCCACGGCCACGGCACGTCCTGCATGCCACCACCCAGTCGAACGGGAACGTCCAGTCTGACTCAGAACGAACGCTCATCGGCTAGATCCGGTCACCGGCGCGCGGTCAGCGGCAGATGCGTGCGTTCGTCGTCCGGGAAGTCGCGGCGCGGGCGTCAGCTCAGGGAAGGTCGGGATCTGGGTGCTCGGTCACGAAACGCTCGCCCGTTTCGTCGTCGACCAGCGAGTTGTCGACCAGCCATTCAACAGCCCGCCGCTTTGCGCGCACGTCGCGGAAGGCGTACCAAGCCGGCAGTAGGTGCGGATACTGCTCGTGCAACTCGTTCTTGAACCGGCGGAAGGCGCCCTTGCCCTGGATCGCTCGCGCGAGTCTGCGGCCGGCCGCCGCGGCACTGATCTTCTCGGCGAAGTCGGCCATGTCCTGGTACCAGACGTAGGACGGCAGTGGGTCGATGGCCACCAGGTCGAGGTCGTCAAGGTCGACGGGCGTGTGTCCGTCGATGCCGCCGTCCGTCGTCCAGAACACGACCTCGCCGGTCTGCGGGTTGATCAGCCATCGGTGCTCGTAGTCGGTCTGGTCCTCGAGCGCGGTGGCGATCTCCTCTAGGTCCAGCCTGCTCAGGTCAAGCATCCGGCCACCATAAACCCCGTTTCTGTCCGCGCTTCGGCCAGCGACAGCGCGACCAGCGGCAGATGCGCACACCTGACCTTGTTGATCCGCGGCCAGCGGCGAAGGTGCGTCAGCGGCTGATGTCACGTGCGGTCTCGAGAAGGTCATCGCGTTCGCGGATCCAATCAGCGGCAGCGGCGCGCACCTCGCCGACGGTGTCGTCCAGTACTGACCGGACGACGTCCACGTAGGGGTGGGCGTCGCGTTGCCACCACCGCAGGGACAGAACCGCCAGCCGACGCACGGTCGGATCCGGATCGTGCACCATCGCGTTGCTGAGCGCGGGCAATATCCGTCGGCCGACTGCACGGCCGAGTTGGCGCTCGCCGAGGACGTCCACGGCGTGTCGGCGGACGAGGACGTGTTCTGACTGCAGGCCGCGAAGGGCTTCGTCGACCTCGTCGGTGTTGATGCGGCACGGCGGGGTGCCTGGTTTCAATTCCTCGGCCAGGGCTGTTGCATACTCTGGCCGGCTCGTGAGCACGTCTTCGAGGGGACGGTAGTTCAAGGCGAGCGGGTTCCGCCCCTGATCACGGAAGCTCGTGTAAGGGGCGGCGACAGCTGTGACCACCGCTTCTTCGGGAAGTCGGTTTGCGTGGTCGAGTACCAGATCCAGCCGGCCGAGCCGGGCTAGTGCCCGAGCCGTCCACAGCTGGTCTGGTCCGTCAAGCCGGTTGAGTGCGGCGGTCAGTGCAGCGATCACCTCTTCGTCGGGCAGGCCGAGGTCGGCGAGAAGTTTGGCGGCCTTCCACGCCCGCTCGGCCCTGCCCAGTAGTGGTATCAACTCCGCGGCGGCCGGACGGCCTAGCGTGATCAGCGCCTGACCCGCTTCCTCAGCGCTGATGAGACCGTCATAGTCGCCAAGCAGGGACACGTAGTAGCGCGCCTGCTCGGCCTGTGGTAGCGCCGCGATCCGAGCCATCTCTGCGCGTCGCCGGTCGAGTTCGGGGAAGTGCCGGTGCAGTTCCCGTTCGCGCAGCACGCGGCGCAGCAGCGCCTCCCCACACTCGTGGTCGAGCACCAGCACCAGGAAATCGCGGTCGACGGTACCCGCATCGCGTAGCCGCCGGCGGGCCTGCCGGCACGCCGTCACCAAGGCGGCCAGATACCGGCGGAAGGTCTGTTCCCACTGCCGGGTGCTGCCACGACGCGCGAACACAGTCAGCTCCTGCTGCCAGCGCCGGTCGTCCTTCTCCGGCAGCCAGTCGAGGTCGGACTCTTCCCAGTCCGCCACATTCCTTCCGAGGTCTGCACGACGCTCGGCCGGCCATTTTTGCACCGCCTCGAGCGAGTTCATCCCGAGGATTGGCAGCATGATCACACCGTCAGTCTCGCGATAGATTTCGCCCCACGCCGCAGCATAGAAGTGCTGATTCGGCCGCTCGGCGATTACCGTCTGGACGGTTCGCACGAGCGCATCGGTGAGGACCTGCTCGAACCCGCCCCAGTCGAACACCGCCTCCACGCGGAAGATCCTAGACCGAGCCGTCTGAGCAGCATGGGCATGCCGAGGCTCCACCGCGGCAGTCTCAGACCAGCGTGATTGGGACGGCCGCAGCGGCACCTGCGCGCACGAACAGCGGCAGAACGGCACATCCTCAGAGGCAGCTACGCTGCATGCCCGACAGGGTGCCGACGCCCGACAGGATTGGACCGGATCGTGAGGTTCTCGCTTCTGTGGCGGTACGGAACGTCGACGGGTACCGACGGGCTCTCCGACGAGGCGATCCTCGAGCTGTTATCCGAGCTCGACGACGATGAGGACGATGCCGAGCACGGTGACGTCTGGCTGACCGACAACGCCAGCGGATGGGCGATCGGTGTGTTCGCCGGCGGTCGCGGGCTTGTGGTACTGGAGAACTCGGAGCCGGGCGGCAGCTCGTTTCATCGGACCGGGGTTTCTCGGCAGGACGCCTTTGATCTGCTCCGGCGTGTCGCTGACGGGCACCTGGACGCCATCCGATCAGAGGCCTGGGATCCCGGCCACGGCTCCGGTGAATAGGACCACTGAACGGAAACAGCCACTGCTGGCCGGTGCGCCGCGCTAGCCGCTGTTGCGGCTTGACGACCCGACCGAGCATCACGTCGCGGCATCGCCAGCATGATCCGGTGCACTCTTCTCGGCACGACCGCGCGGTCAGCGGCAGTAGCGGATGCTTGATCTTGGCGACGATGAACTCGATCTTTGGCCCTCGCCGGACGGAACCATTTCCAAGGTGGTGACCAGCTGTACCGTCGCCGTCGTCGCACCAGTTGGTCCGGGTCAGTCGCCCTGCGCCGGTCGATGCTCGTTGACTTCGGGCTGGCCGCGTCGTGCATTCGTTGTCGGACCCGCCCGCTAGCATCGCCGCGATCGCCAACGGGAGGGAGGGCGCCGTGGCCCAGGACGACGTCGCAACGTTCGTCGATAGGGACCTGCGGGGCGCGCGGTTCAACAGGTCGACGTTGGCCGGCGCGGTGATGCGCGGCGTCGATGTGCGCGGGCTCGATATCGATGCGCCGTGGCTGGCGGACGGCGCACTGCTGATCAACGGTGTCGACGTCGTGCCGCTTGTCGAGGCCGAACTCAACCGGCGGTTTCCCGGTCGCGAACTGAAGCATGCCAAGGATCCCGATGGCCTGCGCACGGCGTGGGCGGCGCTCGAACGGGCCTGGGCGGCCGCGGTCGACCGGGTTGAGTCAATGCCCGAGGGCACCGCCGACGTCTCGATCGATGGCGAGTGGTCGTTCGCGCAGACCCTGCGCCACCTCGCGTTCGCCACCGACGCATGGCTCGGCAAGGCGATCCTGCGCCTGCCGCAGCCCTTCCATCCGCTCGGGCAGCCGCACGCCGAGTACGAGACGGATGGATTTGATATGTCGATCTTTGCCACAGGGCAGCCGAGTCTCGCAGAGGTGCTCGATCTGCGTGCCGAGCGGCAGGCCATGGTGCGGGACTTCCTCGCGAGCGTCACGCCGGAGCTGCTCGCCGAGCCTCGGCCGACCGCGTGGTCACCCGAACACGAGGAGCGGGTCCTGCACTGCCTCCACGTGATCTTCGACGAAGAGTGGGAGCACCTCCGCTTCGCACTGCGCGACCTCGACGCGCAGGAATAAGGTCCGGTGTCCACGTGGACACGTGGAAAGACCTCCCACCGAAGGGACACCCCACTGCGTCACACTGCGTAGTGCTCAATATGCGGATGTCTGCGGTGGTGATCGCGCCGAAGCACGTCGGTAACAGACTTCGCTCTGCCCTCAGCCCCCGCCTCGCGAGCGGTGCGTACGTCCGCTGGTCTAGGGTCCCTGGGGTGGTCATGAGCGCGCAGGACGTTGTGGGCGTAATCGAGTCGGACCCGGGAGCAATGAGAGTCCTTCGGGCTACGGCCGACCTTGGATTACCGGACTGGTGGATCGGTGCCGGATTCGTACGCAACCGCGTCTGGGACGCGATCAGCAACCTCCCGGTCTCGTCGGAGCGCGACGTGGATGTCGCCTACTTCGACCCGGAGAAGCTGGACCCACGCGAGGACGCACGTGCCGAAGCCCAAGCCATGGTGGCCCTGCCTGGGGTGCCGTGGGAGATTCGTAATCAAGCACGGATGCATCTGCGCAATGGCGATGAGCCCTACACGGCCGCCCTGGACGCGATATCGCGCTGGCCCGAAACGGCAACGTGCGTCGCGGTTACTCTGCGGGGTGACTCTGTTCGCCTGGTGTCCTGCCATGGGCTGGCTGACCTTGTGGGAATGGTTGTCCGCCCCTCTCCAGCCTTCAACAACGCAGCGGGGCGCGCGAAGGTACAGCGCCGCGTGGAGGTCAAGGGATGGCTCGACCGATGGGCCGGACTGCGGCTGGAGATCTAGCGCTCACGCCAAGCGAAGGAAGGGTGGCCCCGACAGGACGTCCTCTTCTCGGCATGACCGCGCGGATCGCGCTAGTGAGCGGATGCGTGGCGCGCCCGTGTCGCACGCATGCGACGGATGATGGCGACCAGCCCCGGGCCACAGAGCCCGTGAACGGGGTGCGGCCAGCAACTACCGCGCGGTCGTGTCGATCAGCGTTGTTAGCGCGTGGAGCTCGGCTTGGGCTGCGCCGATCACCGTCGCGGTGGGTCGGTGCATGTCGCCGGTGTAGCGCTGTGCGATCGCGGTAAGCGTGGGGATGGGCGTGGTCGTGCGGTGGATGCCGTCGACGGTCTCGAGGGGGCCGACGCCATTGGCCAGCAGCCACAGGTAGTCGCCGAGGTTGCTGGCGATCACGTTCAGCTCGCCCTCCGAGCCGAGGAACACGATGGGCTGGGTCTGGATCGGGGCGTCAGGCACGCGGATCCAGAAGGCGGCCAGACCGCCAGACCCGTCTTGTCCGAAGACTCGGAACGGTGCCGTGCCGGCGGTCGGGTTGCCGGTCCAGGATTGCCACCACTCAAGCGTTTCGACGGACCACATGAACTCGTCGTACGGCTCGAAGTCGTGACCGTCGTGGTCGGCGGAGAAGCCTTCAGCGTGGGCTGCGGCCAGCGCGGCCGGCAGCGTACGGTCCTCGTCCTGCACCAAAAGTCTATGAGGGCCTTCATACGGCGTCGGGTGGGACTGGCCCTCGCGTAGCGACGCATTACCGGAGCTGCGACCAGCGCGGTCAGCGGCAGATGTGCGCACCCGATCTCGGGTAGGCCACCGGAAGGAAGACGAGTAGGTTCGGCGCATGCCGGACGACATCGTTCTGCGGCTCGACCGCGCAACGGCCGAGGATCTTTACGCCGCGCTGTACGAGGCCGGAGAACATGTCGCAGCCGGCGCACCAATCACTCCGCCCACCGCCGAGGAGGCCGAGCGGCTGGGCAGCCTCTTACGGGACTTGGGCCACGCACTGGGCCGCCCTTGCTCTCCGTACTGTGCCGACCTTTAGTCGATCGCGTGTCGCGCATGCTCAGCGGCAAATTAGGGCGGGGGCAAGCAAACCGACAACACGGCGGGACGACGTTGCTCGGGCGATCATGGTTCTCGTTCGGGCGGCGCCCCAGTCGGCGTGGGATGGATTCCGAACTTTTCGATCATGAAGCGCCAGAAGAGCCGCACGGCCTCGGCGCTGGGACGGGCAATCCGGTCGTTTCGGCCAGTAGTGGCGAGGTGCTCGATGACTACTGTGCCAGCTGCCACCGGGCGCAGGGAGGATGGCGACCTTACCGCGATGACGTCGTACGGCGGATCTGGAATCGGCTGAGTCACGACGATGAGGTCGTGCATTGAGGTGCACCCGGCGGCAAGTCCGCCAGCACCGGACGTGTCGATGGAGTCGACGATGTCGGCCATGTGGCGAAACTCGGGATGTTGATCGGCCATTGCGTGAAAGCGAGCGCCGATAACCGGCCACGACAGTGGCCGGAATGGGTAGGGCCAGCCCATCGTCCTCACATGGCGATCTTCCCGGAGAGGCGTCAACAACGCCAGATCCGACACCATCAAGAACATGAGGTTCCTGTGCGACGGTCCAAACGTCCGGTCATCGGCATGTGCGTATGCCGGCCGAGTCAGCACTTCGTGACGCCGCGTAGCGCGCGGATCGCGGCATGAGCGTGCGTCAGTTGTGCCGGCGTTGCGGACTATGCCAGCCCAATCTGCTTATTGAACGTCGTGAGGTCGTAGAAGAGGTACTCTTCGGCGATCTTCCCGTCGGCCCAGCGGGCCACGGTGGAGAAGTCAACATCGAATGACTTGCCGGTGGGCGGGATCTCATTACCGTCCGGGCCGGTCATGGGACCGGTCATGGTGCCGGTGAAGCGTGCGATCGAGCACGTCCAGTCACCCAAGCCGAAGAGAACCTTGTATGGCCGGTTGCCTATCCGCTGATTCGGAAACGCCCTAAAGAAATCCCTCGCCTCGGCTTCATGATCATGCCGACCATGCGTATCCGGTTTGCCGGGCCACCGCACTACGACGTCCTCGTGGTGCCGGCTGTTGAACGTGTCGATGTCCTGGGCGTTCCATGCGTCGTCGAAGGTCTGCATCAGTTCCATGTTCTGCTGCTCGATGCCCACCGCCGCGACCTCCTGCTTTCCCCGCCGGCTCAAGGTTTGACATCAAGGTAACGGTGGTGGCCACCCGGGCGCGTTGTTTTGACTTACTTGCCTCGCGCCTGGGGTAGCCAACTTGATCTCGTAAGGCCTGACCGCAGTTCGAACTGCTCGACCGGCTTATCCCCTGACGCCGCCAGCGCGACGGCACCGACCCGCCGGACCTTGATCGGCTGCACGCATCTCGGCACGTCCGGACGGCAACCGGGCCAGCTCGGCGTGACGCTGCGTAGCGCGCGGATCGCGGCAGATGTGCGCACTCGACCGCCAATAACCCCACTCCTCGAACGCGTTCTCAGACCGCTCGAACTTCGGCGAGCCGCCTGACTGATTACTCGTCGTCCCAGCAGACGGTGGCTTCCCATGCGGCCGACGCTTGCCCGGCGATGTCGAGCGCGCCGTCGTCGAGGCCGGCGGCGTTGTCGGGCAGCACGAGGTCGAGGTCGGGGACGTCGACGTGCGACTCGTCCCAGTCGATCAGCGCGA
>NZ_JBSWCE010000083.1:0-7655 GCF_056780015.1 Micromonospora sp. R311
GGCGGTCCCACCCATCTCCGCCCAGGTCAGAACCAAAATTTCAGCTCTCCAGGTCCCCGAATTACGTCGAACCCGGGTCGGTGGCGTGTTCGGCGGCGTCATGGGCACGGGCGAGAGCCGAGCCGAGTTCCTCGCTGACGCCGTTCACTGCGCTGAAATGGCGGGGTCGCATCGCGTCCTTGATAAGGGGGCGCATCCGCTCGTGGATGCTGCATTCGCGAGCGTGGGCGGTGATGTGGTGCGCGAGGTCGGGTTGATCCAACGCCCACGTGCCTATGTGAGCGAGCAGCTCGACGAGTGACCGGAGCTGTTCGCCGTCGAGCTTGGCGGCGAGCCGGGCCAGTGCGGCTCCTTGGTTGTTGGTGAGGCGGTCATTGACGGCCGCGGCGATGACGAGACCGGCGTGAGGAGCGTTGAGGTTGTCACTGATCCAGGTGGCGAGGACGTCGGCGTGGGTGTCGTAGGCGGTGTTGAGTTCGTGGATGTCGTCCGGGAGAGGGACGCCGTTGTTGGCCCGGTCAGCGAGGTGATCAAGGACGAGCCGGGGGTGGGCGGTCGCGATTCCGGTGAGGGTTTCTTGAACGGCGTAGGAGTCATAGCCGGCGTGCGAGAGAAGGCTGAGGACTGCGGCGGCGTCGTCTGCGTTGAGGGCGGCGCCGAAGGTCCTGCCGTCGTAGTTGCAGGCGTCTTCGATGGCTCGGGTCGCGCCGAGCTGGCTGATCTCGTGATCGAGGAGCACCCTGACCGCGGCGGTGGGCTGGTCGCTGAGGTAGGTGCCTGCAGCGGCGAGGTAAGCCTGAGCAATGTCGGGGTCAGGATCGTTGATTCCGGTCGCCCAGATGTCGGCGAACGGGTCGCCGAGGAGGTGCCAGCGTTGTCCCCTGAACCCGCTGGCGAACGCCAGCTTCACCTCCCGCCGGCCGTCAACGACGTTGTCCTGTATCCAGGCGATGGCGTCGCCCCGGGCGTGTTCGAGCCACCGGGTGATGAGGAAGCTGAGTTCCTGGTCGAGCGGCCCCGGCGGACGACCGGCGATGTTGAGAACGATGGATTCGAGGTCTTCGGGTGACTGTTCTGCGATGTTGTGCCACAGCCCCCACAGGGTGATCGACCTACCGTTCTTGAGGGCTAGGACGGCTCGGGCAGTCTGGCCAAGCAGGTCGAGCATCGCGGGGATGTCGCCGAGGCCGAGGAGCCTGCGGGCGACGTCGGCAAGCTGCTCGCGTCGCAGCGCCATGCGCTTTTGGACCTTGTCGTGGATGCGCGCGTTCTTGTCCGCCTGCCTTTCCTCTTCGGTCATGCCGGCGAGGTGTTCCCGCTCGGCGGTTCGCTCGGCCTCGAGCTCTCCGAGTGTCGGTACCACCCGACGTTTCGGGGCCGTCAGGCCGAAATGGTTGTTCCACACCTGGTCCGCGACGTCGTCCGCGAGCCCGGCGGAGTTATCGAGCCGAGCCAGCAGCGTGAGTGCCGCATGCCGGATCCGGAGCGACGAGGCGTGGTCTGCACTCCACTCGATGTAGTCGCGAATGCGGCGTCGGACGGCCGGCACTGTGGTCTTGTCCGCGACCTGGCCGAACACCTCCAGGGTCGCGAGGTCGTCGTCCTCCCACTGCAGGATGACGTCGTCACCGATGACCTGGTTGAAGTAGCCATGCGGCTGCAGCAGCCCTCCGTGCAGGAGGTCCAGCGCTTCACCAGCGCGTCGGAGGTCGTCCGAGAGGGCCTGTTCTTGGAGTAGCTCGCGGATCTGGTTGCGGACGTCCCGGACCTTGGTCGCGTTGAAGGTGTGCGGCTGGAACGCGAGCGTTCTGATGCTGGACTGGACGGTTTCGAGCTCTTCTTTCGCCAGCAGCGGCTTGAGCGCGAACAAGGGGGTGGCTGCGTCCTTTGCGTCGCCCGGCTCCTTGAGCCATTCGGCGACGCGGGCAACGATGCGCTTCGGGAACGACGCATGCGGAAGCGTCGCGAGGTTGGCGAGGCGGTCTGTCACCATTCGTTCCGGGTGGTCGGGGTTCGAGTTCGTCGGCCTGGCATCGGGCCGGCGGAGCGCCCACAGAGCGTCGAGGACGGTCTCCAGCTGGTCGCTGTCGTTGACAGCGGCACGCGCGTACAGTCTCGGCATCTTCGCGCGAACGTCGTCTCGGCCGAGCGGCGCCAGACCCAACAGCTTCCGATATGGATGGTCCTCCTCGTCCTCAGGAGGTTCGACGCCTTCGGCGTCCTCGCGATCCAGACGGACACGGAGCTCGTCGAGGATCGCGACGACCTCGGCCGGCTGGGTGGCCGCCAGCTGCTCCAACTGGCTGAGCTCGTCAACCAGGCGCCCGTTGTACGGCGTCTGCAGACGGGCGCGGATGGCGGTCCAGATGTTCGCCATGAGGCGTGGTCCGCCGCGCTGCGCGAGTCGCCAGTCAAGCTCGCCGAGGGACAGGGCGAGCTGGTGGTGGTGGTCGGTGCCGAACGTGTCCCAGAGTTCGGTGACGAACCCGCTGTCGTAGTCCTCGAATGCTGCGGTGACCTCGAGGACATGGTCGGCGAGTACGTCGGGTACCACCCGCAGCACGTCGCCGTGTTCGACCAGGACGCCGCGGTCGCGCAGGGCCTTGAGCAGCCGGGCCAGCTCGATGGGTTTCAAGGCGCAGAAGCCTGCGATCTTGTCCATTAGCGCCCGGTCCTCCGCCTGCACTGGGCCGAGGGCCGTGTAGGTCGCAAGGACCCGCTGGGTGGTTTCGGTGCGGAAGCCCTGTACGTCGGTGCCGAGGAGCTCTTGGTATCGAGTCAGGATCTGGGTGCGCAGGCCGGCATCGACGCCGAGTGACCCGGTGAGTTCGCCGCGCCTGATGAGGTTGGCGGTGATGACGGCGACGAACGGACTGTGTTCAGCCTGTTTGGCGAGGTAGCTTGTCAACGGGAACGGCAGCTTCATCCCCTCGGTCAGGGCCTTCACGAGCTGCCGTGCCTGCTTCGGCACCAGCTGGCCGACATCGACGATCGCGAGCTCGGACGGACCGAACTGTGCCAACGCCGCTTGCTCGACGACCCCGGTCTTTGCGCTCGGGCGGGTCGCCAGAACCAGTTGCACATCCGCCCGTTCGCGGACGAATGCCAGCAGCGGCGCCAATGCCGCCGGGTCCGTGTGCGCGTCGTCGACCAGGATGACCATCGGACCCATCCGAAGCTCGTCCATCGCTGTGGCGTGGAACCGATGCCCGGCCGCCAGGCACACCACCGGGACCCAGGGCTGCCGCTCTTGTAACGCGGTCAGCGCCTCGGTCACCAGGCGCGACTTCCCGCGGCCCGCTGGACCAGCGACGACCACCACCTGGCGGAACCCGCCACTATCCCGATCGAGGGCTGCCCCCAACGCGGTGAGCTCGTCCTTGCGCCCCACCAGCGGACCAAGGTCGTTCATCACGGCGTTCGGATTTCTTCGCCCCGAGACGAACGTCTCGAGCGACACGAACGCATCCCCAGGCGCTTCGAGAAACAGCCGCCGGACGTCTTCACCCCAGGTCTGGTCGAGGATGTCTCGCTGAACTTGCGCAGGCAGCTCTTTCAGCATGGCGGTGAGCTGGCCACGGTCCAGAAGGGTCCAGCCCACATGCTTCTTCATCTCGGCGCGCGCCTGTGAGGAGGCAACCCGAGAGAACACCAGGTAGAACTCCTCGGCCTCCTCGTACGTCACCTCCTCGACCGCGCGCTTCACCTCGAAGGGCCTCAGTCTGTCCAGGTGCTTGCACTGCCACGCGGCCGACACCCCGTCGCTGTACTCTCCGGCCAAGTCGATGCCGTCTTGCTTGTCGCCCGACGTCCCCCACCGCTCCACCCTGGCGACGTGACGGACCTCAGTGCCCAGGTACCGCTCCGCCCTCAGGAGCCGCTCGACGAACTCCTCAAACTCGTAGGGGCTCAGCCACGGCGTCGGCAGCAGCTTCGGGTGTTTGTCGGACAACAGCCCCTGCGCGGCGGACCCGCGATCCTCATCGCCCGCGTCGCGATTCCTCTCACCCATCTCCAGCCCCTGCTCGCGCCTCGCCTACCGCTGACCCACCCCGATATTTACCCTGCTCGTGGCGGCTTCCATTGTCCCAGCCAGTGCCGACACACAACGCCCCGCGTGGGCTGGGGCGGGAGCTGGCGAAGTACACGGCTTGCCCCGTTGCCCTTCTCACTCAACGGCGCAGGGCCTCGTTGCTCAGCCGGAGTAGAGCCAGCAGGATGCCAGGTGGAGCGAAAAGTGATAAAGCCGTACGTATGCAGAAGAGGTCGCGGCCTCTGGATAGGTAGTCGGAGCTGTGGCCGGGCCCGGCTGAGCGAGGAGCTGCTCCAGTGAGCCTTCTGCTCGCGTAGCTCTGCCGGCAGGTAGGAAGGCCCGCTTGCGGCGGGTGTCCCTCCAACGCGTCGTAGGTCGCTGCATCTCGCCTTAACGCCGACCGCGATGCCGGGCACGCCCAGTTCGGGCAGCCACGTCGCCAGCGGCTGCGCCCGCCCCGCAGGGGCGGACGCAGGTCATGCGGCGCGTCGCGAGCTGGCGGGCTGGTGGTGCAGGCGTAGCAGGCGGGCGAGTTTGGCGGCTTGGTCGACGTCGGGGAGGCCGGCTTCGGCGGCGAGTGCTTGGATCTCGTCTTCGGTCTTCGGGTCGGTCAGGTAGCGGGCCATCGACAGCGTCCCCGGCAAGGCGGATCGCAGTGTGTCGGGGTGTGCGGTCGGGGCCTCGCCGCCGGCTGCCCGCGTGGGCGGGGCCGGCGGCGACGGGTGCGGTGTGCTCGCGCGTGATGTGTGGTCACGGCGTGTGGCCATGTCCCTCCCAGGACGGCTCGTGGGGTGAAGTCGACGTGTCGGGCCATGGGCATCTCCTTCTCGGTGGTAGGGACTCGCTGGATGTCGATCGCCGGATCGGACCGTCCGGAGACGGGCGGCGGGTCGGCGACGGTGAGGGGCCGCGGACTGTAACTCCGGTGGCCGTGGAAGTGAAGACGTGCGCCACTCACAGCAACTCACAGCGCGAGCTGATGAGTGCGCGGATATGCCGCCGAAGAGCGCCGCTGACAGACTGTGACAGCTCGCGAGCCATCCTGCCCGCTTCGCCCGGTCCGCCGCCGCCTCGGTGCGGGCCGCACGGCGGGCGGTGGCCGTCGCTCCAGGGGTGGGGCGGTGGGGGCGGGTTCGGCGGCGTGTGGGGCCACCAGGCCACCCGTACGCGCCGCCTGATCCGCCCCGCCCCATCAGGCGGCCCACCCGTCCCGGTCGGGCGCGGGCTGGGTCGGGAACTCGTCGTCATGGCGGGCGTCGGTGTAGGGCAGGTCGATCAGGCGCTGACGGCCGCTGCGGCCGGCCAGTTGCCAAACCTGGTCAGCGGGGCTGGCACCGAGTGCGGCACGCAGCTCGGCGGTGGTGGTGGCGATGACCGTCTCCAGGCCGGGGACGGCGGCGAGGCGGTGGTGCAGGTTCGCCTCCCGCCGCGCGGAGGGGAGGTGGAACAGCACCGGCCACGCCCAGGTGCTCATGGCGTAGAGCCGCTCGTACTTGGCGATTTTCTCGGTGAGGATGTCGAGTCGTTCGCCGCCGGTGTCGTACTCGAGGAAGAACGGCACCGACCGTCCGCGCTCGGTCCACACCCCGGCGCCGTCGGGGCGGGGCAGTCCGGTCGGTCCGTGGACCATCATCTGCGGGTTGCCGCCTTCGCGGTAGAACACGCCTGGCTCGTGGAACGCGGACGCGGGCCGCCAGCGGGCCAGGCTGGTGTCGGGGTGGATGCGGGCGTGGGCGGCGAGGTCGATGAAGACCTGGTTGCCGCCGAGCAGGTGCGGCAGGTCCGGCCGACGGGTGAGGGACTGCTTGCGGCGGCGGGCCTGGTCCCGGCGCGGTCGTCCGAGTCCGCGTTGGGCGTGGACGTGGTCGTAGCCGAGCTGGTCCAGGAGGTAGTGGTATGGGTAGGAGCCTCCGTCGGGCTTGTTGGGCCGGAACCGGTCCACCGCCCGCAGCAGCGTGAGGCGGCGTAGCCGGCGTTGGGTGAAGTCCAGGGACGGGAACAGGGCGGTGGCGATCTGGTCGGTGGTGAGCACGCCGTGGTCGTAGAGCCAGCCGAGGAGCCGGTCGTCGCGGGCGGTGATGCTGGCCTGCAGCCGCAGCAGCGGATCCGACGCCGGTATTGGTTTACGCATGAGCAGAAGCCCCTGGGGGGAGACCCCAGACTTGAGGGTCTGTCTGGAGCGGTATCGAACCGCTGAGAGCGGCCGTGACCTGGGCTATGAGCGTGTCTGGGGGGTCGTTTTGGGGGTCAGGATCAAGACGGACGGTAGAACGGAGATCGGCACTGACACCGGCGCGGCGGGCCACACCGGGTCCGGCGTGACGGTGCCGTGAGAGCGTGTGTGAATCGAGCCGGTGACACAGGTGAGGTTCGCTGTGCTGGGTCGTCATGGTTGTTGCTCCATGGTCATCAGAGGTACGGGTGGACGTGCGGTGCGCGCACCAGCCGCTGCGGTGGGCGGGGGCGCATTGACAGGTTTGTTCAGGCTCTGTCAGCTCGCGGGCCTGCTGACAGACGCGCACGCTGGTCTGACAGCGGCGACTCGGTCCGACAGAAGCCGTGGGTCGGGGATCTATCACGCGGCCTCCCGCTGTGACAGATCCGGTGCCGGCGGGGTGGTCTCGGCGCGGAGGACGCGCACGAGCGCCGAGGCGGTGGCATTGGACAACTGATATCCGTCAGCGCGCAACTGCCGGGCGAGGGCCTTGCGAGACAGCGGCGTCCCCTCGGCGGTGAGGGTGCGGGCGGCGGTCCGGGCCGCCGGGACCAACGCGGCGACCTCCGGACCGCCCTCGCCGGTCGACGCTCCGTGGTCCCAGGGGTCCAGGACTGCCGGAGACTGGTCCGCGACGGCCGGGACCGCGGTCGTGCAGTCCCGGACCGCGGCAGCGGTCACGGGGACCGGCTGGCGGGTGTCCGGGACCGACGCGTCGACAGTCAGCGGTGGTCCGGGCTCGGCCCGCACGGGCCGAACATGAGGTGGGGCGGGGTCGGCGCGGCCGAGGGCGATCTTCACCATCGCCAGAAAGCCCAGGGCCGGCAGGGCGGCGGCGATCCAGCCGATCACCGACGCCTCCGCCTCCACCACCTGCGCCGCCAGGGACAGCAACACCGCCACAATGAGCACCGTGGCGGGGAAGGCGACGCTCTTACCCAGACGCCGGTTACGCCGCAACTCCAATCCTGCGGCGACCGACGTCAACTCGAGGACGACGGCGTCGGCCCAGGCCAGCCAGCCCGGCTGCCCGTGCCCGGCCGCGACGTCATGCACATGGGTGAACGACGCCGCGCCAGCCGCACCGCCGATCAACAGCATGATCGCCACCTGGGCCCGGTTCTCCCACCGCTCCCGCCTCGTGCCCACCTGAGCGGGCGAGCCGGGGCCACGCTGGTCAGGTGTCACCAACGGCCCACCACCTGGATCCACGCGGCGCGTGCACGGCCGCGTTCGGCGTTGTCGCGTGGAGGCGGGCCGCGACGGCAGCCGCCGCCTCCACGGGGTTGATGTGTGAGGTCACGTTCGTGCTCCAAACGGGTTGGTTGAACCCGGGTTCGACGTAATTCGGCGGGCCTGGAGGTCCTGCGAGGCGGAATGCGCTGGTCGGCGGGTCGCGAGAGGCAG
>NZ_JBSWCE010000084.1:0-7508 GCF_056780015.1 Micromonospora sp. R311
TGGACGGGCTTCATGGGTCAACATCGCCAGGCTGCCAACTCCCCGGTGACCGAGCCGCGCTATCGCCCACGCTGCCCCGGACTGAATGAGGATGCAGTCCAAGGTCGGCATTGAACATCCGGTCATGCCGCGATCCGCGCGCTCCGCAGCGTCACACCGAGCTGGCCCGGTTGCCGTCCGGACATGCCGATGAGCGGATGGATAAGGGCGCGACGAGCCAAACCGGCTCTGGAATGCTGCCCGGTATGCATTCGGTGGGCGGTCAGGATGTCGAGCAAGCGGTAGCCGAGATGGTGCGAGTTCTCACGCCGTCCGAGTCAGCGGACTGGCAATGCCTAGCTGGCACGCTGGATTGGAGCTGCTGGACAACGGCAGTGGCTGTGTCAACCCGAACCGGACCCACCCTGACGGCCTGACTCAGACCCACCTGGGCCCTATCCGCGGATGCTGAGCTGCTCGGTCGGAAGCGGCAGCCGTCGGCCCATTAATGCTGCGACAAGACCTCTGGTGCCGTGGAAGTCTGCACGAATGACCCAATTCCCGGCCGCTGCACTCGGCAAGTCCGCACTCGTGTCCTCGCGTGGGCTCCGCGACGGACGGTCGCCGTGGTTGCTGCACCTGCGTGACCCAGATGGCACCGAACGGACGGCGGTTCTGCGGGTGGACATACCCCATTGGCGTCGCGCGATGCGCACCGAAGCCGCAGCCCTGGCCATCGCCTGCGGCGGCGGGCTGCCCGCCCCGACTCTTCTCGATGCCGACCTCGAAGCCGACGAGCCCTGGATCCTCTGCACGACGGTGCCCGGCTCCAGCACCATCCCGGTCGAAGCGAGCCCAGCCAGGCTGCGAGCGCTCGGGATGCTTGCCGCCAGAATCCAATCCGTGCCGGTCGTGACGACGGAAGCCTTGCCTCGGCGCGACCGGCCGATCGGGCTCTGCGACTTCGCCAGCATGCGGCAACGCCACGGGGGCACCCCCCTGCTCCTTGCAGCCGAATCCGTACTCGCGGCGCTGCCCGCGGAGCCTAGCTACGGGACGTTGATCCACGGCGACCTGTGGATGGGGAACGTCCTCCTCGAAGGCGATGTCGTCACCGGAGTCGTCGACTGGGACTGCGCCGGCGTCGGCCACCCGAGCATCGACCTTGGTTCGCTGCGGTTCGATGCGGCAATCAGCTATGGACTGCAGGCTATCGACGACGTCCTCGCCGGCTGGGAGTCCGTGGCGGGGCACACCGCCCCGGACGTCGCCCGGTTCGACCTAGTGGCCGCGCTTCAATCGCCCACGGACATGCTGGAGTTCGCCCAGGCGCACGACGGACAAGGCCGACCCGACCTAACCGCCGACCTGTTCATCACCCGTCGGGACGCATTCATCTCGAACGCGCTGGATCGGTTAACCTCCGCGCCCGCTTCGACGGGATAAAGGACCAAAGCCTGCCGCGACAACGAGTTCCCGGAACTTCCCACAAACATCCACATGTCGCTTATCGGACGTTGCTCGGGGGTCGTCCTCGTCGTCGTCCGGTGGCCTCAGAAGTCTCCTGCGTGGGTCTGCGCCGCGCGGGAGTGGGCGAGGCGGTAGGAGTCGGTTCCGGTTTCGATGATGTGGCCGCCGAAGGTGAGTCGGTCGACGATCGCGGCGCACAACCTGGGGTCGGTGAAGGTCTTTGTCCAGCCGGAGAACGACTCGTTCGACGCGATGGCGACGGAAGCTTTCTCCTCGCGTTCAGTGAGGACTTGGAAGAGCATCTCGGCGCCGCGGCGGTCGAGTTCCATGTAGCCGAGCTCGTCGATCAGGAGCAGGTCGACGCGGCCGTAGCGGGCGATCGTCTTCGCAAGCACCTTGTCGTCCGCGGCTTCGCACAACTCGTTGACCAGCTTGGTGGCAAGCGTGTACTTCACCCGGAACCCGACTTCGGCCGCCGCGGCGCCGAGCCCGATGAGCAGGTGCGACTTCCCGGTGCCCGAGTCGCCGACGAGGCATAACGGTTCGCCTTTGCGCACCCACGCGCCGGAGGCGAGGGCGTGGATGCTGGCCGCGTTGACGTTCGGGTTGGCGTCGTAGTCGAAGTCGCCGAGCCACTTCTCCCGCGGGAACCCGGCGGCCTTGACCCGTCGCGCGGAGCGGCGCCGGGAGCGGTCGTCGCACTCGGCGAGGAGCAGCTCGGCGAGGAAGCCGCGGTAGGTCAGCTGCTCCTTCTCCGCTGCGGTGACAACCTCTTCGAACCGCATCCGCACTGTGGGCAGCCGCAACGACCGGCAAGCCTGGTCGACCGCCGCGTCCGCCGCCTGCTCGGTCATCCCGCGTCGGCGTCGTGCTGATGGGGCGACCGACGCCGCCAGGCCGGTTGTTGTGCGGGCAGTCGTGGTGCTGGTCATGAAACAGCTCCTTGCGTCGATGAAGCAGCGGTCGTAGCAGCGGCGCGGCGGGGCAGCAGCTCGTCGTAGGCCGTGACCGAGGGCAGCGGCCGCGTGTCCGGCGGGAGGCCGGCGACCACGGCGGCCGGGTCCAGCAGCCGTCGTTCGGTCAGGCTGACCACGCGCCGTGCCGCCTGCGGCTCCTCGGCGGGGACTGTGTGATCAGGGCGGAGCCGGGCGAGCTTGCGGGCTTCGACCGCGACGACGTCGGCGGTCGTTCCACCGACACCGACGACGAGGCCGAGCGCGGCAACGACATCCGCGTGTGGGAGGTTGCGGTGCAACAGCAGCACCTCGATCAACGCCTGAGTACCACCGAAGTCGCCATGGGCTTTGCGGGCGCCGGCCCAGAACGCCTCATGCGCGGCGGTGAAGACCCCAGACTCGCGGGCCTGCACGAGCGCGGTCGCGCCCGGTAACGCGCCGGGCTTGCGCACGAGCACCTCGAGGTAATGGTCCAAAGTCAGTGACTGCGCGCCTTTGCGGGTCAGACGCGGGTGGCGCGCGACCTCGCGCCGGCCGTCGCAGATCACCAGCTCCGACGCGCGCAGCGACACGCGCACCGTCCGGCCAATCAGCGAAACGGGCACCGAGTAGTGGCACTGCCGCACGGTGACGCGCGCGTAGCGGTCAACCCGCGGCGTCAACCACAGCCCAGCGTCGAAGTCGTCCCGCGGCAGCGGCCGCAACGACGGTGCCTCGGCAGCGAAGTCCTGACCGACGGTGTGGACGCGGTTGTCGATCCGCCTCGCGTCATCGGCGACATCCGCCGCCCGTATGCGCGCGTTCAGCTCCGCGAGCGTTGCGACGACCGGCACCGGGGTGAGGTGGTTGCGGCGGAACCGGCCCACTTCTCCTTCCACGCCACCTTTCTCGTGCGCGCCCACGACACCGGGGCGGCAGTAGAACGCGTCGAAGCCCATGTGTGAGCGGAACGCGACCCACCGTTCGGACTCGTCGCGGCCGCGGCCGAACAAGACTCTTGTCACCGCGGACTTCAGGTTGTCGTAGCGGACCTTGTCGTAGGGGACGCCGCCGAGCCGGTTGAACGCATCCACGTGACCTTCGATGAACGCCTCCTGCCCTTGGGAGGCGAACACCGAGTGACATGCCTTGCCGCTCGCGGACAGGCGCAGCGTGAACAGGAAGCACTTCGTCAGCTCGCCGGCGAGCATCACGTAGACGTCGCCGAAGTCCACCTCCGCCTCCGCCCCAGGCAGATGCGTCTGCAGAACGAACGCGTTTTCCACCTCGACACCGGCATCAGCGGTGATCTCGGGTCGCCGGCGCGCGACGTAGTCCCGGACCGCGGAGTAGGTGATGTCCTGAGCCCCGTGCTCGTCGACCAACCGCGCCAAGATCCGGCGGGCGGTGTGCCGCTGCTTACGCGGCGCCGTAACGTCGGACAACAACATCGCGTCGATGTGCACCTTCAACGGGTCCAACTTCGGCGACTTGCGGACTGGCGTCTTCCGCTCCGGAGGCACCGAATAGGCCAGCGCCTGGCGCACCGTCGCCCGGCCGACCCCGTGCCGGCGTGCCAACTCGCGGATCGACAGCTCCTCGCGCCGCGCGTCCCGCCTGATCTTCTCGAACTGCGCCACCCGCGACCCCGTCATCCGGGCCTGCCCTCCGCCGAAGCCCAATGGAAGTCGCCGCCAAGCAGCAACACCATCGCACCCGGTGGGTCCAGATCAGGCCGTCACAAGCCCTGGCGTGTCGACATCAGACCGCCAGGTGGGTCTGAATCAAGCCGTCACAGTGGGTCCGGATCAGACTGACACGGCCAACGGCAGCCCACGTCGCCCATGACCTTCTGGCGTACGCCGGGCAACTTGCTGCTCGACCGGACGACGCCTACCTACCGTTCGACCTCAGGGTCCGCGACGATGCCTCCCCTCGGGACCTACTGCGAATAGTCACGGGATCCGGCCGGCTGCTGAGCAACGCGTTGGCCGCATCCGAGCCTTCGGCGCGTGCCTGGCACTGGGGACCGACCGATCCGAGCGGCTTTGCAGCGCTGGGCGTAAATGAAACGCTGATGCACACCTTCGATATCGCCGCGGGGCTCGGAATCGCCTGGCATCCGCCGGAGGCTCTCTGCAAGGCCGTGCTTGCCCGTCTCTTCCCCGATGCGCCAGGGGGTGACCCGGTCCGCGTATTGCTCTGGTCCACCGGCCGCGCGGCACTCCCCGGCCGTCCTCGGCTCACCTCGTGGATCTTGAAGGCGGCCATCGAATAGCCTCGGTGCATACCGACCAATCGGTTACGCCGTATCCGCTCATGCCGCTGAGAAGGCGACCTAGAGGTGCAGATCAACCGTCAGGTTCTGCGTCGGTGAATAGAACTCAAGAAACCAGCATCGATCAAGGGGCGGGTCGAACAGGTACCAGATGCACTCCTTGAACCCGTACTGCAACGGCAGGTTTCTCGGAACCCTGTCTCCCCAGCCAGCTACCCAGTTTGAGCCGTCCCAGGCTCTGGCGTGCACGTAGACGTACCGTCTTTTGATGCTGCCCGTAAGCACCTCTTTGCGCCCCCCAAAGGTCAAAGGTGGTGCCCCTGGATACGGCGGCGGCAGTGTTTGGAACGCGGGCACACGAAACCATCCAGCTTTGGCCCAACTTCCGTCGGGCGGGGGATTGCCGTCGCACATGCGATCCTCATAGAGGACCGCGACGTAGAGATCGAGACCGTCACAGCGGTTCACGATCGTGAGGCTCATATGGAACCGGCCTCCGGCTCGTCCTCGGACTCTACCCGTCGCGCGTCCAATGGCGGCGGCAAAGGCTCGCTCTGATCGTCGTCAGGGGTGGCCTCAGCGGTGGCCTTGCCCCGACGGTCGGACAGTGGTGAATAGCCTCTCCCGGTCGGAAGCGCCTGGGCGCCGGTGGCAGGCTTGACATCGGGGGTGTCGTCATAGCTCGGCATGGTCAACTTCCTTCCGGGCGCGAGCATGGTGCTATGGCCGTTGAGAAGTCTAGAAGCACACGTGTCGCCTCCGCCTGAAATCTGACCAGGTGGCTCCGGGGCGGGTTCTAGTAGTGCTTTGTTAGGTTCGGCGGCGGTTGTTGCGGTGCAACGGTTTCACCGTCTGATGGCATGTGGGGCATGCGCCGGTCCAGGTCGCGAGCAGCAGTTGCAGCTCGCGGATCACCTTGTAGAGGGTCAGACCGGCGCAGCCGCTTTTGGGTCGAGTCGCAGCGTGGTGATGAACAGGTGCGCGGCGGTGACGAGGGTGACGTGGCGGTGCCAGCCGAGCCAGGAGCGGCCCTCGAAGTGGTTCAGGCCGAGACCGGTCTTGAGTTCGCGGTAGTCGTGCTCGATTCGCCAGCGGATCTTCCCGAGCCGGACCAGGTCGGTGGGGTTGGTATCGACGGGCAGGCTGGACAGCCAGTACTTGACCGGCCTGGCCTCGTCGTCGGGCCACTGCGCGATCAGCCACCGCTCGGCCAAAACACCGTCGGCGTCGGCGGCGATGCGGTGCCCGGCCGGGCGGATGCGCAGGAAGATGAACTGCGAGGTCATGGTGCCTTTGGAACCTTCGCGCCAGGTGACGGTGACCGCGGCGGCACGGCCTGCGGTCTGGACGTGCTCGGCCAGGCTGACCGGCGCGGGGTAGCGGGAGCCGGGCCGGCGACCACGACCGGACCAGGCAGGCTGCACCGGGTGCGCGTCGGCGGTATGGGCGAGGGCGTCGCCCTTGACCTGCATGATGTAGCCGATCCCGCGTTCGTCCAGCGCGGCGCGGAACGGGCTACTGTCGCCGTAGCCGGCGTCCGCAGCCAGCAGTGGCGGTCGCAGGCCATGCTGGGCGAGCGCGTCGAGCATCTCCACCACCATCATCCACTTCGGACGGTGATGCTCGTTTTGCGGTATCCCACAACGGTTACGGCGTGTCACAACGTCCGGGCGGGCGTCATCGTCGGCTGCCTCGTCGTCCCACGCCCTCGGCAGGAACAGCCGCCAATCGAGGGGGCACGACGCGGTGTCGGTGACCGCGTGGACACTCACCCCGATCTGGCAGTTGGCGACCTTGCCCAGGGTGCCGGAGTACTGCCGGGCCACCCCCGGCGAGCCCTTGCCGTCTTTCGGGAAGCCGGTGTCATCCACCACCCACGCCACCGGCCCGACGAGGTCGACCGCCTGGCGGGCCAGCCGCATCCGCACCGCCGTGGTGTCCCACGTCGAGGTTGTCACGAACTGCTGCAACCCCTGATGGTCAACGCCAAGGCGCTCGGCCATCGGCTGCATCGACTTCCGCCGCCCGTCCAGCAGCAGCCCGCGCAGGTACGACTCGCCCTTCGTCCGCTGGTCCGACCGGGACATGGGCGCGAACATCTCCGCAGCGAACGACTCCAACCGTTGCCGCACAACCGAAAGCTGCTCAGGGGTCACCGAAGCATGAAACTACCCGCACCGCTCCGACGACCCAACGACAGAAGCTCGGGCTGGCAGACAAGCTCGATGCTGCGCACCGCAGCCAACCGGGGGTGGCTGACGATCGCATCGAGCAACATGTGGCCCACGCCCGAATGTCGGGCGCTCGACGAAACGATCACGTCGAGAACGACGGCCAGGTAGACACCATCCGTGAGAACCCGGGCGAACCCCATCAGTCGATCGGTCGACCGCTGAACCAGGGCGAAGACAAGATCGGACGCCACCAACATCGCCGTCACGTCGTCCGGGTCTCGGTCCGCCGTCCACCACTCCGACGCGAACAACTCCATCAACTGCGCCAGGCGGTCGCCTTCGACAGCCTCTCTGACCTCGATGTCCGAACGGTCCACAGCGACAGCTTGCCAGGCCGCGAACGACTCGGCATCCAAGGCCGGCTGTCAAGCATCTCCTGGGACGGCACCGCCGGCAGCCGGTTGTCGTACTCCGCATGATGCGTTACGTCGTGGCTTCACTTGATGCGTGACACGATGCTCTGGATCGTTGGCTACTCGTTGTGAACGCGGGGCGGGCGGAGAGGCCTGGCCTATCCGCTTCTGGCACCCCTCTGTGTCATCCCTGAAGGAGTGGGGCCGTGTCAACCCCGTAGGCCGAGGAGTTTGTGACCGGTTTGAGCTGTTTCCTGGA
>NZ_JBSWCE010000085.1:0-6457 GCF_056780015.1 Micromonospora sp. R311
TACACGCGATGACCCACCCGGTCACCGCACCCCTGAAAACCAGCTAACCAACTCTCCATCAAACCCGGGGCTTGACAAAGACGTCCATGTTCACGCAACTGCGCCGAGACATCCAAGACCGCCGGGAACTGGCCCAGGACCTGGTCCGGCAAATCCGTGAAACGCTTGCCGGCGTACGCACCGGTGTGGAACGGGTCGGTGTCGAAGTCGATTGGACGGTGCGCGAGGATTCCGACGCCCAGCGGATGATCAAGCTACTCACCGCCCCACCGTCCGACGAGACCTTCAACCAGATGTATGAGGTGTTGCGGAAACGCATGGACGACGCCAACGCCGAAGCCTGGACCGACCGTGTCGCTCACACCTTCGACTACCGCTCCTGGCACGAATGGAAGATCAACATCACCCACAGTAGTTTCAGCAACGACGGCAAGGAGGTGTTCCGCCCGGTCATCGCCCGATCTAATCCGTTGAAGTCGCTGAGCACCGGGGAATCGCGGCTGGCAACAATGCTGCCCCTGCTGGCCGCCGCCTGGTCGATGTACTCCGGCGACAGCTACCGAGGCCCGCGCCTGCTGTCCATCGACGAGATCGACGCCGCGTTCGACGAGCCGAACCTGCGCCAGGTATTCGCCCTGCTGCGGAAGTGGAAATTCGACGTGCTCGCGACCACCCCCACGATGACCCCGATGATCAAACGTGAGGTGCAACAGGTCGTGGTCCACCAACTGGTCACCGGTGGCCGTAACCGGGTCACCGTGCCATGGCTATGGCGCGGTCGAGACGAACCGCAACCTCTGACCTTCGATCTCACGCCCAGCTCCAAAGCCCTTAGCAGCTAGCCATGCCGACCGACGTTGGACTGTTGGCAGACGACCCGGACCTCGCCCCACTGTGGCAGGCCGTACACGACCGGCTATGTGCCGGCGAAGACCCCGCCGCCGTCACCACCGTCCGTGTGCGTGGCCTGTCCCGCACGGGAGTCGCCGCGCTGCGCTCGTGGCTGGACACCACCACCTACCGCCGTCGCCGCTCCGCCGTGGCCGTCGATGGCGACGTCACCACGGTCCCGCTACGGGCACTGCTACAGACTCTCAACCTCGAGAGCCACGACCTGCCACAGTTAGTCGAAAGCGCCACTCGGCAGCCGATCGTCAATCGCAGCCTCGCCAACCGCGCCGCCAAAGCCCGCCGTGAGCAGCTGTGGCAGTACACCGAGCAACGCCTGCCCCATCTGCCGCGACTGGTGGCCCGAATCCGAGCAGCAGGCGTCGGCGACGACGACACCGACCTCCGCCGCACCGTCGAAGCGCTGGCCGCCGCTCTTACCTGGATCCCTGCGACACCACCTATACCGCTGGCCAAACTCGCTCACGACACCACACGCGACCCGCACTTCTTCGACCTCGGCACGACCGCCGGCACCCGGCTGGTCGCGGCCGTCGCGGAACTCACCGGCCGCGCCGAACCCACCCGCCCAGACCTCGTCCGGAACCTACTCGCCGACGTCGGCATCCTGGCCGATCGGCTGACGGCCACCGTCCTGCTGCTCAACGTCGACGCTGTCGGCGATGGCCCGATCGACCGACGGCTGCGCGAGTCGACCCTGCCCGTCGCCCTCACCCTGCTCGACCTGATCGCCACCCCACCGGTCCTGGCGCCGATGCCGCTGACCGTGGTGGAAAACCCCTCCGTGCTGGAGATCGCCCTCATCCGTCGAAGCCGGATCCCGCTGGCCTGCACCAGTGGGCAATTACGGGCCGTGGACCACGTCCTGCTGCAGCTGGCCAACCACTGCGGAGCACACATCCGATACGCCGGCGACATCGACAGCGCCGGTCGACAGATCGCCGACACGGTCGTGAGCCTCTACCATGCCGAACTGCTCGCAATGGACCCGGCGACCGTACGCGCAGCCACCACTGCGTCCTCAGGAGGAGGCGAAAATCCGACCCACTCCGCCGATGGGCAGAGCATCGTCGTCTTTCAGGAACACGACGTAGTTCTGGCCAAGATTTTCGGCGGTCTGTAACTTCATTCGACAGGCCCAGAAACCGGCCCGCCCTTATTAGCCCGACGAGGTGAGGCACCGCGCATGTAGCGAGCCGCGCCAGCTTCTACTCGGTCGTCACGGCGCCTCCCCGATCCGCGCTCGGGCATGTTGTAGAACCGCTCGTGGCGGCGCGCATCTGGTGTCAGGCCGTCTCCGACACGCTCGCCGATCCGACCGCACCTTGGCGGGCACAGGCGGCTGCCGCAGCAGGCTGATCCCTCACCGTCACATGTACTGGCGGCATCCGTCGGTGGCGGTGAGCGGCCGGGTGTTGCGCAGCAGCACGGCGGCCTTGTCCGCGGCAAGGTCCAGTGCCGCGCCGCCGGGGATCAGGTCACGCAGCAGCACGTGAAGCCGGTTGAGCAGCCGGACGCGTTCGCGGGCCAGGTCGTCGCGGCGTTCGGAGAGCAGGTCGCCGGCGGCGGCCAGTAGTTGCGCGATACCCCGCCCCAGCCCAGCGGCGCCTTCGACGGCGAGGGCTTTGCGGCCAGCGGGCGGCCCAGGCGGTCAGCGTTTTGTATGCGGCGGCGTTGACGGTGATCCGCCTGGTCGCCAGCAGGTAACCGGTCTCGTTGAGGGCGACAGCGGTCAGGGAGAACTTGTACGGGTCGATGCCGATCGTGATTACGGAGAGCCGGGTTCCTTCCGCCAAGCGAACGAGGATCACCGTGGCGGGCAGCCCGACTTGGGGAATCGTTGAGCACGCCTCTGTTGAGCCACGCCACGGCCGGACGCCGGCCAGCCGTGGCACGCTCTTGAAGAGCCAACCCTCGGGCGGCAAGGGGTTTGCGAGCCAGTGCCGACCGGCGCCCTGACGCTACGGGCTGCAGACCCGCGCATCTGACCCCAGTCGACAAGTCAGGGGTTTGGTCATCCATGTCGTCGGATGCGTGCGGTAGGGAGGGGCTTGGACCTGCGCCCGGCGTGCTCGGACCTGAGCAGCAACCCGGCCAGATGCTCCTGCCCTAGCTTCCGGGACGTGGACGAGGTCGGCTTCGATCGGTGGCCGGATGAGGCGCTGCCGGCTTGCTGCACGGAATCGTCGGACTGCTTGCGTACGCTGTAATGCAGGTACTCGGGCCGAGTGCGGGCGGCGGTCGAAGAGGTGTGAGGTTGAGCGGCAACCTGGAGCAGTTGGGCCCAACGGGGTTCCAGGATCTCGCTGCCAGCCTTGCGGTCGCCTCGTTTGGCCCAGGCGTGCAGGTGATGGGAGCTGGCCGTGACGGTGGACGCGACCTGTACCACCGGGGCACGCTCATCTGGAAGCCAATCGAGGATCAGCCGGGCGAGGCGTGGGATGGGTACACCGTCCTGCAGGTGAAGCACAAGGCGACCCGTTCCAGCAGTCACCAGGAGAGCGCGGCCTGGCTGTGGGGCCAGGTTCGCAGCGAGCTGGAAGGCTGGGCTGATCCCAAGGGAGATCGCAATCCCATCCCCGACTTCCTGATCATCATCACGAATGTGACCTTGACTCCGTATCCGGAGGTCGGTGGTCATGATGTCCTCAACGCGAACATCGCGAGCTATCTCGAACGCCTTGATGACGACAGGCGCGATGTTGATAAGGCAGCCAGAAGAGATCGGGAGGCGCGGCTGGCGAGGCTGAAGCGGATCAAGAAGGTGCGTGTCTGGGACGGCAACCAGATTCTGGCCCTGCTGAAGGTGCACCCTGGCATCCGCAATGCGTTTCCGGGGTTCCTTACCGCCGGCGATGTCTTCGCGGCCCTGACGCAGTTCACCGACAACATCCCACTCAAGCACCTCGAACCAGGACTCAGGGAACACGCCAAAACCACACTGATGGGTGAGGGCTTTATCTACTTCGATGAAGCGGGTAGCGGGGACGGCCGCGGGATTCCCGTTCACGATGTAGCCATCGACCTGCCGGTCACCCACGCAGCCAGTACGGGGCGTACAAGCATCGTGAGGTATGTGCTTGACCGCGCGGAACACGTTCTCATGCCCGGCGTCACCACCCAACCGGCCCCCTGGCACCTGATCGTCACCGGTGCGCCCGGCAACGGCAAGACCACGATCTCCAAGTTCCTCGTCCAAGTGTTCCGCGCAGCCATGCTCAACGGTGCCGCAGACCTTAGTGAGGGGCACCGTGAAGTCATCAGAGGCACCGCCGCCGCCCTGAAGCGCTTCGGCCGTGAGCTGCCGAAACACCGCCGTTGGCCAATGCGCATCGACCTCGCCGAGTACGTGCAGGAAGGAGGGCTCAGCGACGACTCGACCCTGCTGCGGTGGATCGCGCACAAGGTCTCGCGTCGTTCCAACGTCGGCGAGGTGACGCCGTGGGCGCTGAAAGCATGGTTGCAGAAGTGGCCCTGGCTGCTCGTACTCGACGGGCTCGACGAAGTCACCGAACCCGCCGTACGCAAGCGGTTGATCGAACGCGTCACCGAGTTCGTCCACGACGCCGAAGCCGCCGCATGCGACCTGCTGGTCATCCTCACCACCCGCCCGGTCGGCTATACCGAGAACATTGCGCCTACCCACTTCGAGCGGATCGACCTGGACCACCTCGATCTCGCCGAGGCCATCCGGTACGGCGAACTTGCGACGAGGGTCCGACTTCGCACGGACATTGACCGCGTCGAAAGAGTGCGCTCCCGCCTGCACAAGGCGGCGGAAGACGAGGCCCTGCAGCACCTGCTGCGCACCCCGCTGCAGGTGCTGATCCTGACCATCATCATCGACGGGGCCGGACAACTGGCCCCCGACCGCTACAGCCTCTTCCGGGGCTACTACGACACTGTCTTCAGACGAGAACGCGACAAGCCCGCTGGCCTGCACAAGATGCTGCAGGAGCACGGCCAGCAGATCCAACAGCTACACGAACGGGTCGGATTCGAACTGCAGGTGCGCAGTGAGGCCGGCGACCGCTCCTACGCCACTCTCACACCGGACGAACTGCAGCGGATCGCGTGGCAGGTTCTGAACGAAGCTGGGTTCAAGCCCTCAGGCAAGGACGCCGGCCTGTTGGAAAAGATCCTCGACGCGGCCACCAAACGGCTCGTCCTTCTCGCGCCGCGTGGCGAGGACGGCTACGGCTTCGACGTCAGGTCCCTGCAAGAGCTCATGGCCGCCATGCACCTGACGACGGGCCCGCTCGAAGGCGTACTCCAACGGCTCAGGGCATCCGCAGCCAGTCCCTTCTGGCGCAACACCTGGTTGTTCGCCGCCGGTCAGCTCTTCTCGACCCCTCAGTCGCACCAGCACGGTGCCCTTGTCGAACTCGTCGAGACAATCGACGAGCACGCCGAGGACCGCCTTGGTCACGTCGTGCCGGTCGGTCCGCGGCTCGCTCTCGATATCGTCGACGACGGCATGGCTCGCTCCTATCCCAGGTGGCGCGACCGCCTGATCGCGCATGGGCTGAAGGTCCTGTCCGAGCCCCGCCCTCCGGACCTAGCCTCGATCGCCACATATCTTTTGCGCTTCGCCAACACCGGCAACGACCAGCGATCGACCGTGGCAGAGGGCCTGCGCGACGCGCTCGGAGGGACGCCTGCCGCACGGCAGACTGCCGCCTCGCTCCAGCAGCTGGTCCCCGCGATCGCCGCCAAGATCCACGCGCATGCCGACGTGCGTGGCCTCGCCAACGTGAGAAAGCGCCCAGAGGCGCCACCACCATCCCCGGCCGCGGATGGCTGGGAGGACTTCGAGATCGAGATTGCCACGACCCCGTGTTCGGACGAAGAATCTGCCCTGCTTCGCAACGGCGCCACCGCGCTACGTCGAATCAGCGTGAAGCCAGTGCGAGAGGAGGACACGGCTTCGATTCAGCGGGCGTTGGAAGTGAAGGCCGGGGCGACAGGGCTGGCTGCGGCCCTGGCGCACGTGGCCGGGCACGAGGACAAGCTCGTCGAGAACCTGCGAGACGACATTCTGCCGGCAGTGCATCGTCGGCCTATCGGTGAGCAGCTTCGATCTATGATCCCCGACAACCTGTAGGTGCCGCTCGCCGTGCGGTCGGGCCGCCGCGAAGACCCGCATTGGGACTGCTTCCCTAGCGAAGCGTCAGAACGGCTCTCTAGGTGCCATGTGGGTTAAGCGAGCATCCCAGAGCTGACGTAGCCGCATGCAAAATGACCAGATGTGCTCTGGGCAATGCGGAGTGGCGAAGTAGTGGAAAACGCGAGTGGCAGAGGCCATTGTCGGCGTTGCGAAGTGCACTTTATCGATAGCCGTAACAGTGGCGCCGATCCTCCTTGTTTGTCGGGTTGCCTCGGCGAGCGCGCTCTCAAATTCTTCCTCGAGCCTTAAGCCGACCCAACTCGGTGGAATCCGCAAAAAGAGCACGCCGACCTCGCCCTTCGGTCACGGCCCCGGCGTTGTTCCGGCTTGAGGTGTTCTGTCCAGGTTGAGGACCGGACAGAGCTGAAGTTGTGGGACGAG
>NZ_JBSWCE010000086.1:0-5500 GCF_056780015.1 Micromonospora sp. R311
ATGCTCAGCCTCGGCGGCCACCGACCCCAGCTACCCCACCGATGACCACCAACCCACACATCCGTCACAAGACCCATAAATATGACTCTCAGGTATCAGCCTCGCGGGCACGCCTGGCTGCCAGCCGCCGCCTCTGACGAGCCGCATTCAGCCCGAGGGCGATCCAGCGGGGCCGTCCGAGCCCGGAGCCCGCATCCACTCGGCATTGATCCAGCCCGGGGGCCGCACCCCGCCCGGGGCCGCACCCCGCCCGGGGGCCGGATCCAGCCCGGGGCCGGATTCGGCCCCCGGGGGCCGGACGGTCGGCCGGGGCGCCTGAGGGGCGGGAACCGCCGGCCGGCGTCCCGGAGGGACTATCCAACCGGCGGCGAAGGATCAGCCCGTGTTGCGCATGCCGGCGGCGATGCCGTTGACCGTGGTGAGCAGGGCCCGCTCCAGCGCGGTGCCGTCGCTCGGCGCGCGCCGGCCACCCGGGGCGGTGGCCACCGCCCGGCCGGCGGCGCCGGAGTCGCGGTACTGCCGCAGCAGCGCCACCTGGAGGTGGTGCAGCGGCTCCAGGTAGGTGTCCCGCACGGCGAGGGTGCGCTGGAGCACCGGCGAGCTGTCCAGCAGCGCCGGGGCACCGGTCACCGCCAGCACCTCCTGCCGGGTCAGCTCGTACTCCTGCTCGATCTGGTGGAAGATCGGGTGCAGCTTCTTCGGCACCAGCGTCTCGACGTACCGGCGGGCGATGCTGAGGTCGGTCTTGGTCAGCATCATCTCCACGTTGGACAGGAACGTGCGGAAGAAGTGCCAGTTGCGGTGCATCTCGGCCAGCACGTCCGCCCGGCCGGCGGCCCGGGCCGCGGCCAGCCCGGAGCCGACCCCGAACCAGCCGGGGACGATCTGCCGGGTCTGCGTCCAGCCGAACACCCACGGGATGGCGCGCAGCCCGGCCAGCCCGGCCCCGGTGTTCGGGCGCTTCGCCGGACGGGAGCCGATGTTCAACGCGCCGAGCAGCTCGGTCGGCGTCGACGCCCAGAAGTACGCCGGCAGGTCCGGGTCCTCGACCAGCGACCGGTACGACCGGAACGCCGACTCGGAGACCAGCTCCATCGTCGCGTCCCAGCGTTCCAGCAGCTCGGCGGGCTGCCGCGGGGCGGTGTGCAGCAGCGTCGCCTGCAGCACGGCGGCCAGCGTCAGCTCCAGGTTCTCCCGGGCCAGCGAGGGCAGCGTGTACTTGTCGGAGATGACCTCACCCTGCTCGGTGACCTTGATCGCGCCGTCCAGGGTGCCGTACGGCTGGGCCAGGATGGCCTCGTGCGTCGGCCCGCCGCCGCGACCCACCGTGCCGCCCCGGCCGTGGAAGAGCCGCAGGTGCACGCCGTGCCGGGCGGCCACGTCGCGCAGCGCGCGCTGGGCCCGGTGGATCGACCACTGGCTGGTGGTGATGCCGGCCTCCTTGTTGGAGTCCGAGTAGCCGAGCATGACCTCCTGCACGTCGCCGCCGGCGGCGACCAGCGCGCGGTACGCGGGCAGCGAGAGCAGCTCGTCGAGGAGGTCGCCGCCGGCGTTCAGCTCGGCCGGCGTCTCCAGCAGCGGGACGAAGCCGATCCGGGCCCGGCCGCTGTGCACGTCGACCAGGCCGGCCTCGCGGGCCAGCACCACCGCGGCGAGCACGTCGTCCACGCCGAGGGTCATCGAGATGATGTACGACTCGATGACCTCGTTGCCGAACCGGTCCTGCGCCTCGCGGATGGTGCCGAACACGTCGAACGTCTTGCGTGCCGCCTCGGTGAGCGGGGTGTCCAGGGTGGACAGCGGCCGGCGGCCGGCCAGCTCGTCGGCGAGCAGCTTGGTGCGTTCCAGCCGGGTCAGCGACGGGTAGTCGGAGACCTCGCCGACGGCCGCGTAGAGCTGGGCCAGCACCGCGTGGTGCGCCTCGGCGTGCTCGCGCACGTCCATGGTCGCCAGGTGCAGCCCGAACGCGGAGACGGTGCGGATCGTGGAGGCGAGCCGGCCCACCGCGGTGAGCTGGCCGGAGTTGCGGGCCAGCGAGGCGCGCAGCAGCTCCAGGTCGGCGATCAGCTCGGCGGAGCCGCGGTAGTCCCGCCCGGGTACGTGCGCGGTGCCCTGCCGCAGCCGCTGCCGGGTGTTGGCCAGCTTGGCCTTCACGCAGCGGGCCTTGAGCCGGTAGGGCTCCTCGGCGTTGACCCGCCGGAACCGCGGCGCCACCTCGGGCAGCGCGTCCAGGTCGGTGGCGAGGCTGGCGGAGAGGTCCAGCGACACCCCGCGCAGCCGGCGGGACACCGAGACCTCGTTGATCAGGTGGTCCATCGCCTTCTCGGTGGCCGCGATGCCGTGCTCGTGCTGGATGGTCAGCACGTCGCGGGTCACTGCCGGGGTGACGAACGGGTTGCCGTCCCGGTCGCCGCCGATCCAGGTGCCGAAGGAGAGCGGCCGGGCCGTCGGGGAGGTCTCCACGCCGAGGGTGCGCAGCGTGTCGGCGAGGTCGTCGAGCACCTGCGGGGCGGCCTCGGCGTACAGGTCCCGCAGGTAGTAGATGGCGTTGCGCGCCTCGTCGGTCGGGTCCGGCCGGTCCAGCCGCAGCTCGTCGGTCTGCCACATCAGGTCGAGCAGTTCGGCCAGCCGGCGGTTGGCCGGCCCCTCGTCGCTGGCCCCGTAGAGGATCGCGTTCGCGGTCTCGGCGTCCAGCTCGTCGGCGATGGCCCGCAGCTTCGACAGGATCGACCGGCGGGCCGCCTCCGTCGGGTGCGCGGTGAACACCGGCCGGACCGCGAGCCGGCGGGCCACCGCGGCGATCTCCTCCGCCGGCACCCCGCGCTCGGCGATCATCTTGGCCGCCTGGTCCAGCCAGCCACCCTGGATCGCCCGGCGACGCCGCAGGTCACGGGCCCGGTGCACCTGCTCGGTGATGTTGGCCAGGTGGAAGTAGGTGGAGAAGGCCCGGGCCAGCTTGGTGCCGGTGGTGACGTCCAGGCCGCCGAGCCGCCGGGCGGCGGTGGGGGCGTCGGAGCGGACCAGCGCGCGGATCTCCTCGACCAGGTCGAGCAGCGGGCGGCCCTCCTGGCGGGCCAGGGTCTGGCCGAGCAGGGTGCCGAGGCGGCGGATGTCGGCCCGCAGGGCGGCGTCGGGGCCGTCGTGGTCGTGCTGGTCGGTCACGGTGCGCTCCTTACGCGAGTACGAAGGACAGCGCTGTCCGACTCCCTGGATCGTATCCGCGTGGCCCCGACGGGAAGGAGGGGGCCCGAACCTCAGCCTAAGGCGGTTTTCGCCGGATTCCGGCGTCTTCGCCGGCCGGAAACCGCTCGACCCGCCAGTTAGCGTTCGATCATGACGTCGCTCAGCTATCCCCCGAAGCCCCGGCCCGGCGACCGGGTCGCGGTGGTCTCACCCTCCGCCGGCCTGCCGGGTCTCTTCCCCGAGGTGTACGAACTGGGGCTGCGCCGGCTGCGCGAGGAGTTCGGCCTGGAACCGGTGGAGTACCCGACCACCCGGGTGATGGGCGCCGACCCGCGCGACCGGGCCCGGGACCTCACCGCCGCCTTCGCCGACCCGTCGATCACCGCCGTGCTGGCCACCGTGGGCGGCGAGGACCTGATCACGGTCACCCCGCACCTGGACGACGCGGTGCTGCGGGCCAACCCGAAGCCCTACTTCGGCTACTCGGACAACACCAACGTCCTCAACCACCTGCACCGGCTGGGCATCGTCGGCTATCACGGCGGGTCCGTGCTGGTGCACCTCGGCCGGCCCGGCTCGCCGCACCCGCTGACCTTCGACTCGCTGCGCGCCGCCCTGTTCACCCCCGGCTGGTACGAGCTGACCCCGGCCACGGAGTGGGGCGACCAGCCCAACGACTGGCGGGACCCGGCCACGCTGGCGGTCGGGCCGCTGATGTTCCCGGGCGCCGGGTGGACCTGGCAGGGGCCCCGCCGGGTGGTCGAGGGACGCACCTGGGGCGGCAACCTGGAGGTGCTGAACTGGCTGCTCGCCGCCGACCGGGTCGCGCCCGTCGAGCAGCTCGCCGGGTCGGTCTTCCTGATGGAGACCTCGGAGGAGCTGCCCTCGGCCACCGAGGTCTACCGGATCCTGCGCAACCTCGGTGAACGCGGGCTGCTGGCCACCTTCCCGGGGGCGGTGGTCGGCCGGGCCAAGGCGTGGGACTTCGAGCGGCCGCTCTCGCCCGAGCAGCGCCAGGTGTACGCCGCGGAGCAGCGGGCGGCGGTGACCCGGGCGTTCGCCGAGTACGCCCCGGACGCCGTGCTGGTCTTCGACGTCGACCTGGGCCACACCGACCCGCAACTGATCGTCCCGTACGGCGGCGAGATCCGCGTCGACGCCGTCGACCGCCGCATCTCGGTCCGCTACTAATCAGCTCGCGGGAGTGCCCGAGCCCGCGTACGTCGGGGACCGGCACCTTCGGGAAAGTTGCTGCCTCCCCGCGATCCGAGGCAGCACCGTCCCCGAGGATGCCGGCTGCGCCGGTGACCCGTGTGTCAGGCGTCGACGAGGGCGAAGGCGCGGACCGGGAAGGTGCCCATGCCGGCGACCCGCGGTGGGGCGGCGGTGAACCGGAAGCCCTCCGGGGGCAGCTCACCCAGGCCGGTCAGGTGTTCCACGATCGGGATGCCGGCGGCCAGCAGGGTGCTGTGCGCGGGGCGTTCGCCGCCGGCCGCCGGGGTCATGTCGTCGATGTTGATCGAGTCGATGCCGACCAGCGCCGCGCCCGCGTCGGCCAGTGCCCGGGCGGCGTCCCCGGTGAGGTGGGGCGCCTCCGGCGCGCCGTACCGGTCGGTGCCGAAGTGCGCGTCCCAACCGGTGTGCAGCAGCACCGCGCGCCCCGCGACGTCGTACGGGGCCAGCATCAGCCGGTCGATCGCCCGGGTGCCGGCGGGCAGCCGGACGACGACGCCGGGCAGGTCGGCGAGGCGGTCCAGTGGCACGCCGGACAGGTCGGCGCCGTCGGCCCAGCGGTGCGCCGGGGTGTCCAGGTAGGTGCCGGTGTTGGCGATCATGTCGATCCGGGCGACCCGGAACTCGGTGCCCGGCGCGTAGTTCGCCCGGGACTCGGCGAAGGTCAGCCAGTCACCGATCCGCGGCGCCGGCCAGCCGGGCAGGGTGACCATCCCGTCGCTGATCACGTGGCTCAGCTCGACCAGCCGCCGCCCGGCGCCGGGCGCACCCGAGCCGGCCGCCGCATCGGCACCCGCCTCGGCGGCGGCCACCCCGCGACCGCCCTTGTGCGGCTCCTGGATGATCGTCTTGTTGCCGATCCGGACCTCGGCGACCATCAGCAGGCCGAGGTGCCGGACCAGGAGCGCGCCCAGGTCCGCGTCGCTGATCTCCCGGCCGGGGATGTCCAGCCGGAACCCCTCTGTCCGCAGCCCGCCGCCGTTGGCGAAGCTCACCTCCGCGTCGAACTGCGCCCGCCACTGCTCCCTCATCCCAAGACCCGATCATGACCCCGCAGCCCCCGTCAAGATCCGCCCGCCCCCCC
>NZ_JBSWCE010000087.1:0-5367 GCF_056780015.1 Micromonospora sp. R311
TTGTCCGGCGGTGTCCTACTCTCCCACACCCTCCCGAGTGCAGTACCATCGGCGCTGGAGGGCTTAGCTTCCGGGTTCGGAATGTGACCGGGCGTTTCCCCTCCGCCATGACCGCCGTAACTCTATCGACTTGTCAAACACCACACTGATGGGGTGTTCGTTTGTCGGGAGTTGCACAGTGGACGCGTAGCAGCTTTGTAGTCAAGTCCTCGGCCTATTAGTACCGGTCAACTGAACCCGTTACCGGGCTTACATTTCCGGCCTATCAACCCAGTCGTCTAGCTGGGGGCCTTACCCACCCAAAGGGTGGTGGGATACCTCATCTTGAAGCGAGCTTCCCGCTTAGATGCTTTCAGCGGTTATCCCTTCCGAACGTAGCTAACCAGCCGTGCCCCTGGCGGGACAACTGGCACACCAGAGGTTCGTCCGTCCCGGTCCTCTCGTACTAGGGACAGCCCTTCTCAAGTATCCTACGCGCGCGGCGGATAGGGACCGAACTGTCTCACGACGTTCTAAACCCAGCTCGCGTACCGCTTTAATGGGCGAACAGCCCAACCCTTGGGACCTGCTACAGCCCCAGGATGCGACGAGCCGACATCGAGGTGCCAAACCATCCCGTCGATATGGACTCTTGGGGAAGATCAGCCTGTTATCCCCGGGGTACCTTTTATCCGTTGAGCGACACCGCTTCCACACGCAAGTGCCGGATCACTAGTCCCGACTTTCGTCCCTGCTCGACCTGTCAGTCTCACAGTCAAGCTCCCTTGTGTACTTGCACTCAACACCTGATTGCCAACCAGGCTGAGGGAACCTTTGGGCGCCTCCGTTACCCTTTAGGAGGCAACCGCCCCAGTTAAACTACCCACCAGACACTGTCCCTGAACCGGATAACGGTCCGAAGTTAGATACCCAAATCAACCAGAGTGGTATTTCAAGATTGCCTCCACCCATACTGGCGTATGGACTTCACCGGCTCCCACCTATCCTACACAAGCTAATTCGGATACCAATGTCAAGCTATAGTAAAGGTCCCGGGGTCTTTCCGTCCTGCCGCGCGTAACGAGCATCTTTACTCGTAGTGCAATTTCGCCGGGCCTGTGGTTGAGACAGTGGGGAAGTCGTTACGCCATTCGTGCAGGTCGGAACTTACCCGACAAGGAATTTCGCTACCTTAGGATGGTTATAGTTACCACCGCCGTTTACTGGCGCTTAAGTTCTCCGCTTCGCCCCCGAAAGAGCTAACAGGTCCCCTTAACGTTCCAGCACCGGGCAGGCGTCAGTCCATATACATCGAATTACTTCTTCGCATGGACCTGTGTTTTTAGTAAACAGTCGCTTCCCCCTGCTCTCTGCGGCCATACAACGCTCCACCCGCGCGGGGCTTCACGTCTCCGGCCCCCCTTCTCCCTAAGTTACGGGGGCAATTTGCCGAGTTCCTTAACCACAGTTCGCCCGATCGCCTCGGTATTCTCTACCTGACCACCTGTGTCGGTTTGGGGTACGGGCCGCTCAGAACTCGCTAGAGGCTTTTCTCGGCAGCATAGGATCACTGACTTCACCTGAATCGGCTCGGCATCACGTCTCAGCCTATATGCACCACGGATTTGCCTATGGTACGGCCTACACGCTTACCCCGGCACAACCACCGGCCGGGATCAGCTACCTTCCTGCGTCACCCCATCGCTTGACTACTACCCGCCAGGTTCCCACGCTCCCCACCCTCAACCCGAAGGTCTTGGATGGTTTGGGTGGTTAGCACAACGAGGTTCGTCAGGGTCGCTCTTTCGCGGGTACGGGAATATCAACCCGTTGTCCATCGACTACGCCTCTCGGCCTCGCCTTAGGTCCCGACTCACCCAGGGCGGATTAGCCTGGCCCTGGAACCCTTGGTCATCCGGCGGAAGGGTTTCTCACCCTTCTTTCGCTACTCATGCCTGCATTCTCACTCGTGCCGCGTCCACAACTGGGTCACCCCGCTGCTTCACCCCCGGCACGACGCTCCCCTACCCACCCACACACCTGCACCAACACCCGAAGGCGCCGGCGAAGTCATTGTGTGAGTGCCACAGCTTCGGCGGTGTGCTTGAGCCCCGCTACATTGTCGGCGCGGAACCACTTGACCAGTGAGCTATTACGCACTCTTTAAAGGGTGGCTGCTTCTAAGCCAACCTCCTGGTTGTCTATGCGACCCCACATCCTTTTCCACTTAGCACACGCTTAGGGGCCTTAGCTGGTGATCTGGGCTGTTTCCCTCTCGACTACGAAGCTTATCCCCCGCAGTCTCACTGCCGCGCTCTCACTTACCGGCATTCGGAGTTTGGCTGATTTCGGTAAGCTTGTGGGCCCCCTAGACCATCCAGTGCTCTACCTCCGGCAAGAAACACGCGACGCTGCACCTAAATGCATTTCGGGGAGAACCAGCTATCACGGAGTTTGATTGGCCTTTCACCCCTAACCACAGGTCATCCCCCAACTTTTCAACGTTGGTGGGTTCGGCCCTCCACGCGGTCTTACCCGCGCTTCAGCCTGCCCATGGCTAGATCACTCCGCTTCGGGTCTAGGACACGCGACTGAATCGCCCTATTCAGACTCGCTTTCGCTACGGCTCCCCCACACGGGTTAACCTCGCCACATGCCACTAACTCGCAGGCTCATTCTTCAAAAGGCACGCCGTCACCCCTAAAGGCTCCGACGGATTGTAGGCGAACGGTTTCAGGTACTATTTCACTCCCCTCCCGGGGTACTTTTCACCATTCCCTCACGGTACTCGTCCGCTATCGGTCACCAGGAAGTATTTAGGCTTACCAGGTGGTCCTGGCAGATTCACGGCAGATTTCAGGAGTCCGCCGCTACTCGGGAACACCCACAGGAGATCAGCAACTTTCACCTACCGGACTATCACCGTCTACGGTCAGCCTTTCCAGACTGTTCGACTAGCCACTGACTTTGTAACTCCTCGAGTGCATGTCAGTACACTCAGCGGGGTCCCACAACCCCGACCACGCAACCCCTGACAGGTATCACACGCAGCCGGTTTAGCCTCGATCCGCTTTCGCTCGCCACTACTCACGGAATCACTCTTTGTTTTCTCTTCCTACGGGTACTGAGATGTTTCACTTCCCCGCGTTCCCCCCACACACCCTATGTGTTCAGGTGCGGGTGACATCACATGACTGATGCCAGGTTTCCCCATTCGGACACCCTGGGATCACAGCTCGGTTGACAGCTCCCCCAGGCCTATCGCGGCCTCCCACGTCCTTCATCGGCTCCTGGTGCCAAGGCATCCACCGTTCGCCCTTGACAACTTGACCACAAAGATGCTCGCGTCCACTGTGCAATTCTCAACCAACGACCAACCCACAACCCGAAACGCCCCACACCAAACACCACCCGCAAGTGGCCGGTATGCGAGGCCAGGCCATGCCTGGCAGCCCACAGAACTCAAACAAGCTCTGCTCAAAGGCTCTGAAGACCAACCCGAGGGTTGTTCCTTCAGGACCCAACAGGGTGCTTAGCGCCGAACCCCAGCCGCACCAGAGACCAACCGTTCCCACCACCGAAGTGGCTGTACTAGGCGTCCCGGCCGTTGCCGGCATCCGACTAACCAGTGTCTCCGCCATTGAGCACCCCGCTACCACGTTCGGGCAGCGCGGGCTCCATACCGTCTTTCAACGGATGGTGCTCCTTAGAAAGGAGGTGATCCAGCCGCACCTTCCGGTACGGCTACCTTGTTACGACTTCGTCCCAATCGCCAGCCCCACCTTCGACGGCTCCCTCCCACAAGGGGTTGGGCCACCGGCTTCGGGTGTTGCCGACTTTCGTGACGTGACGGGCGGTGTGTACAAGGCCCGGGAACGTATTCACCGCAGCGTTGCTGATCTGCGATTACTAGCGACTCCGACTTCACGGGGTCGAGTTGCAGACCCCGATCCGAACTGAGACCGGCTTTTTGGGATTCGCTCCACCTCACGGTATCGCAGCCCATTGTACCGGCCATTGTAGCATGCGTGAAGCCCTGGACATAAGGGGCATGATGACTTGACGTCATCCCCACCTTCCTCCGAGTTGACCCCGGCAGTCTTCGATGAGTCCCCGCCATAACGCGCTGGCAACATCGAACGAGGGTTGCGCTCGTTGCGGGACTTAACCCAACATCTCACGACACGAGCTGACGACAGCCATGCACCACCTGTGACCGCCCCCGAAGGACCCGACATCTCTGCCGGTTTTGCGGCCATGTCAAACCCAGGTAAGGTTCTTCGCGTTGCATCGAATTAATCCGCATGCTCCGCCGCTTGTGCGGGCCCCCGTCAATTCCTTTGAGTTTTAGCCTTGCGGCCGTACTCCCCAGGCGGGGCGCTTAATGCGTTAGCTGCGGCACAGGGAACCGGAGAGGCCCCCCACACCTAGCGCCCAACGTTTACAGCGTGGACTACCAGGGTATCTAATCCTGTTCGCTCCCCACGCTTTCGCTCCTCAGCGTCAGTATCGGCCCAGAGACCCGCCTTCGCCACCGGTGTTCCTCCTGATATCTGCGCATTTCACCGCTACACCAGGAATTCCAGTCTCCCCTACCGAACTCTAGCCTGCCCGTATCGACTGCAGGCCCGCAGTTGAGCTGCGGGTTTTCACAGTCGACGCGACAAGCCGCCTACGAGCTCTTTACGCCCAATAAATCCGGACAACGCTCGCGCCCTACGTCTTACCGCGGCTGCTGGCACGTAGTTGGCCGGCGCTTCTTCTGCAGGTACCGTCACTTGCGCTTCGTCCCTGCTGAAAGAGGTTTACAACCCGAAGGCCGTCATCCCTCACGCGGCGTCGCTGCATCAGGCTTCCGCCCATTGTGCAATATTCCCCACTGCTGCCTCCCGTAGGAGTCTGGGCCGTGTCTCAGTCCCAGTGTGGCCGGTCGCCCTCTCAGGCCGGCTACCCGTCGTCGCCTTGGTAGGCCATCACCCCACCAACAAGCTGATAGGCCGCGAGCCCATCCCAGGCCGAAAAACTTTCCACCCACAACCATGCGATCGCGGGTCCTATTCGGTATTAGCCCCGGTTTCCCGGGGTTATCCCAAAGCCTAGGGCAGGTTGCTCACGTGTTACTCACCCGTTCGCCGCTCGAGTACCCCGAAGGGCCTTTCCGCTCGACTTGCATGTGTTAAGCACGCCGCCAGCGTTCGTCCTGAGCCAGGATCAAACTCTCCAACAAAAACTTGTCGAACAGCAATCCCGACAACAAAAAAGTTGCCAAAGGAATCCCAACCAACCAGCCACCCGAAGATGACCAGCCAGTCCGGGGTATCAATCAAATTGGCACTGGCTTATCAAGCACCCTGTTGAGTTCTCAAAGAACAACCACACACCATCCGG
>NZ_JBSWCE010000088.1:0-5220 GCF_056780015.1 Micromonospora sp. R311
TCACACAGAGACTCACGCGATGACCCACCTCTATCCCGGCGGCACGCCGAAGCAGGTCAGCTTCTACACCACCCGGCAGAACACCTGCACCCAGTCGGCGTCAGCCTTGACCTCCACTCGTCGTCCCACCGCCGACGGGTGCACCGAATAGTCGTTGCTGTCCAGACGGACGTAATGATCCCGCGGCAACCGCGTCGTCTGCCGCCAGCCGACCACCGGCGCGACCGGCGGAAGCGGCACCATCGCCGCCCGGTCAGCCTCCCACCGGTCCACCGGACGGCAGCCCAACACCCGATGCCGGCGGTTGTTCGCCCGGACCAGCCAGTCGGTCAGCTGGGCGTTGAAGTCCTGCGGTGAACCGAACCGGCGCCCCGGCAGGAACGACGTCTCGAGATAGCCGTTGGCCGCTCGACCAGACCCTTGGCCTCCGGGTCCGCCGGCCGGCACTGAATCACGCGGATGCCGAGGGTGCCGCGGAAGGCGTTCATCGCCTCGGTCAACTGCGGCCTGCCGGCCCGCCACTGCCCCACCGCGGACTCGTTGCCCCACACCAGCGCCTTCGGCACCCGATCCCAGCCGGCGATGAGCGTCCAGTGCCCGGCCAGCAGATCCGCCGACTGCCGCGACGGAATCATCACCGCCGACAGCCACCGCGAATACCCGCACACCACCACCAGCACCGGTGGTCGGCCGGTCTGCCCGAACCCCAACGGCACGTCCGCCGGCGGGAACCACAGATCGCACTGCGCCAGCTCACCCGGCAGATAGTCGGTGCGTTGCGCCGGATCAGGGCGCTGGAACAACGGCCGCAACTGCTGGACCCGATCGCAGAACACCGTCTTGCCGCGGACCCACCCGACCCGTTCCATGATCACCGTCGAAGGCATGTCCGGGAACTCCGCCAACAACGCCCGAATCTGCGGCTCGACCGCATCCACGATCGAACCCTTCGCCGCCCGCCGATACCGCGGCGGCTCGTCACTGGCCAGGGCCTTCTTCACGGTGTTGCGCGACATCTTCAACCGCCGTGCGATGGCCTGGATCGCCATGCCCTCCGACCGCCGCAGCCGCCGGATCTCCGCCCAGTCCTCCACGCTCAGCACCTCCCGATGCTTCAGGAGGTGGTCCGGATTCAGCCGGAACCACGTGGTCAGTTTTCAGGCGGAGCCGACACGTGCCGGACGAGGTTGGGTCAACTGCGCTGCTGTGGCGGTGTCCGCCGGGCGTCCGTGACACGAAAGCCGACTCAGCCGGTTCCGGCAGCGTCCGTCTTGCGTCAAGGCCGTCTTGACGTGACGGGGGCGGCGGCCCGCTCATAACGAGGCGGATGAGAGCCACACGACCAGCATGGGCAGCCGAATTGAGAGCGGCAGCCCGGGCGCCTCGACCGAGGCCTGGCCGGGCCACGGTCGCAGGTCAATTAAACAAGTAGCCGATGTGCGTGCGGGGGGGGCTTGAGGGGTCGCAACGGCGATGAGTTTCGCTATGGTGTCCAGTCTGTCTTTCCATGCACCGATCTCCCGACTCTCGAGCAGAGCGTCATGACCGCTACGTACAGGAGGCAAGCGTGAAGCTTCTTCTCACGTCCGCGGGCGTCCAGAACCCGAGCATCCGCGATGCGCTGGTCGACCTGCTGGGCAAGCCGATCGCCGACTCCAGTGCCCTCTGTATCCCTACGGCGTGCCACCCCATGGGCGGGCCAGCCTCGGCCTGGCGCTTCATCACCGGTCAGACGCCGCTACCCATGTGCGACCTGGGCTGGAAGTCGCTGGGCGTCCTCGAGCTGACAGCGCTGCCCAGCATCGGCGAGGAGCGGTGGGTCCCCTGGGTCCGGGAGGCTGACGTCATGCTCGTGGCCGGCGGCGATGCGACGTACCTGTGCCACTGGATGCGGCAGTCCGGGCTGGCGGACCTCCTGCCGTCGCTGCGGGACACCGTCTGGGTGGGGTTGAGTGCTGGGAGCATGGTGCTGACCCCCCGGATCGGTGCGGACTTCGTCGAGTGGCAGTCCGCGCCCGACGACCACACACTGGGGGTCGTCGACTTCTCGATCTTCCCGCACCTAGGTCTCGAGCCCGACAACACCATGGCTGGTGCCGAGAGATGGGCGGCCGAGATCGCCGGTCCGGCGTACGCAATCGACGACCAGACGGCCATCAAGGTGACCGACGGAACCGTCGAGGTCGTCTCCGAGGGGCACTGGAAGCTGTTCCCCTCATAGCCGCGGCCAACAGTGATCGGTGTGGCGAAGCGCCCGCTCATGCCGCTGATCGCGCGTTACGGAGGCACGACTTTGCCGATGAGCGCCGGTGTGACGGGACGCTGCCGATGGCCACGGGTGCTCTACCGGTTTAGGTGGGCTGCGCGTGTCCCACCAGCGTGGAAGATCGACGCCCGGCGCTTCCGGGCTGGTGAAATGGAACGGCACACCGACATGCTGGGCGACAGCCTGCCCCTGCTCGGTTGCCTGCCGCGCCTCGGGCCAGGGCGGCACCTGGCCGTTGAACAGGCGGATGTCACCGCCGTGCCGCAGCACCGTCAACGGCACCTCGTCGAAGCGGTCATGGTGGCGGCCCGGCCGCCGGACGACCGCGACCAGGTCGACGCACCAGCCCTGCGTGTCACCGTCCCACAGTGCTTCGACGGCGACGACCGGTGCGGTGATGGCGGCCGCCTTCTCGATCAGCTGCGCGGTCGTCGGTGGCGCTGGCTCCGGCTCGACGAGACCCCGCCGGTCCAGTTCGGCGCGCCGCTCGATCAGCAGATCCTGGGCCTGGTACAGACCGGGCGGCGGCTGCAGTCCGCCTTCCCGACGCAGGAGGACGACAGCCGCGATCAGCCGACGCGCGCACAGCAGCCCGTCGATCCGGTCCCGCAGCTGCGGGCTCAGCGCGTTCCACCAGTCGTCGTGCGCATACATGCCGCCATTCTCGCCGATCATGCCGGCGGCTATCCGCACCGACGGACGCAGCCCTGACATGCCGTCCGGATCTGCCGCTGACAGGCGCGGCGTTCGTGAACGTGCTTTGCAATCCGATGCGGCTGCAGGAGTCAGCGCTGGTGCCAGCCGCCAAGCTGCTGGGCTGGCAGCTCACGATCCCGACGTCGGCCGTCCGATGCAGGGCCGGTTCGGGGGAGCAGGTTGGGAGCAGCTGGGTGCACTGAACGGCTGTGAACTGCGTCCAACGGCTTCGGACGGTATTCAACTGCACCCACCCCTGCCTGCGGCTCCACGTTTTCGCAGGTCAGAGGCGGTGCAGCGTCCTGTTTCACACAACTGCACTCAACGGCAGCGAACAGCAGTCAACGGCACTCTATCTCGCCTGGTAGGGAAGTATCCGCAGGTCACCGCGGTAAGGACCCTGTGAGGGTCCATGCCTTGCGGGTGGGTGCAGATTGGGGTGCAGGTTGGCGAAGTGGTCACCGCGTCCGAAGTGGTCACTGGCGTCGGAGGGAGGAGGGCGCCATGACCTGTGACGATGTGACCGAGCGAGTGGGTGTGACCTCCCAGAGAACACCGAAGCGGTCAAGTCGCTGGCGCTACGGGGCGGCGTTCCTCCAGCGGGCCCGAGCTCTCGAAGACAGTTGCGGGATCGAGCACGGGCTGACGGTAGCCGGTTGACGTCAGACCCAGGAACAGCTCCAACGCACCAGCTTGATCGATGTCGGGTGGTGATGATGACGGCGGCAGCTTGCACATCGCCATCCGGTAACGCCCTACGGACGAGTCGAACCTGACGCCGGATTCGGACAGCACCGGATGTGGTGCACAGAGCTGACGAGCGAGGGCTCGCCCTGGGTGTGTCTAGGCCGTCGTTGGGCCATCAAGGGCCGACCAAGGATGATCAGTGACGACCACCAGCAAGTTGGCCACCATGCGACGGCTTTGACCTGGTGGGCGACGGACGAGTCGACCTGTACGCCGGATTCCGTTACAGGGACGATTGGTGGAAGTAGACGGTGGCCGACCACCAGTCACCGTCGGCCGTGACCTCGCTGTGCAGGATGACGTCCTGGACCTCGATGCCGGGCCGTTGTTCGATGCTGTCTGCGATGCGGCGTAGCAGCGCCGGGATGTTGTCTTGGCCGGGGCCGACTGGGTTGGCTTGCGAGAAGTGCTTGATGGTCCACGACTCCGGTTCGGACGGCGGCCGTCTCCGGCGGTGTGGGGCACACAGGGGGCACAAGACACTGTCAAAGGTTGTCAACCAGCCACCAACGTTGGCAGCCCAAGGGACGTTCCCCCAGCTCCGGCGGCGACTACGGCCTCCTGCCGTACCGGCCGGTCTGCTGACCCTGCAGCGTTAGTGGCATGACAAGGGCCCGGCTCAAGTTCCTGACGTTTGCGGGCGAGGGCGTACGCCGAATCGGGTGAACGTTGTCACCGCTCGCGGTCAGGATCGAGTGGAGTTGGAGGGGCGGGCTCGGTGCAAGGCCGAACCCGCTCCGGGTCACGCAGAGGGCAACGCAGTTGGATGCCTTCCTCGACTGCGCCGGCGGCAACCTGCTGACCGAGCTGGACGCGCCGTAGCGAATCGGCCGAACGATCCGGCACTCACCACCAGAGGATCACCGTCCGAGGCGCGCTCGGACGGAACAGCCCCACGGGCGTCGGCGCAGCACACCCACCTACTGCGGCGTGCCCAGCAGGTCCTCTTTAACGCCGCGGCGGATCAGCCACAGGGTTGGCGGCCAAGCGGCAAAGAAGCCGATGATCAACCCGATCTGGACAATGAGCCAGAACACCGGACTACTAGGCTTCAGGGTCTCGTGGAACACCATAAACTCCATTATCGCCAGCCAACCCAAGAGGGCGAACTCGAAGGCGGACACGCCCAGCAGATCTCCCCTGAGGAACTTCCGCATTGCGGCCCACGCTCTTCGACCACCCGTGTCAGCCTCATTGGAGTAGCGGAAGGCAAGGCCTACCATCACTGCGGCTACATAATCGCCCACGAATTCGGCCCACAGTCTCTTGTCGAACATCTCGAGGCTAAAGCCGAAGACGACAAGAGTGGCAATGAAGGCACCCAGAACGCAGTGCGTCGCACAGTGTAAGGTTTCGATCATCGTGGCAGCATGTCGCGGCCTCTTGGGCGGAGTGCGGTGCCGCTCCAGCCACCGGGGAGACTGGGGCCTACCCCACGGCCCCGGCGTTGTTCCGGCTTGAGGTGTTCTGTCCAGGTTGAGGACCGGACAGAGCTGAAGTTGTGGGACGAG
>NZ_JBSWCE010000089.1:0-4671 GCF_056780015.1 Micromonospora sp. R311
AGACCAGCCATCCGATAACAGACCGTGACCGGCCCGCGTTCGCAACCGGGCACTCGCACCAAACGAATACGCGACCCCGCCAGCCGTTCTGAACATCACTGTTCTCGGCAAAGTCGGACGTCTTCCACGTGGCTCGCCAACGCCCGGTCAGCGGCAGATCCGTGCACCCGACCGCGGCCGTCCGGTGGCGAGATATCCGCATGATGGAGCGCTGACGAGATCTTGGGTCCTGGATGCCATGCTGTTCGGATGCGCATCAACTCGCGAGCGCTCCACGGCTTCGATGCGGTCAGCTGGCAGCGGATCGCCGACCGCGTTTCGGAGTGGACTGCCCCGCATTCTCCCGTCATGGCCGACGTGGTGGCCAGCATCCGGGCTTGCGCTGCGGACCGGATGGCCGGCTTCATGTCGATGCATGACCTGGCCGTAACAACGACACCGATACCGGACGCCGGCCCGATCGATGTCATCTGGGTCCGGCCGCAGCCATCCGACGACCCCGACTCTCAGGACGTCTTGATCGAGCATTGCGCTGCAACGGGCTGGGACGACCGGATCGTGCGGCCTGCTCCAGAAGCAGTCTCGCTGTTCTGGCGGTTCGCCTGCGAGAAGTGGGGCATCAAGCCTGTCCGAGAGTAGGCCCCGCAGTAGGGATGCTGCAGTCCCACGCACTCTTCTCGGCAGAGTCGGACGTCCGAGAGCCTGGTCGAACGCGCGCGTCGCGGCAGAAGCGGGCGTCCTTCTCGGCCCCGGTCGTGCACCGGCCGCTGGTGCTGCCTAGCAACGTGGTCGACCTGTCCGAGTTGGCCACCACCTCGGCGGTGACGGCGATCCGGCGCCTTCGGGGACCGTGGATGCCGCCAGGTTCGCCCCACCCACTCGACTAGCCTGTCCGGATGATCAATCCGATCGGGCTTGTCATCTTCGACTGCGACGGGGTGCTGGTCGACAGCGAGCGCATCGCGGTCCGCGTCAACATCGCGCTCGGCGCGGAACTGGGCTGGCCACTGACTGAGGCAGAGGTCATCGAGCTCTTCATCGGCCGGTCCAGCACGTCCATCGGTGAACAGTTTGCGGCCCGCCTCGGACAGGCCGCGGCTGCCACTTGGGCGGACCGGTTCGACCTAGCACACCGCCAAGCGGTGGACGCCGGACTGACCGCCGTCGACGGGATCAACGACGCGCTCGATGAGATCACCCAGCCGACGTGCGTGGCCTCCAGCGGTACGCACGAGAAGATGCGCCACACCCTGGGCCGCACCGGCCTGTATCCCCGCTTCGACGGCCGCATCTTCAGCGCGACCGAGGTCGCCCACGGCAAGCCCGCCCCCGACCTGTTCCTGCACGCGGCGGCGACGATGGGTGTCCCACCCGCGGCGTGCGTCGTGGTCGAGGACAGCCAGTACGGAGTCCAAGCGGCCCGCGCCGCCGGGATGCGCTGCTTCGGCTATGCGGGCGGATTGACCCCCGCGCACCGGCTGGAAGGCCCGGACACGGTGGTCTTCGACGACATGCGCAAACTCCCGGCTCTGCTGAACACAGCCTGACCACTCGCGACCACCACAGCATCACCGCACCACGGACGGAGAAGTCCTTGGCGCTCATGAGCAGCACCGCAGGCTACGGCGAAGCCGCTGCGACCTGCTGGCCGTGGTACGCCGGCTGGCGCGCGACCTCCATGACGCCGGTGCGGCCAGACACGCACTGTTCTCGGCAGTTCAGGATGCCGGGCACCACGGGACGCCGAACACCGAGCGTGACGGCTCGTCGTCTACCTGCGCGCACGGACGGCGGCAGATGCGCGCACCTGACCTTGGTTCAGGCGCTGGCGGTCTCAAGCGCGCGGGTCTCTGCCGAGGGTCCTCGACTGGGCTCGGGCTGCCTGGCACGGCGAGTGCTCAGGGGTGTGGCCGCTGTACCTGCTCGAAGTGGAACTCGCGAATGAAACAGTCTCGTGGTTGGCCGACCGCGAAAAGCACGCACTCGATGACCGACCGCGCGGTGAGATCGCTGTTCACCTGTCGCGGCCCGTCCTGAACGAAGTCCGGCGGAAACAGCGAAATCACCCGGATCCCTTCTGGCCGGAGCCGGTGCGACAGGATCTCAGCGAGCCCGGCGTGGGCATGCTTGGCGGCGTAGAACCCTGGATGGGCGCCAGAACGGCGGTGCCCCACCTCGCCGCAAGCGGAGATCATGTTGACGATGTCGGGCCGCGACGATGCCCGCAGCAGCGGCAGCAGATGTTTAGTCAACAGCACGGTGCCGGTCCCGCCCGCAGCCACCACGCTTTCGATCTTGTCGTCCGAGACGTCTCCCAGGTCGTCACCTTCGATGTACGCGGCACCATTGTTGATCAGCACATCGAGGTAGGTCGTCCGACCGGCCAAGGCTGCGGCGAACGCGCGCACCGAATCCGCTACGGCGAGGTCGCAGCGAAATCCATCAGCCCGACCCGGCCCCAACTGGCTGATCGCGCCCGCAACATGCTCGGCCGCCGCCAGGTCGCGGGCCGAGAGGAAGATCTGCGCACCGCGCTCGGCGAAGGCTTCGGCCAGTAGCCGCCCGGTGTCACGTGCGCCGCCGGTGATAGCGACGCGCAGGCCTTCAAGATTCATGGCCGACAGTGAAGCATCTGAACTCTGGTTGAGGTCAACAGGAGCTCGCCAAGATCGGACATCCGCTTTTCGGCAGATCCGGTCGTCTCGTCTCGGACGCGCTGTCAGCAGCCAGATGCGGATGCCTGTGGCCCGGCTCGCGACGCAGCGGGGAGGAGCCGCGTCACTGCTGGCCGGTCCCTAAACACGTCAGGGGCGGATGGCGCGGAGGAACGTGGTGGCGAGTGTGTTGTGGGCGAGTGTGCCGGCCGCCAAGACAGCGCGCACATGGTGTTCAAAGCGGTAGCGCTCCTGATCGGTGAGCATTTGCGCCAACGCCTCCTCATACGTGGGGGCCAGCGGGTTGGGTGCCGTCTTCTTCAGCACCTCCCAATCGGTGGTCGGCAACGGGTACGGCACCTCGACCTCTGCCCGGTAGTCCAGCTCTACAGAAGCAAAGCCGGCCCCGCGCGCCCACCGCAGCAGGTCGCGCTCGTCGAAGTTGAGCATCGGGTTCTCGGCCTGCGGGACGCTCTCGTACGCCCGGCGTAGCTTCGCCGCCAAGTCGGCGATAGGCGTCATGTCCAACCCGAACAGAATGGGGCCTGCCTCGGTTACGCCGAAGCTGTTGATTGGCTCGAAGATGGACAGCCGCCCGCCCGGGCGCAGCACTCGGAAGAACTCGGCGAACGCGGCCTGCTTGCGCTCGACGTAGATGAGCACCGACCGGGTCGTCACGATGTCCACCGACTGATCCTGAACCCCGCGCAGGTCGTCGGCGGAGGCGTGCACGAACCGGGAGCGATCCAGTAGGCCGCCCGCGGCCGCCCGGAGTCGGCACTCGTCGAGTAGATCCGTGGAGATGTCGCTGAAGATGACCTGCCCGCCCGGGCCCACCCGGGCCAGCGCGGCGAAGCCAAGCAGGCCGTTGCCGGTGCCCACGTCGAGCAGCACATCCCCTGCCGCGACTGCGGCACGATCCAGCACCCCGTCGCGATAAGCCGCCAGCAGCGATGCCCCGTGCGCCCGGACGCCCGGATCACCCGCGTCCCGGCGCTGCAGTATCCACTGCGCCCACCGATCCTGATTGGCACTCGTCATTGCCTCACGCTAGCCGACAGCGGGGTGTTGCCTGCGGCGGCGATCCGCAGCGGTCACCCCGCCACGCCTTCTGGCGCCGGTCAATCACGGCTCAACGAACTTGCCGGGGGTCGGCTGCCCATGGCTTCTGTCCAGGAAGGGGCTGTCCTCTTGAGATGAGCCGTGGCTCTGCGTGATCACCTTCGTGTCGAATCAAGCTGATCACAAGTGAAGCCACCACATAGAAGATGCTTCGCCGCGGTCGCTGGGGCCTGCACATGCTCGGTTGCTCGGCCGAGCTAGAGCCCCATTGGCGTTGGTTGCCGAGGCGGTCCTTCAGCCAGCAGTGTTGCTAGGGCGGTGGGTAGCGCCCGGGGGGCGAATAAGTCGGGTCCCCGGTACTGCGCGAGTTCCTGCTGCGCCCACCAGCGAAATCCGCTGACGTTTTCATCGGCCAGCTCGTTATCGGTCATCGCGCCACGCGGTTCGAATGAAGTCGTGCGTACCAGAAAGTAGTCGTTGATCACGCCGTCGTATCCGGCTGCGTGTCCAGCAGCGACGACTTCCTGGTGCCACACATGCGGCGGGTCGGTGTTCAGTTTCAGCCCGACCTCCTCGATGAGCTCACGCCGGAGCGCTGACAGTGGGGGCTCTCCAGGCTCGATCCCGCCGCCGGGGGTAGCCCACACCACGACGAGACCTTCTGGCTTGTCGAAGGTGAACCGGCAGAGCAGCACGCGGTCGCTTTCATCCAGCACGATGGCGCGAGCGGCGGGCCGAAGCCGAGGGAAAGCAGACGGACGCATGGCGGCGACCATACATGATCGAGTTATCAATCACGCGCATCGGCGGGAACCGCGCTCATCGCGGCATGACCGGATATTCAATGCCGACCTTGGACTGCATCCTCATTCAGTCCTGGGCAGCGTGGGCGATAGCGCGGCTCGGTCACCGGGGAGTTGGCAGCCTGGCGATGTTGACCCATGAAGCCCGTCCA
>NZ_JBSWCE010000090.1:0-4599 GCF_056780015.1 Micromonospora sp. R311
CGACCGACGCACCTACCAAGCAACCATCACCATCAACCTCTTGACCACACCGATCAGCCCATAACTTCACGGCGTTGGCCTAAAGGTGCTGCACGTCATCGCCGAAGACCGCAAGAAGGAACGCAAGCAACTGGAAGATCAGCTCCATGAGCGCTTCGCCTACCTGCGCCTACCTGGCAGCGAATGGTTCCATCCCGGCCCCGAGTTGACGGAGTTCATCGCCTCCAGATGCGCCAGGGAGTGCTACCCGTCGCCGACCTAAATCTGGCCCTGGTCCCGAGATCGCCTTCCTCCAGAACAGCAGCGTCCCCGCCGACTTCCTGCCGGACGGTGCCGCACTGGACCGGCTCTGCCCGGCCGGTCAGCCCGTGACGGCAGTCGGGCGCAGTTAGCTGTAGACCGTCTCCCGGCTGATACCGAACTCCCGGGCTAGCACGGACTTCTGCTCGCCTGCGGCGGCGCGCTCGCGCAACTGCTGCGCCTGCTCGGAGGTGAGCGCGGGTTTGCGACCGGTGTAAACGCCGCGCTGCTTGGCCACGGCGATCTTCGGTGCTAGTGGTGACTGTGGTGTTGGGGTGTACCTCAAGCTGACATCGGCTAAGCGTTGTGGCCTCGGACGAGTTCGTTCCGGGGCTCGGCCGTTCATGACGCACCTGCCCACCGTGTCGACGTTGCTCAGGTAGCCCGTCACGGTAGCCCGAAGGCGCGGATGGAGCCGGCCTCGACAATCACCGCGTCGAAGGGGTAGCGAGCGAAGGCTTGGGGCAGGACGAAGTGCGTCCAGAGGTGCCGTTGGTCGGCGAGGCCGATGAAGCTGAAGTCCTGCGCGGACTGGCAGGCGCGATAGAGCCTCGCCGACGCGGAGGAAGCCGCAGGGGCGAGCAGCGTGCCGATCTCCATCAGCTCGGGGGAGCTCAGCAGGATCTCGCGCGGGACGTACGCCCGGACTCCGCCGCGACCTCGGCCGGCGTTGAAGCCGAGCTCGATCAGGTCCTTCTCGGCGTACCCGAAGGTGAATGCCGCCATCTCGCCGAGGTCGAGCGGATGCGGATAGCCAGGATGATCGGCGCTCGACAGGAGACCGTTGACCTTGAAGGACAGCGCCCGGTTCAGGATCGTGCGGATCTCGGCGTCGGTGTAACGCGCGGCATGCGCGGCACGAGCCAGCCGGACCAGTTCCGGTCCCAGCCTTTCCGACCGTCCCTTTGCCATCCGGACCGGGCGCAGGATCTGCTTCTTCACGTCGTCGTCCGGAATGTCGAAGGCCGAACGTCGGGCGAGTTCGGCGGTGAGCCAGTCGGTCAGCAACGGCACTTCGACGTGTACGGACTCGATGATCCCGGTCAGGGTGAACGCGACGTCGTCGCCGAGCATCGGGACCCAGTCGGCGACGAACAAGTGCCCGGGGGCCTCGCCGGTTTCCGGGCGGGCGACGACGACGGCCGTCATGTCGGCGGCTGGTGGAGGCTCTGGGGCGGAGGTCTTATCGCTGGATTCGTCTCGCGACGGCCCCGATGGCCGATCGAACGAGTGCATCAGCTGGGTGACCTGATCGACGATCTTGTACTTATCCTCGCCACAGGCCAGCGCCAGCACCAGGGCGACCGCGCGGACATCATCCAGGGCCGCCGGCCCACCCTGGGAGATGATCTGGTGGATCACGTCCTTCTTCGGTGAACCGTCGAGGCGGTCATCGCAGGCGATCCGCTTCTCCAGATCCTCCAGCGTGGGCCTGCCCGCTTTCTCGCGCAGGTCGTAGAGCAGATCGCGGACATCGCGCTGCGGCCCGGCGTCGAGCTCGGGCCGGGCCAGCTTCCGCGGGCGGCGCACCGGGGCGCGCTTGGCGGCGGCCGTCGGCGGGCGGGGCACTCGTCGGGACTTGTCGGCATTCATCGCCGACCAATGATGCCCCACCGCCACCAGTCGCGGGCTGCTCGACACTCGTCGGCACTCAGGTCAGCCCTCGCGAGACGGGCCGAATCTGAATACGCAAGCCGGCGCTGGCTCCGCTTTCGTCTCCGACATCCAGGGAGCATCCGATGACCCGATCCCCGCAGCACCCCCATGGCCCCCAGCCGCGCCGCACCCAGATCACCCTCGCAGTGATCACCGGCGTTCTCGCTGGCGCCACCCGCGCTCTGACCGGCTGGCTCCTCGACCACCTGAGCACCGACAACTAACCGGCCCCGGGGCGGGATCCCGCGCTGTACCGACGGGCTGGCGGGATCCCGCCCTCCTCACTTACGCGTGCAGAGGAGTACGGACCCCCGTGCAGGCGACTCCGGAAATCGACAGCATCGATGTCGTAGAGCCGCCAGTAGCAAATCACCGTGGTCTCGATCAAGCCGCGTGGGTCGGCATGGTCAGGTTGACTCCGCGCCGACGTCTCGCCCCTGAGACACCTCGAAGTCTCTGGAGAACCGTCCCACTTGGGCTCGTACACCAGGTCCGGACCGACGGGCACCGCGTCAACGGGGGCGGCGAGCATCGGCGCGACCGGCCGTCGCAGCGCCCCAGCCGCCGGCCCGACACGACGCCTGGCCGGGCTCACCGCCCACCAAGACTCTGAACAGCCCTCATCTCCGCCCCCACGTCATCCCGGGGGATCGGCTACCGCACGCGGGCGAAGATCCACGACATCGAATACTGCTGGCGCGACGTCTCGCACTGTGCTGCCACGCTGCCGGTTACTGCAGGCGGTTCGACCGGCGGGGCCGTCTCCGGACCTCGGAGGCCCCGGCTCTTCCCGAAGAACAGCGTCAGCTCGCCCGGGGGAACGTGTCGGCGACCTGCGCACGGTGAACGCGTAACCAGCTACGGGGACGCATCTCGCCGAGCCAGAGGGCGCTAGTGAACCCCTGCTCGCCGCGCTGATGGTTCGAAGCCGTGTCTACCTTCGCCTGAAGCGAAAAGCGGTCGCTATGGCTGCTTGGGTGCATGTGGAGCCGGAGTGAATTCTCGGCTCACGCGTAGCAGCGTCTCCCCGTAGACTCGGTCGCCCAGTGAATCTCACGGCGACCGGGTTACCGTTCTGGTGCAGCGCGTTGTGCGGTGCACTGGTCGGTGTGGCACTACCGCCCGCCTGCGCCTGGTTCGTGGCAAGCCTACGAACACACACCGACGCCCCGCGCTCCGTGCCGATGACGGCCAGGGCCTCACCCCGTCGCGGCGTCCGGTGCCGTCGGCGGATACTCCGCGTTGCCTGAGCGGCCTCGGGCTAGCTGCCGCCTCCGCAGGCCTCCCCTGGCAGCTGAGCTCCGGCGGCCTGCTGATGGTCGCTGTGTGGCTCGTCGTGCTCTACGCCGGCGTGCTGCTCGCCGTCATCGATATCGCCTTGAGGCGGCTCCCCACATCCATCATCGGCGCCGCGGCGCTCGCCGTCGGCGTGCTCCTCGCCGGTCAAGCCGCGGCCACCGGCCAGACGCATACCCTGCTCACCGCCGCGCTGGCGGCCGTAGCGCTCGGCGGCGGCTACTTGCTTCTGACACTCGTCAGCGGCAGCGGAATGTGGACCTGACATTGTCGGAACTCTGCACTCGGCTATCGAGCGGCAACCGCTCGGGACGAGGTTGGCTCGGTGGGCTACATGCGCGGCCCGAATCAGAACTAGGTCGCCCTCTATTCGGCGGCAGTGCCGACTATGTGCGGCAGGTCAGTTCCGGTCGAGTCCAGCTGGGCTATCGGCGCGACGTCTTCCGCAATTGGCGAAACAAGCGGATAGGAGCCACGCCAGTGCTGCCTGATTAATTCTTCGGTGGGGCTTCCCGTGAGCCAGTAATCGAGGCCGATGTTGGTACCGTCTACCGCGTTCAGGGCCTTGCGCCAAAAAGGGGAGGGGCCTGTGATGCCCAGCTCATCAATAACTGCCTGAGTTGACTGAATGGATAGCTGAAGAGCGCCGGATATGGCATTGAAGGCGTGATGCGATTGTACGGTCACCTGGCCTGCGGCTCCCGTGATGGCCATGCCTGCGATCGACTTCGCCTGAGCGGGGTCTTGGTGGGCGAATCCGTGCCTTACCTTCACCATGGCGTCCAGGAATGCTGAGGCACCCTCGCGCTTGTGGCAGTGGCGGTGCACTCGCCAGGTTCCGTCGCCCCCGAGGTCGGCGTTCGACACTTGGACGGCGATCTCCCAATGGTCCTGCAGGTCGAACCGAAAGAGCATCCAGAATAATTTTCGCACGTTCCGTGGGCTGGGGGTCTGAATCTCGCCGCGTGAGCCAGATATGGTTACCCAGTCTTTGCTTGGCGGGGGCGGATCCATGATTGACAGCGCGACGGTTGCAAGTCGCTCCATATAGGCTTCCCATGCGCCAACGGCCGCGACAATGGCCGCGCGATTCAGTGCCTTGTTCCAGGCCGGCGGTGCTCCCGCCCCAGTCGCTCCCTTGCTGCGCCTTTCCTCGACTAGGCGTCGCAGTGAATCATCCACAACCAGCCCCAAGCGCATGGCGTCGCGGAAATGAACTCCCAACTCATCCACCACGTCCTGGAGCGCATTCCTCGACAAGGGGCCCCTCCACGGCCCCGGCGTTGTTCCGGCTTGAGGTGTTCTGTCCAGGTTGAGGACCGGACAGAGCTGAAGTTGTGGGACGAG
>NZ_JBSWCE010000091.1:0-4446 GCF_056780015.1 Micromonospora sp. R311
TACACGCGATGACCCACCCGGTCACCGCACCCCTGAAAACCAGCTAACCAACTCTCCATCAAACCCGGGGCTTGACATGGTTCATCCAGGCGTTCGCCGACACCACGAAGAACGCGGACGCCACACCCGCGACACAGACCGGCAGTCCGGAGAGCAGGTGCGCCCGGGGTGGCACCCGGTCCCAGGCGTACAGGTAGATCCCGACGAAGATCGCCTCGACGAAGAACGCGATGCCCTCCAACGCGAACGGCAGGCCGATCACGTCGCCGAAGCGGCCCATCAGGCCGGGCCAGAGCAGCCCCATCTCGAACGACAGGACGGTCCCCGACACCGCGCCGACCGCGAACAGCACGCCCATCGCCTTGGCCCAGCGGTGCGCCAGCCGGGTGAAGGTCGGGTCCCCGGTGCGCAGCCCGCGCCACTCGGCGAAGACGGTGACCGCCGGCATGCCGACGCCGAACGAGGCGATCACGATGTGCCAGCCCAGGGACAGGGCCATCTGCACCCGCGCCGCCATGAGGTCTCCCGGGGCGGCGTCCTGGGCGAGCAGGTCAACCAGCATCGGGTTCCCCACCTCCGTCGCGTGTCAGCCCCACGGTGGTCTAACGGCCCGTCTGCTGGTCGGCAACGCGAATGCCGCATCCCGGGCACGGAATCAGGGCTTGTACTCGCTGCGGGTGCGGGGCAGCCACTGCGGGTGGTTCTCCCGCAGGTAGCGGACCATCGCCTCGCGCAGGTCGCAGCGGAGGTCCCAGGCGCTCGGCCCGTCGGCGGCGGAAGCCTGGAGCTGGATGACGACGGTCTGCGGGTTGGCATCGACCATCTGGAGCACCCACTGGTGCCGGTCCCACAGCGTCGACGCCTCGATCAGGCGCCGTGCCTCGACGCGCAGGTCGTCCAGGTTGGCGGTGTGGTCGACGTGGATCTGGACCTTGCCGACCACCCGGGTCTCGTGTCGCGTCCAGTTCTGGAACGGGCGCTCGGTGAAGTAGGTCGTGGGCAGGATGAGCCGGCGGTCGTCCCAGAGCCGGATCACCACGTTGGTCAGCTTCACCTCCTCGACGCGACCCCACTCGCCATCGATGACGAGCACGTCACCGACGTAGAGGCCGTCCGCGAAGGCGACCTGGATGCCGGCGAAGGCGTTGCCCAGCGCGGTCCGGGCGGACAGGCCGACCACGGCGCCGATCACACCGGCCGAGGTGAGCACCGAGATGCCGAACAGGCGTATCGGCTCGAAGGTGGTCATGATCAGACCGATCGCGACGATCGTGACCGCCGTCGAGGTCAACCTTCGCACCGGCCGGATCTGGGTGCGGGTGCGGCGGATCCGACGGTCGGCCACCACCCCGGCCGGCAGCCGGCTGAACGCCACGTTCTCGGCGACGTGCAGCGCCCTGACCACCAGCAAGGCGACGCTGCCGATCAGCACCAGCAGGATGGCGTGCCGGCCCTCGCGCAGCCACCGGCCCGGCCCTCCCGGCAGCGCGGCGTAGAGGCCCGCGAGTAGCAGAACGGCCGTCGTCGGGCGGCGGCAGGCCTGGCGCAGCGGCGCCAGCAGCCATTCGTAGCGACCACGGGCGATCCGGCTGACGAGTACGCCGCTGAGCACGTCCACCAGCACGGCCGCCACCACCGCGGCCAGCACGATCACCGCTCGGCCCATCAGCTGCCGTTCACCGCGGTACCGATGGTCATTACTTCCGCTCCCGTCCGGGTCGTCCCCCACGGCAGCGTGTCACGAGACGGCCGATCGTCGGGCGTACATCGCGACCGGCCGAAGTCCCCCGGCGGCCCGCGGCACGCGGCGCCACCACTTCGAGCTCGGGCAGCGAGGACGTCACCGTGATCAGCCGCGCCCGCTACCGGTGACCGGGAGACCGGGCCGGCGCGGACGCCCCCTCCGCCGGCACCGGGACGCTAGCCGGGCCGGACGGTGAGCGGGACGTCCCGCAGGTCGGGCACCTCCTGCCGGCGCGGCTCCCGGGTCAGCGTCGCGGTGAACTCCTCCCCAGGTTGTGGAACAGGGCCCGAACAGACCTCGGTGACGCTGAGGTCGCCACGACGCAGCAGCGCCATGGCGCGCTCGATGCGCCGGGTCATCAGGTAGGCGTACGGCGACTCGCCGTAGGCGAGCCGGAACTGGCGGCTGAGGTGCCCGGCCGACATGTTCACGCCGCGGGCGAGCGCCTCGACGTCCAACGGCTGCGCGTACTCCCGGTCGATCCGGTCGCGGACGCGGCGCAGCAGCGCGAGGTCGCGCAAGTGCTGCGCCGCGGCGAGTGCGCGCCCCCACGAGGGGTGACACATGAGAGAACTCCTTTCGTCGATGTACGTGAGCACACCTCGGCTATTTGGGAGGGGCGGCGAGGCGCTCGATGACGAGGCCCGACTCGCCGGAGTCGACGAGCCGGTCGAGCAGGCCGAGCAACTGCTCGACGCCGGCCAGATTGAGGCTGGTAGTCGGCCTGGCGAGGATGTGGACGTCGCATTCGTCGGCGGCCGGGGCGCACCTCGCCCTCGGCGAAGAACGCCTCGGCGGCCGACAATGCGAGCCCGTCTGCCGGATGCGGCCGCCGAGGGTGGTTGAGGACAGCGGCCTGGAAGCACTGGCCGCCGCGTTCTTCTCGGGTGTCGCGACGCCGGCCATCATGGCTGAACCGATGACCGGACGGCTCAGCGAAGCTCCTGGATGCGGACCAGGTTGCCCGCGGGGTCGCGGAAAGCGCAGTCGCGGATGCCGTACGGCTGCTCGGTCGGCTCCTGGACGACCTCGGCGTCGCTGGCCTGCACCTTCTCGAAGGTGCCGTCGAGGTCCCGGGTGGCCAGCAGGATCCAGCCGTAGGTGCCCTTGGCCATCATCTCCGAGATGGTGCGGCGCTCGTCCTCGGTGATCCCTGGGTCGACGGCCGGCGGCGCCAGGAGGATGGACGTGTCGGGCTGGTTGACGGGGCCGACCGTGATCCAACGCATCTTGCCCTGTCCGACGTCGTTGCGGACCTCGAAGCCGAGGACGTCGCGGTAGAAGGCCAGGGAGGCGTCCGGGTCGACATGCGGGAGGAAGCTCGTGTGAATGGTGATGTCCATGATCATGATGCTAGGCGCGGATCCTGACCCGCACTTCTCGATTCCTGATCGATCTGACCGCTTGTTTCGCCACACACGGTGGCCCGCCAGCGTGGTGGCGTGACGCCCTCACGACCACAGCTCGAACGGCTCGTCGATCTCCTCGCCGGCCAGGAACGCGGTCAGCAGCCCCGGCAGCTGGCCGGGGTAGAACCGCTCGCCGCTGGCCACCACCTCGGCGACCGGCCACCACCGGAAGCCGAAGTAGTCCTCCAGCTCGTAGTCGAGCCGGTGCGCCTCGTCCACGTCCGGTCCGGGTCCGGTCAGCCGCACCGGGACGACCACCTCGTCCTGGAGGTGGCGCCGCTGCCGGTGGACGAAGCTGGCCCGGCGCCGCCAGGTCGGCGGGCCGATCTGCGCGGCGGTCGCCACGATGCCGGTCTCCTCGCGCAGCTCCCGCACCGCCGTGTCCAGGTAGGTCTCGCCGGGGTCCATGCCCCCGCCGGGCAGCTCCCACCAGGTGCCCAGCCGGGGGTGGTCCGGGTCGCGGGTGTGGAACAGCAGCACCCGGTCGTCGCCGTCGAGCACCACCAGCCGCACCGCGCTGCGCTCGAACACCGGCAGATCCCGGGGCAGTTCGACCATCGCGTCTCTCCCTGCTGTAGGCGGTCCGGCTTCGCAGTATGGCGGCCGGGGCGCCCGGCCGCCGCTGGCACCCGGCGCTCACGGTCAGGGTGTGTGGTGCGGCGCGGAAGGCTCGGGGCTGAACGGCCACTCTTCGAAGGCCAGACACCGGCCGTCCGGGGCGAACGTGAGGATCCACAGATCGCGGAACACCTGGGGGCGAGGACCGCCGTATCGCACCTCCAGCCGTACGACCGCCTGCGGGTCGTCGACGGCGACGATGTGGAAGTCCATCTCGAATTCCTCGTCCGGCCCGGCGCGTTCGGCGTCCCACAGCACGCGGATGGCGTCGAGGCCCCGGTGCGGCTGCTGGAACGGCGACATCTGATAGGTGGCGTCGGTGGTGAAGAGCCGGTCGAGCTGGCCGGTGCCCGCCGTCCGCCAGGCAGATTCATAAGCCCGGATCCAGGCTTCCACGCCAGACCTGTCGGTCATGCGGGCTCCCCTTCTGTGCGGCGCCGCCGGGGTGGATCGCTGCAGGACCAGTGTCGCAGCGTCTGGACACGAGACGGAGGAAAAGGCGATGGAATGACCGGCTCGCCGAGGACGTCGAGAAGTGGACCGCGGAGCAGCGGTCTGATCTGGACCAGCCCCCGTCCTGCTGACCGCGGTGCGGCCGCTAGACGAGTAGTTCCGAATCCCGGTCAGTGGTCGTAGGCGATCAGTGACCGGGTGACGGGTGCGCCGGTCTTGTTG
>NZ_JBSWCE010000092.1:0-4004 GCF_056780015.1 Micromonospora sp. R311
GAGTCGCTCACCAATCAGGGTGAGGATCCACAACACCCACCGGACACCCGGTGAACGTTAGTGGACACCGCACTAGCAGTGCCCCATCGGCCCAGTCCGCCCGCGGGCCCCCCGACCACATGTGGACCGGGGAGCACCGCACGGTGGCTGCGGGCGTCAGCCCTGGCGACGGTTCCAGGGGCCGGTGACGGCGTACGTGATGCCCGGGTTGTAGACGTTGAAGAACATGGTCCGGCCGTCGGCGGAGAACGTCGCGCCGGCCAGCTCGCCGTACTCCGGGTCCTCGGCGGTGCCGACGTTGACCCGGTTACGGGCAAAGACGAACACCTCGCCGTCGGCGGTCGTACCAAGGATGTGCTGGTCCCCGACTCCGTCCTCGCACATCATCAGACCCCCGTACGGGGACATGCAGATGTTGTCCGGGGCGTCGAACTCCGGGTTCTCCGGTGCCGGCGTGGGGCGGGTGAAGATGGTTTCCAGGCGCAGGGTGTTGGCTCGGGGGTCATACCGCCAGACCTGGCCGTCGTGGTCGCGGGCCGAGCCCAACTCCCGCCGGGCGAACGACGAGACGAAGTAGGCGCAGCCGTCCTTCTCCCCCCACCAGGCGCCCTCGATCTTGTACCCACCGGTGATCGGCTTGCCGTAGTCCTGCGCACGGACCGACTCCGTCGTCGCCAGCGGGTCCGGCACGTCAAGCCACTCGATGCCGGAGAAGGACGCGCCCGTCTCGGTCACCACGGACAGATCCGGCAGGTCCGGGACGTGCAGAGCCTGCAGCACCCCGCCTGCCCGCAGGCTCCCGTGACCGCAGAGCGGCCGGTTCGGCAGGAAGCGGTAGAAGCTGCCGAGCGGCGCCACGAACGCGTCCTCGGTCTCGTAGACGATGCCGGTGTGCGGGTCGACCGCGACTGCCTCGTGCTGAAACCGACCCATCGCGGTCAGCGGTGTCGGATCGGTGTTGCGCGCATCGTCGTACGGGTCAACCTCGAAGATGAACCCGTGGTCCTTCGTGTACCCGCGGGCACCCGCCTTGTCTTCGGTCTCCTCGCAGGTCAGCCAGGTGCGCCACGGGGTTTGGCCGCCGGAACAGTTGATGGCCGTGCCGCCCAGGCTGACGTGCTCAGAGACGGCGTGTCGTGATGCGTTGACGATGATCGTGCTGGTCCCACCCCCGGCGGCCGGGTCGTACGTGCGTTCCGGCGGAGCCACGACCCTGATCTTCGCGGTGGGGGAGCACTCATGGTTGCGGACCAGGCGGGTGCCGCGCGCCTTGTCGGCGAAGGCACCCATCCCGTCGAACCGGCTCGGCACGATGCCGCCGTCCGGCCGGACGGCGCCTTCGCGGGACAGCACCGTGTAGCGGAAGCCCACCGGCAGGTCGAGCATGCCGGCCGGGTCAGGCACGAGCGGACCGTACCCGACATCCGGGCCGGACACCCCCAGCGCGGGTGCCGCGGTGAACAGGGCATCGACCGAACCGGCCACGGCCACGGCGAGACCGGCTCCGGCGGAGCGGGACAGAAACTGGCGACGAGACAAAGACACGGACAGACCTCCTAGACGTCGCGGCCCGTTGCGACCCGGGCCGATATCGACGCGAACCGCTCGATCCACTACGTCACATATCGCCTCACCCGTCAAGACATCGATCAATTGGTCGCCGTCCCGATACGGGTCGGCGGCCATGGTGACCAGTCCGGGAGCCACCCAATGGCGCAGACGTTCCCGCTCGCACAGCCGCTCCGGGCCACCGCCGTACCAGACGACCGGATCGTCGTCGGTGGGGTCGATCAACGCCACCCAGACGCCCTGATTCTCGGCCGCGAAGACCACCGGCGGCTCGTCGTCCAGGCACTCGATCCTGTCGAGCGGCTCGAGGAAGTCCTGCTGGCCGAGGATTTCCTCGCGGCCGGCGGCGATGTCGTGGAAGGCCAGCAAGTAGGCTTCGGCGTATGTCGAGGTGGCCGTGGCGTGGCCGGGCGGCGGACACGGCCGTGGTGCCCGCCGTCGCTCTGGTCGCCCTCCTCGGCCTGATGGTGCAGTCGCGGGGCATCGACACCGCCGCTGAATGGGCGGCGCTGCTGGCCGTGCTGGCATCCGCCGGCGCACTGTACGTCCGCCGCCGCCATCCGGTGGCGGTGGGTGTGGTGGCGCTGGCCGCCATCAGCGCGTACGGAGCGTTGCTGCACCGGCCCGGGCCGATCATGCTGGTGTTCGTCGTGGCGCTCTACACCGTCGTCGACGAGGGGCACCTCGCGGTCGCCATCGGGCTCGGTCTCGCCTCGGTGGTCGCCTTCGCCGTCGCGGACAGCTACAACAGGACACCGAACAGCGTCAACGGGGCGACGCTGCTGCACGCCGGCTGGCTCGTCGCGGTCATCGTCGGCGTGACCCGCAACCGCCGGGCCTACCTCGCCGAGGCGCAGGCCCGGTCGCTCGCCGCCGAGCAGCGGATGGAGGAGGAGGCCCGGCGCCGGGCCACCGAGGAGCGGCTGCGCATCGCCCGCGAGCTGCACGACGTGCTCGGCCACCACCTCTCGCTGATCAACGTGCAGGCCAGCGCCGCGCTGCACCGCCCGGACCCCGCCCGGTCCGCGCAGGCGCTCAGCGCGATCAAACAGACGAGCAAGGAGACGCTGCGCGAGTTGCGCACGACGCTTGGCATACTGCGGCGGGAGGGTGAGGCGCCGACCGCGCCCGCGCCCGGGCTGAACCGCCTCTACGAGCTGGTCACGACGGCCGGGCGGGCCGGGTTGGAGATCCGCACCGAGCTGGCCGAAACCCGGCCGCTGCCGCCGGAGGTCGACCTGGCGGCGTACCGGATCGTCCAGGAGGCGCTCACCAACGTGACCCGGCACGCGGGCGCGACCGCCGCGGTGATCCGGGTCCGGCCCGACCGCGACGACGTGCTGGTGGAGGTCGAGGACGACGGCACCGGCGCAGCGGGCCCGCCCGGCAACGGGATCCTCGGCATGGGGGAGCGCGCTCGGGCGCTGGGCGGTTCGCTGACCACGGGCCCGCGGCCGGACGGCGGCTTCCGGGTGTGCGCCCGCCTGCCGCTGCAGCCGGTACCGGCGGGAGCGCCGACGTGATCAGGGTGCTGCTCGCCGACGACCAGACCCTGGTACGCGCCGGGTTCCGGTCCATCCTCGACGGTGAGGACGGCATCGAGGTGGTCGGCGAGGCCGCCGACGGCGCCGAGGCGGTGCGGCTCGCCCGGCACCTGCGGCCGGACGTCGTCCTCATGGACATCCGGATGCCCGGGCTGGACGGGCTGGCCGCCACCCGGGAGATCGCCGCCGGCTCGGATGTCCGTGTGGTCATCCTGAGCACCTTCGACCTGGACGATTACGTCTACGGGGCGCTGCGGGCCGGCGCGAGCGGCTTCCTGGTCAAGGACACCGAGCCGGCGGAGCTGATCCACGGGCTGCGGGTGGTGGCCCGCGGCGATGCGCTGATCGCGCCGTCGATCACCCGCCGGCTGATCGCCGAGTTCACCGCCCGGGCCACGCATCCGGACCCGGGGCCGCGGCTGAGCGCGCTCACCGAGCGGGAGCGTGAGGTGATGGCGCTGGTCGCCGCCGGCCTCTCCAACGACGAGATCGCGGCGCGGCTGGTGCTGAGCCCGGCCACCGCGAAGACGCACGTCAGCCGGATCATGACCAAGACCCAGGTCCGGGACCGCGCCCAGTTGGTGATCCTCGCGTACGAGTCCGGCCTGACCGTCCCCGGCTGGCTCGCCCGCTCCTGACCAGGATCTCCGGATCCTGACCGGCCGTGCAGCCATCAAGGACCCGCTTTACCAGGGTTTGCCCGGCTACCGCCAGACCTGGACCATGACGGCGGCGGCGAGGCGACTGGTGCAGGTCGGGACGGCCCGGCAGATTCTGTCAGGAGGAAGAAGCGCCGAATCGGTGCGCTGTCACTCTAGTGCGGTGTCCACTAACGTTCACCGGGTGTCCGGTGGGTGTTGTGGATCCTCACCCTGATTGGTGAGCGACTCC
>NZ_JBSWCE010000093.1:0-3809 GCF_056780015.1 Micromonospora sp. R311
TCGCGCTGATCGACTGGGACGAGTCGCACGTCGACGTCCCCGACCTCGACCTCGTGCTGCCCGACAACGCCGCCGGCGCGTTCGAGGAGTGGGGTTATTGGCGGTCGAGTGCGCACATCTGCCGCCGGCCGTGCGCGGGGATGTTGCTTCTAACGGCCTGCTGATCTTCAAGGGCGGATCGAGGTTGCGGTACGGTGCCGCCTGGCGAAAGGCGCCGACCGCGTGAGAGCACGTCGGTGATCGAGATGGGCCGCTGCGTGGGCATGGTGTTGATCGGGCGCCGGTTGTCGGCCGAGGAGTTGGCAGCGGTGCGTGCCGACCCGGCGGCGGTCGACGCGCTGCTGTACGGCGATCTCGACGACGATGAGGTCGAGATGCCTGAGCCTGAGCTGGACCTGGACAAGTCGTGGCACGGCATCCACTACCTACTGACCGGCACTGCCTGGCAGATCGGTGAGGGCGCTGGCGCAGCGATCCTCGGCGGCGTCGAGATCGGCCAGGATGGTGGCTATGGTCCGCCTCGGCTGCTCGACCAGGACACCGTCCGCGCCGTCGCCACCGCGCTCGATGCACTGGAGGTGGAGATGTTGCGCGCCGACTTCGACCCGGACGCCATGGCGGCGGCCGATATCTACCCGGACATCTGGACCAACGGCACTGACGAGTTCGACTACCTTATGTCGCACTTCACGGAATTGCGCCGCTTCTACCGCACTGCAGCCGCGAACGGTCAGGCCGTGCTGGTGGTCATCACCTGACGCAGCCGCCCGGCTGTCTTGATTGCCTGAGGATCAGGCAGACAACAAAGCCCGGCCAGACCGGCACCGACTTCCGAGTCTTGGACCGCCTGCTCCTGGTCGCCGGAGGCGAGCTGGTGCTGCCGGTGGGCACCGAGGAGGAGCGGGCGCGCATCGATGCGCGCTGGACGTCGGTGTTCCGCGACATCCTGAGCCGATAACGCTCGCCCGGCTGCCGTGGCAAGCAGCCGTTCGCAGTGTCGGCGAGGTCGGTGACGGTGCGACGGCCATGAGTTCGACGGCTGCGCCGCGGCGCAGCAACGGCTCCCAATCTCGGTGGCCCGGATCGAGGCTCCATCCGACCTGCTGTCACCATCGACCACGACGCACTTTTCTGCGTCGCCGGTTACGAGCAGGACGGCTTGATCGGCGCACGCGCATGCCGTTGACCGCGCGACTTTTCCGAGATGAGGAAGGCATGCATACGCCGAGTCACCGCAGCGCCGCTGCGAGTTCGGCGGCGTTCTCGAACGCAGGCGCCGCCCTTTCGGCTTCGTCCTTGCTCAGCACGACACGTTCGAGGCGGGTCAGCAACTCAGCCGTGGTCTCTGGGTCGTGCAGCACCATCGCCAGTTCGGCGCGGTAGACCAGGACCTCTACCTGCGCGACCGGGTCGTCGTCGGCCTGCGGGCGAGCCAATGCGCTGTCGAGGATCCGGATAGCCTGTCGGACGTCACCCCTGGAGTCGGCCTGCACGACAGCGTTCGCCAGGGCCTTGGCCAGTCGCCCAGCAGGCGTGGTCGCCGGCGCGGGAGCAGCGGTGGCGGCATTCCGAACGACGCGGATCCAGTTGCCGCCCGGGTCGATGACGCTGAATCCGCCCAACCCGTCGTAGTTCTTCCGCGCCCTGGGTCGGGTCATACGCGGCGTTCCGGATACCAGTACCTTGCCGTACGCGGCGCGCATGCCGGCGGCGAACGCTCGGTGCAGTCCTTCGATGTCCGATGTGAGTACGAGGCAGGAACCGTAGGACTGCTCCGGGTCGAATCCGGCGATCTCGAAGAAGTGCAGATGCAGGTCTTCACGCTGCAACGCCACGTATGGGTTGGGCTTGCGCTGCTTGTACGTCGTGCGGAAACCGAGAACCTCGTAGAAGGTGACGATGTCGTCGATGGATGCACAAGGCAGCAGGGGAACGGTCACCTCGTTGGTCATGTCTCCTTCCTAGGCGTCGTAGGGTGCCTGCCGCACATGGAAATGGCCGATCATCGCCCTCGGTCATCCGATCGGCCGATGACCCAGCACGACACCGGTGCGCCGAGCCATCGGCGGCTGTCCTGAGTAGCCATTGGTCGATGTGCCTTCATGGCGCAGGACGGCCATACGTTGGCCAAGATCAAGTGCCCGGATCTGCCGCGATCCGCGCGTGGCGGAGCGTGACGGCGACCGCTACCGCTCGGCATCCTGATCTGCCGATAGGCGGATGCGTCATGTCCAATGCGGTCGGGTGGTTCTCGGGGGCACCTGCCGGGCTGTGTTGAGCGCTGCGGCTTTCCACACCTCCCATGGTGCCGCCGGCCGACGCCACCGCGAACCTCGTCCTCGCCCCAGAGCGCGGATAGGTAAGGTTCGCTGCATGTCTGAGGAGACGGCCACCCCGTCGCAACTGTTAGCAGTCTTGCACGCAGGCGGCCAGCAGGCATTGGCCGACGCCATCGGCGACCGGGTGCGCAACTGGCTCATCCGGCATGGCTGGGTGGACAGCCTCGACCAGATCGGGTTCAAGACCTACCAAGATCATTTCAGACTGCCTCCGCGCGACTGGCCGGTCGCCGCAATCATGTACAACAACAACCAGCAGGTGGAAGACCGCCTTTGCACGGAAGGGGAGGACGACTTCTGGGAGTGGTTCGACTCGCTTGGCCTGTCCTTCTCGACGACGTCCCCTGGCCTACACGAGATCTGCGTTCCTGACGACTCACCGCTGAGCCTGCAACTGCACGCCCGGCTGGCCTCGCTTCAAGCGTTCGAGTGGCACGCTCACCTGGTGGCGCCCGACTACGCGGCGATCTACCGCACTGTCTTTGAGCACTTCGGCCGCCACCCCGAGCATCTCGCCAATCTTCACTGGCGCAGGTTCGAGGAGCTGTGCGCCTCCGTGTTCGAGGCCCAGGGCTACACCACCGTCCTCGGCCCGGGAGCCAACGACGGCGGAGTCGACATCCACCTCACCGAGCATCCCGTATACGGCCAGCAACTCACCGTCGTGTCGGTGAAGCGCTACCGGGAAAAGATCGGCCTCGAACTGGTCGCCTCTATCCTCGGCGTGGCTCATGCTCAGAGCGCCGATCGAAGTCTCTTCATTACCTCAAGCAGCTTCCTGCCCTCAGCCCGAAAATTCGCCCAAGTCAACCAAAGCGCGATCCCGCTTCACCTTGCCGACGGACAGGACATCGCCGAATGGTGTCGTGGACTGCTGCCCAATCCCGACTGGCTCGTGCAACAGGCAGCATCCTGGAATCTCGGCAACGCGAAGATCATCGTCGCTGACGCCGGCGTCGGGATGACCTACTCAGCCTGGGCGGCTGTCGTCGCAGAAACTCCCCTGGCTGCCCGCCTGGTCCCACTCAACGGTGTTGACATCCCACTGCCCTCCGATCCCATGCTGGGCACGGAATCCCCCGACCTCTCCCGCCCCCTGCCTGCGGCAGACCAGTCCTTCACCGCCCGACGCAATGGCGATGTGTATGTGGCCGACGACGGCCGCTTCTACCACGCCTGGGACGGGACGCCCCGGCACTTCAACCACGCCGACTGAGCGCTTGAGCGCATCCATGCTCCGAAATATCGGCGGCATCACGCGCCTCCTGGCCTGGCAGGCCGAACAACAAACGGCACGGGCCTACCACACTCTGAAGAAGCTGACATCACGTCAAGGGGGTAGCTGCCGAGCGTCCTCATCTGCCGCGATCCGCTCGGTCATGGCACCCCTTTATGTCATCCCTGAAGGAGTGGGGCCGTGTCAACCCCGTAGGCCGAGGAGTTTGTGACCGGTTTGAGCTGTTTCCTGGA
>NZ_JBSWCE010000094.1:0-3173 GCF_056780015.1 Micromonospora sp. R311
GACACCGGATCCCGACGGGCCTCGACCGCCAATCGAGTCGCACGCTCACGCAGCTCATCGTTGTACTTCTTCGGTGCGGGCATCGCTGGTGTTCCTCCCAGGTTTCGATGTCTCCATCAAACCCGGTGCGGAACATCCTGCCGTACGCGACGCCGCAAGGCAGGCTCGGGGCATGGCTTCCCTGTCATCAGCCGTGCCGTGCAGAGGGGCCTCGTTCGGAACAACGGGAGCAACGTATGAAACGCGACCAATCCGCAGACTCTGACGACTCGCGGCAGTTGGAACCCCCGGTGGGTGCGACCGCTCCCCCGCCGAGCCCGGCAAGTCCCCTTCCTTTCGTACGGGCGCTGACGCTGAGCGCTGTCCTCAGCGCAGGCGCCTTCCTCGCCGGGGCGTGGCTGGTCTTCGCTCCACTGCTACTTGAGTACGGCCCCGAGAAACCAGGGGCCGCGTGGAACCAGACAGCGGTCGGAGCGGTCATTGCCGGTGTCTCGCTCTTCCGGTACTTCAGCCCACGGCACCTGCCCGCTCTCGACTGGGTGGCGGTAGCCGCGGGTGGCTGGCTGCTCGTCTCACCGCTCGTCCTTGACCATCTCGAACATCCCGCATCCGGGTTCGCTCTCTACCACGACATCGTCGCCGGGTTTCTGGTGATCGTTCTTGCCTGCGGCGGGATTCTCACCCGTCGTAAAGGCAGGACGGCAGTCGCCACGTCGTCGACAGCCAGCAGACGTTGAAGCGTCAGCCCACCGGTCCGCCACCGACTTCTACTCGTCTGGCGGGGGGCGGCTGACAACACGGGGAGCCTTGTCCGGTGGGTCGAGCCGTCCGGCGAGGTCGGCCACGGCTGCGGCGTAGCGGTCGTCGGTGTAGTAGGGCCAGTGTCCTTCGATCGGAGGTGGGACGGTGTTCATCGGATCCACCGACACACTGCGGGGGTCGCGTAGTCGGCAGTCGACCCCGCCGGATGCGTCGTCCGCTCGCGGCGGCTCGCCCGGCGAGTGTGGGGAGAAAATCCAGCCGCCGGTCGGATCGGTGTGGCGCCACAGGTTCACCCACCGCCACCCCACCCGATCGCCCACGTCGCGGAGCACCTCGTCGCCGAGGTAGGCCGGGAAGAGCCGTGCGTACAGCCGGCCAAGCGGTGACCCGTAGGTGAGCAGCGCCACCCGGCGCAACGTCTGGGGCGGCAGTTGAAGGATGGTCGCCGCGGCCATCACCGAACCGTGGCTGTGCCCGGAGAGCAGCACTCCGCCCTTCGCGGCCAGCGCCTGCATCCGCTTGGCCATCTCCGGCAGCGCGCGCTCGGCGTAGCACGGCGGTGCGAAGGGATGGGCAGTTCTCGGCCAGAAGCTGCCCAGGTCCCACAGCACCGTGACGATCCCGCGGAGATCCGCAGATCGGTAGGCGAGCACGCCGATGACGAGAATGCCGAGCGCGAACAACTCGACGAGGTACATCCCCACATCAGTCAGATAGAACATGGCCCGCACCACGGCGCTGGCCTTGCCGGTGAGCCGGGCGGCGAGCTGGATCGGCCCGACGCCGGCCAGATCGAGGCCGGCGGCGACCAGGCTGAGCGAGGAGAGCACCAGGTAAGCGCGGAGCAGCGGACCCAGGCGCTCGGCGAGGCGGGCGCGGACGATGACGTCGCGCACCTTTCGTATCTGTGGCTGCCTATCGGGTGGGACGTTCGGGAAATCCTGCTCGATGGTCCTCGCCGCCTCCATCCGGCGCCGGGACCTCGTCCCCAGACTGCCGACGAACGCCCCGATGAGAATCGTCAGGACTGCGGCGATGGTGCCCAGTGCGGCCCATCGGAACGTCGCCGGTGGTTGCAGCGGGGCGTTGGCCAGGGTTCGCATGGTGGTCGGCACCGCGCCACGATCCAGCACATCCGCGGCCCGGTAGACGACCGCGGCGGAAAGCGCCGCGCTCAACCCGATGGCGGCCGAGGCCAGCAACGGAGCGCCAAGTCCGCGGAAGGCCTGGGGCGATCCGTCGGCGCGGCGCTGGCGGCGCACCGCCACCGCGGCGAGCATGACCAGCAGCACGGCCTGCACACCGACGAATCCATCGACCATCCGCGCGTGTCCAGGCAGGCGGCCCGGCTGTGCCGGAACTGGGCCGAGCAGCGCGGCGTAGGCCAGGGTCAGCACCGTCAGAACGCCCGCAGCGGGGCCGAGCCCGCGGACGGCGGCCGCGGCCCACCTGCGGACGGTCCCCGTGTCGGCAAGTCCGGGCACGCACAGCAGCACCGAGGCCGCGATCACCAGCGTGATCGCCGCTACCAGCAGGCCGACACCGACCACGCGGGGACCCCGCGGCGCGAGGACGACGAGCAGAGTGGCGTCCAGTGTGCCGAACGCGATCGCGACGTGGATCAACCGGAGCCGAGCCACCAGTGCCGCCGTGTGCCAGAAATCGGGCGCGTCGAGGCGGTCACCGCCGGACCCCGTCGTCGCGGAGAACCCCTCGTACCGCCTTCCCGCACGTGCGCTGAACCACGACACAGCCAAGATCGCGGTGACCGGCGCCATGGCGAGCAGCGCGAGTCGCGGCCCCACGGGCAGCGAACCGAGCCAGGACAATGGCGGCCGGCCGGCCGTGCAGGTGGCATAGGGCGCGCACTGCCACGCCACGAGGTCGAGTGAGACGCTGGCGAACGCCAACACGAACATCCCGGTCAAGGTGGCGCCGAGCAGGCGGCACAGTACCTTCACGACTGCGCCGGAGCCAGGGGGGCGGGACCAGATCGCCAGGTTGCTGAGCATGAAGGGCAGCAAGAGCAGCTGGATCAGATTGCGCGCAGCATTGCGTGCGGTCAGGTCGCTCCAGTGATAGGCCTCCAGCGTCGCGCCGCCTGGGCCGGTCGCTTCACCGTAACCCGGACGGGGACGGTAAAACCCGGCGTCCCGGTCGCCGGCCACCCGCACCACCAGAGGCCGGTCGAGCAACGTCCCCACCCGCATGCCGGAGACACCATGCACCCGCAACTCGGTCACGTCGGCTGCCATCCACCGCTGCTTCCCTCTACCTGTTCCGCACCGGGTTTGATGGAGACATCGAAACCTGGGAGGAACACCAGCGATGCCCGCACCGAAGAAGTACAACGATGAGCTGCGTGAGCGTGCGACTCGATTGGCGGTCGAGGCCCGTCGGGATCCGGTGTC
>NZ_JBSWCE010000095.1:0-2576 GCF_056780015.1 Micromonospora sp. R311
CTGTTCGATGCGGTGTTGCTGGATCGGGACGGCACGTTGGTGGAGGACGTGCCGTTCAACGGTGATCCGGAGAAGGTGCGGCCGGTGCCGGGGGCGCGGGTGGCGTTGGACCGGTTGCGGGCGGCGGGTCTGAAGTTGGCGGTGGTGACGAATCAGTCGGGGTTGGCGCGGGGGTTCTTCACCGAGGCTCAGATGTGGGCGGTGCATGCGCGGGTCGAGGAGTTGTTGGGGGGCTTCGACGCGTGGTTGGTGTGTCCGCATGACGATGGGGACGGGTGTGGGTGTCGGAAGCCGTTGCCGGGGTTGGTGTGGGCGGCGGCGCGGGAGTTGGGGACCAGTCCGGCGCGGTGTGTGGTGGTGGGGGATATCGGGCGGGATGTGTCGGCGGGGTTGGCGGCGGGGGCGTCCGGGATTCTGGTGCCGACGCCGGTGACCCGGCCGGAGGAGGTGGCCGCCGCCGGGCACGTGGCGGTGGATCTTCCGGGGGCGGTGGAGCAGATCCTGTCCCGGCAGGCGGCGGTCGACCCGGCCACCTACCGGTCGTCCACCGCCGAGTCGGCCTCCCTGTCGGCCGGCGCCACCGCGACGGGGACCCGTTGTGCCGCCGTCACGACGGGGACCTGTTCGGTCGCCGCGACGACGGCGGTCCGCGCTGCCGCCGACGCCGGTGGAGCGGGTCGGTCGGGGGGCGGGCGGACGGTGTTGGTGGTGCGGTCGGACTCGGCGGGGGACGTGCTGGTCACCGGGCCGGGGATCCGGGCGGTGGCGGCGAACGCCGACCGGGTGGTGCTGCTGTGCGGGCCGCGCGGGCGTGCGGCGGCGGACCTGCTGCCCGGGGTGGACGAGATCGTCGAGCATCCGCTGCCCTGGATCGAGGCCACCCCCGACCCGGTCGACGCCGCCGCCATGCACACCCTGCTCGGCCGCCTGGCGGCGGTCGACGCGGACGAAGCGGTGATCTTCACCAGCTTCCACCAGTCCCCGCTGCCCCTGGCCCTGCTGCTGCGGATGGCCGGCGTGCCCCGTATCGCGGCGATCAGCGACGACTACCCCGGTGCCCTGCTCGACGTGCGCCACCGCGTCCCGGCCGGGATCCCCGAACCCGAACGCGCCCTCTCCCTCGCCGCCGCCGCGGGTCACGCCCTCGCCGACGACGACGCACCCACCCTCCGCCTCCGCCCGGACGCGCTGCCCCCGCCCCCGGCCGGGCTCGGCGAGCCGGGCTACGTCGTGCTGCATCCGGGCTCGGCGGCGCAGGCCCGGGGTTGCCCGCCCGAACTGGCCGAGCGGATCGCCCGGACGTTGGTCGCCGCGGGTCACCGGGTGGTGGTCACCGGCGGCCCGGACGAGACCGAGCTGACCGCCCGGGTCGCCGCCGCCGGGGCGGTGGACCTGGGCGGGCGGACCGGACTGGCCGAGCTCGGCGCGATCGTGGCCGGCGCCGGGGCCGTGGTGGTCGGCAACACCGGCCCCGCCCACCTGGCCGCCGCGTTCGGCACCCCGGTGGTCAGCCTCTTCGCCCCCACCGTCCCGTTCGGGCAGTGGGGCCCGTGGCGGGTGCCGACCGTCCGGCTCGGCGACGCCACCGCCCCCTGCCGGGACACCCGGGCCGCGCACTGCCCGGTCCCGGGGCACCCCTGCCTCAGCGGCATCGACCCGGAGCAGGTCCTCGACGCGCTTCGGCTGCTCGGCGTACGCCCGGCGGGGCGGCCGGGCGCGACGGCCGGCACGGACGGTCGGACGCCGCCCGCGCGCGCCGGCACCGCCCCGGGCCGGGTCGTGGCCGTCGGCGGGAGCGGCCGATGAACGTCCTGCTCTGGCACGTGCACGGCTCCTGGACCACCTCGTTCGTGCACGGCAAGCACCACTACCTGGTACCGGTCACCCCCGACCGCGGCCCCTACGGCCTCGGCCGCGCCCGCACCTACCCCTGGCCCGACACCGCCGTCGAGATCACCCCCGACCAACTCGCCACCACCGACGTCGACCTGGTCATCCTGCAACGCCCCGAAGAACTCGACCTCGCCACCGAATGGCTCGGCCGCCGACCCGGCCACGACCTACCCGCCATCTACGTCGAACACAACACCCCCAAGGACGGCCAGGTACCCAACAGCCGACACCCCATGGCCGACCGCGACGACCTCCTCATCGCCCACGTGACCGGGTTCAACGAGTTGTTCTGGGACACCGGAGCCACCCGCACCACGGTGGTGGACCACGGCATCGTGGCGCCGACGGTGGAGTACTCCGGCGAGTTGGACCGGCTCGCGGTGGTGATCAACGAGCCGGTACGCCGGTGGCGGGTCACCGGGACCGACCTGCTGCCCCGGTTCGCCGAGATCGCGCCGCTGGACGTGTTCGGCATGGGGGTGGCCGGGCTGGCCGACCGGTTGGGCCTGCCCGCCGACCGGGTCACCGCGCACGACGACGTGCCGCAGGCCCGGATGCACACCGAGCTGGCCCGGCGGCGGGCGTACCTGCACCTGTGCCGGTGGACCTCGCTCGGGCTGAGCCTGATCGAGGCGATGGCGATCGGCATGCCGGTCGTCGCGCTGGCCACCACCGAGGCGGTG
>NZ_JBSWCE010000096.1:0-2335 GCF_056780015.1 Micromonospora sp. R311
GGGTCGCGTATTCGTTTGGTGCGAGTGCCCGGTTGCGAACGCGGGCCGGTCACGGTCTGTTATCGGATGGCTGGTCTGGTGAGGCGGCGGATGTGGATGGTTGGAGTCGGCCGGCGGACTTGCCAGTACGCCTTCGGGCGCTTCTCCCTTCGGGGTGAACGCCGGCCGACGCGGCGGTGGGGGTGATGGTGGCTTCGGCGGCGGCGATGGCGGCGGCGTCGGACCGCCGGTGCCGCAACTCGGTCGGCAGCACCGCCAGCGCGATCAGCGCGCCGAGCAGGCCCGTCGCGGCGAAGCCCCAGGCCGGTGCGGAGGCATCGATCACCGCCCCGGCCAGCGGGGCGCCGAGCGCTAGCCCCACCACCATCGCCGAGCCGTGCAGGCCCATCGCCTCACCCCGCACGCTCGCCGGCACCAGCCGGCTCACCGCGTCGACGGTGGCGGCCACGGTCGGCGCGGTGAGCGCCCCGGACGGCAGCAGCACCAGGGCCAGCAGCCACCACTCGCCGCTGCCCAGACCGACCGGAATGGTGACCAGACCAAGGACAAGGGTAAGGCTCAGCGACGGCACCGGGCGGGACAGCGCTCCGTAGGTGAAGCCGCCGAGCAACGAGTACGAGGCCCAGAGCGCCAGCACCATACCGGTCCAGTCGATCTGACCGGCGTCACGCAGCACCGCCACCACCGTCACATCGGTGCCGGCGATTATCAGCGTGCTGGCCGCGCCACCGGCGAGCAGCCCGATCAGTCGTGGGGTCAGCCACTGCCGGCGGGGCAGCGGCTGCGCCGGCGTCGTCTCCTCGTCCCGGGCCCGGGTTGGCGGGTTGAGCACCAGCAGGGTGAGTCCGGCCAGCACGATGCCGCCGCCGACGGCGTACATGGTCAGGGTGGGCGAGACGCTGGTGGCCAGGGCCACCGCCCCCGCCGGCCCGATCATGAAGCTGAGTTCGACCGACATTGAGTCCAGCGCGTACGCCTGACGGCGCTGGGTCGGCGGGACCAGTGCGGCGATCGACTGCCGGACCACGGAGAAGACCGGGAGGGTGAGCAGCCCGCCGACGAACGCGGCGCCGAGCAACGCCGGGTACGGCAGGACCGGCGCTGTCCCCCAGAACAGCGCCTCGACCGCCGTGGTCAGCAGCAGCATCGGCCGCAGGCCACGCCGGTCGACCAGCCGGCCGAGCAGTGGTGCGCCGAGCGCCGATCCGACCGTCATCGCGGCCCCGACCAAGCCGGCGGCGAAATAGCCGTGGCCCAGGTCGAGTACGTGCAGCGTCATCACCACCGCGGTGGCTGCCACGGGCACCCGGGCCAGGATCGCGACCAGCAGCAGGGGCCGCAACCCCGGCAGCGCGAGCGCGTCCCGGTACGGCTTCAAATCCAACACGGTCCGCACCTCCCGGGCCACCCTGGCCTAAGGCGAGTAATTCCTAGATTCGGCTCCGGCGGGGTTGCCGTGCGCAACGCATGACCCATCACCGGTCTAAGACGATCCAGTAGCGCCTCACCGGACCGTGCTCGGTGTCGCGGATGCCCTCGAGGGCGCCGCCGTTGCGTTCGATCGTCCGGGCCGACGCGATGTTGTCGGCCAGACAAGGGATGAGGACGCGGTCTAGGCCCAAGACGACGCGAGCCTCCTTGAGCATCTCGCCGAGTGCCCAACTCGCCAGTCCTCGGCGGCGCGCGGACGGCCGGACGCCGTAGCCGATCTGGCCGATCTCGTCGTCGAACTTATGCCGGAGGGCGATTCCCCCGAGTACGTGGCCGTTCTCGACGATCCACCGGGGTGAGCCGTGCTGTTCGTCCGGGCACGGGTCGCCGGCCGGATGGGTCAGTCGGACCCGCTCGTGCACCCAAGCGGCGAAGCCTTCGGGCGAGTTCACGTCGTCGTTGGACCTCAGGCCGAAGCCGTCCTCGTGGAGGCCAGGGCCCCAGTCGTCGCGGCATTTCAAGAACGCGGCGTGCAGGCGGATGGTCGGCAGAATCAACTCGGGCATGCGGTCACGGTATTGAAAGCCGGACCGCTAAACGAGCCGCTTCTTACCAACATTGATCACCCCCAGAAGCCGATTCCGCTCCGCAAAGGCCCACGCGCTTAGGGAGCTACAAGGGGGCGCCGCGGGGCCCTGCATCGCAATATCAGCCAGGTCAAAGACCAACCCCCGACGAGGAGCGCCAGGAACGAAGTAAGCCCCTCGCGCGCCGGCTATGTGACCTGTGTCACAACCCTGGCAACGTCCGCATGACTGCGAGTCAGGTCGCGCTGATCGACTGGGACGAGTCGCACGTCGACGTCCCCGACCTCGACCTCGTGCTGCCCGACAACGCCGCCGGC
>NZ_JBSWCE010000097.1:0-2314 GCF_056780015.1 Micromonospora sp. R311
ATCGCGCAACCTCATCGCGCCGAATCCCTGACGGCCGAAAGTATCGCGACCCATGGATAGACGCGTTCCCGTCTCAGTAGTTGGCATGACCCACACCCTAAAACCTCAACCGCAATTGAGGTCCAGTCCATTAGCGCTGCCCGGTCTGCGCCATCTCGAACAAGGAACCTCATAACGACAGCTCAGATGGCCTGAGCGCGGCGGGGTGTCCCGTATGACCCGTCCGGTGAACATTCCCGCACAGGCCGCCATCCGGACACCTACGCTCATTGGCGGCCCGGGGGTCGCCGACCGTTCGCGTGGCGTGAGTGTCGACGTCCAGCCTCGACGACATGCCTCGGGCCGATGCGCCACCAGGTCAAGTGACATCGGTTCCATTAAGGCCAGCGCATCGACATGCAGGACTGTCAACGCACGCTCATCGGCACGTCAGGACGCCGGCGACCGGCGCCGACGTCACCTTCGGTGACGAGCGCTTCGCGGTATGAGCGTGAAGGCAAACGAGGAACGCAGCTCAAGCAGCGGGCAGCCACGACGGGCGGTCGAGCTCTGGTCTGGCGATAGATTTCACCTGTGACCTTGCCTGTCTTCTATGCGCGCCCGGAGTTCGTGGGCAGCACACTCAACGTTCCGCCTGCCCTGGCCAGCTGGGACACGGCTGGGTCACCGGGCCAGGTTCGCTCCGCCGCGTTTGCCGCCGACGTCCAGGCGGCCGTCGCCGAGCAGTTGCGCGTCACACCGGATCCGCTCGCGCTGCGCGTGGACATCGGGCTGCCGGACATCGTGCCCCTGCTCGCGCTCAACGACCTCGACAACTACCTGTTTCCGCTCGTCCCGAAGCTGACCAAGGGCACCGGGCGGCAGTTCGCCTCGGTGTGGGCGACCAAGCGGCATGCAGCGAGGTCCTCGGTCGCGGTGTGCCAGACGCACACTGTCCAGGATCCCGGCGGGGTGTACTCGCTGCAGGTGCGCACGACTGCGTCGGCCAGTACCACCGCCTACAAGCGGCAGATCCGCGACCAGATCACCGCCGCTCAACCATTTCCCGATGGCGGTATCGCCCTGCAGCTTGCGTTCGTGGTCGGGCCCCGCCGCGCCTGGCCGAACCTCTGGAAGGCCACGATCGACTCGCTCGGCTCAATCTTGGGACGTGACGCCGGTGCCCGCGACTGGGACGCACGCGACGGCCGCATCACAGACCTCGGACTGCACTGCGTCATCGACCCCTCCGCGGGCAACCGGGTCACCATCGCGATCCGAGCCTGCACAGTCGGCAAGCAAGCGGTCCGCTGACGAGACGCCGATGCCGCCGCACGACCTGGGCTCGGCACAGCGATCAACGGTCAGGCAGGCCGATGCCGTGACGCCACAGGCACGGGTGGATGCGCACTCGGTCGCGATGGTGGCACTGCGCACCCCGAACCTCGTGCAGGTCCAGCTCGACCCGGACCTGCAGGTGATGGGGATGCTGGTCGACCGCCGCGACGAGCTGGGCCCGCGCCAGGACGCAGACCATCAACCGGCTGCACCGGCTGCTGCTGGAGCTTTTCCCAGGCGGGGCAAAGCAATTCCTGTCCGCACGGCAGGCACGTGCGCTGATCGCGACCATCAAACCCCGCGACATCGTCGGCAAGACCCGACGCCGCCTCGCCGTCGAGCTCATCGGTGAACTCGAGGGCACCGACAAGAAGATCAAGGCCGCGGAAAAGGACCTCAAGGACCTTGTCGTCGCCCGGGGCTCCACCCTGATGGACCTGCACGGGATCGGCCCCTCAGGCGCAGCCCGGCTGCTGGCAGACGTCGGCGACATCCGCCGCTTCGCCGACCGCGACCGGTTCGCGTCCTGGAACGGCACCGCCCCGCTGGACGCCTCCGCCGGCGACCAGAAGCGTCACCGGCTCTCCCGCGCCGGCAACCGGCGGATCAACCGGACGCTGCACATCATGGCCGTGGTCCAGCTGCGCAACCGCACCGAAGGCCGCGCCTACTTCGACGCGAAGAAAACCTCCGGAAAGACCTCCATGGAAGCCATGCGCGCCCTGAAACGACGACTGTCCAACATCGCCTACGCCCGCATGATCACCGACCAGAAACGCAGACAGGCGGCGGATCCGGGAGGGCACTCGGGGACGACTCTGCAATCCAGCGTGACCGACCTGACCCCGGACATCGGCCCTTCGGACAAGCCACTTCCCGGACCCGCCACCAACCAGCCTAAACCCGCACTCCGAGCGGTGTCTTGATGTGATGAAGGAGCGGGGCCTCCGCTCCTCGTGACAGTCACCCTGATCAGGGGTTTCCTGGGGTTGTCACG
>NZ_JBSWCE010000098.1:0-2151 GCF_056780015.1 Micromonospora sp. R311
CCGCGACGTCTTCGCCACCTACGGCATCTAACAAACCATGATCAAACCGGACACACCCGAACAACGCCGGGGCCGTGGGGCCTACCCCACTGCCGGTAGGCCAGGACGGCTGCTGGGCCAAAGTAGAGGGCGGTTGCCGGCCAGACAATCTCCATGACCTTGACCGGCTGACGATATCGAAAGACAAAGTGGTCGACAACGATGACGACGGTGCTGGCAAAGCCCACAAGGAGCACAGCCCACGAGAGCGCCACGAGCCATGTTGGTTGCAGGACCATCTCCTTTTCGCCCCAGGACACTCAGTAAGATGCCGGTGACGGGGATATGACAAGCTCCGCCATCACGTGCGGAACGCCAGTGCTTGCCGGGTTACGAGGCGTCCCTCACCGTGCGGCGGCTCCACCGGCGCGGCCCGGTACGCCACCAGAAATCTGCGGCGATCATGACCGCGAGTGCGAGGGCGGCGCCCACGCCAAGCCCGGCCAGCAGTGAGAATGACGAAGGTCTCCTTTCGGGTGAACCCGAGCGGCCCACCGTCGCGTCGGGAGGGAGCGCGAAGCCGAGTCGAGCAGGCCCAGGGCCTCCCCGAGACTCCCCAGCGGCGCGGTCTCGGCACCGAGCAGGGGTCACCGCGAGCCGCCGCCCGCCGCGTTCCACCACGCCGACGTACGTCTGCCGGGTCAGTTGTCTGAAGCCCGTCCCGGCATGCCGGGAACGCGGTCCAGCAGAGTGTTGTCGTTGACGATCTGGAAGGCCGGCTTTTCCCGGCTGTGCCGGAACGTCCGCCACCCGGGTTGCGACGTATCGCCGAAAGTCCACCCGGGCGCTGATCGCCCGGACGATCAGCGCCAGGTCGTAGGCGCTGATGTACTGACCGGGGCCGTCCAAGCCCGAGGGCGTCACCGCGCATCTCCTTCGAGTTCACTCTGCGCGGGCTCGACTGGTGGTGGCGACGGTGTGGCGGGCGGAGAAACCGGTGGCCTAACCGTCGGACACGCTACGTCCGGTGCGGCCGCCGCCCGCGTTGCTGGCGCGACCGTCACAGCGGGCATGACCAGGGCGCCACTCGGCGTGGCGGAGGCAACACGCACGGTTAGCACGGTCAATCACGATAACACCCGGCAAGGCGGCCGTCGTCAGGTTGACGGAAGGTCTGCTGTGACGGCGGGGCCTTCTGTCGGCATCGGCGGAACATCTTTCAACGACGGCCGAAGGGTGGCTTTGGCCCAAGTGATCTGGATTGACTCTGTCAGGCCAGCAGGATTCGTTGCGGGCAGGTCGAGGTTTGCCCGGTCGTACATCTGTCGTTTGATCCTTGTGATCCGGTTGACGTGGCCTTCGACGACGCCGGAGCTGTGGGGCAGGGTCAGGCCGTTGAGGACGGCGTCGTGGTCGCGGCGTAGACCGGCGACGAATGAGTGCAGGTCGGGTTGGTCGTCTGTGGTGACGGCGGTGATCCAGGTGTTGAGGCGGTGGTGGCGGCTGGTGAGGATCTCCGCGAACGCTTTGACGTGGGCCGCGAGGGCGTCCAGGTGGGGCAGGCGGCGCGGATCGCGGCGAGGCCCGGTTCGGTCGTCGGGGTGCAACACCGGGCCGTCGCGGGACCTGACGCGGCCGGGCCGGGTCTGGTGGTCCGTCCCCCAGGACGCAGCGGGTTTCCCCACCTGGTACGCCTACAGCATCGCCTATCACGAGGGCGTTCCCGGCCACCACCTCCACCTCGGCTCCGAGGCCTGTCGGGGAGGCCTCGGGCAGCGGCTGAACCTGCTCGGCGGCCTCTCCGGCAGCCAGGAGGGCTGGGCACTGTACGCCGAGCGGTTCATGGACGAGCTCGGGCTCTATGAACAGCCGGGCGCTCGACTGGGGTATCTGTACATGCAACTCCTGCGGGCGGCACGGGTTGTGGTCGACATCGGCCTGCACCTGCGACTGCCGATGCGGCCCGGTGACAGAGCATCGTGGACGCCGGATGCTGCGCTGGAGCTGCTGCGGGACCGCTGTCACCAGGGGCCGTACGCGTCCGCCGAGCTCGCGCGTTACCTGGGCCGGCCAGGGCAGGCGCTGGCCTACAAGGTGTCAAGCCCCGGGTTTGATGGAGAGTTGGTTAGCTGGTTTTCAGGGGTGCGGTGACCGGGTGGGTCATCGCGTGTA
>NZ_JBSWCE010000099.1:0-2142 GCF_056780015.1 Micromonospora sp. R311
CTGCCTCTCGCGACCCGCCGACCAGCGCATTCCGCCTCGCAGGACCTCCAGGCCCGCCGAATTACGTCGAACCCGGGCGACCGCTTCGACCTCGGGCGCCGGCGGCGCCCGGACCAGCCGTAACAGGGTTGTGCGGGACACCTCGACGGCCAGCAGGCGCGTCATCCGTGCACCCGGCCGGTCGCCCAGAGCCAGGGCGATCTTCTCCAGGATGCCGCGCAGCAGCGGGGTCCGGCGGGCATACGGTGTGGTCAGACCCGGCACCTGCTCTGCGAACGTCCGCCGGCGACAGGCGGTGTTGTCGCAAAAGAACCGCCGGATACGCACCCGTAGCAACGTCTGCCTGCCACCGATCGCCGGGTCCGCCAGCGTCCGCCGGTACCGACTGTGCACTCGCGCCGACCTGCACCCACATGCCGGGCATCCCCCGTCACCGACCGCAACATCAATATCCAGCCGAACCGATCGCCCCTCGGCGCAGACTCGCACGATCGTCAACGCCACCAGATGAGGCAGCAGAGCCTCAATACCATAATCGTCACACGCGAAACATGATCATCCACATCGGACGCCGCCCGGGACGCCGGGTCGCCCCCATTCACGAACTTCGTGCCAGAGCCAGATCCAGCTGACCGTTGACAACGCCCATGAACCCTGCCCGACCGCTGCTGGCAACGGCCGCACCGCGCAGTCGCGGCCCGAGCCCGACCCGACAGCACCATCACGCCGGCACGCTGCTCAACAGCCTCGATCGACGGACCGACAGGTGCGGCAGTAGCTGCTCCACAAGCGAACACGCCGGACATGATCAACGAAACTGCCCCACCCCAGATTGAACCGTCCACATCAAGGATCACGGGAGGGCCGCTGCCTGCATGAACGTCCTCACGGTGATGACGCGCATGAAGAAGCGCAATCCCTCTGAGTTGCGCCACAGACATCCTCAAGATCAATGACGGGCAAGAGCAAACTCGTCGTCACCTTCGGTGACGGCTAACACCGTCTGGCAGTGCCGAACCGTCCCGACGTTGTCGGGGCTGCTTACCACCCTCCCCGGCGTCCCCCGGTTCAGGCTGCCCCCAGCTTCACCCGGCCGCTGCGACGGCCAGGCGGTGAAGGTCTCTCACCTCCACTCGGTGATTCGGCGCCTCGTGGCGCACTCGGCGGTGGTTGTAGAAGGCGATCCACCGGAACACGTCGCGGCGGGCGTCGGGTTCGGTGGTCCAGTGGCGGTGGTCAACGTCCAACTCTCGTTTGAGGGTGGCGAAGAACGACTCGGCCAGGGCGTCGTATGACGAGCCGATCCGTCCCATTGAGCGGTGGATGCCGTGCCGTTGGCAGGCGTTGGCGAAGTCGCTGCTGACGTATTGGGAGGATTCAACCGATCCAGTCGCTCGCGACCGTGCGAGTGACTACCCGGCATGTCCGTGGGTAAGCCGACACGTCCGGTTCGGCATCAGAGGAGGTCGGGGTGGGACGGTCGTTCGTGAACTGGTCGGGCAGCTTGCGTTTCACGCCGGCTGAGTTAGCCGAACCCGTCGACGAGGACGAGATACGCGCCGTCGTCCTGCGGGCACGGGATGGCGGGACACCGATCCGGCCGGTCGGTTCGGGGCACTCGTCCAGTGCGCTGGTGCGTACCGACGGGATCCTGCTGAGCCTGGACCGGCTCGCCGGGGTGATTGCCAACGACGGCGACCACGCCACCGCGTGGGCCGGGACGAAGCTCAGGGCGCTCGGTGAGGGCCTGTACGAGGCGGGCCTGGCGATGGACAACCTCGGCGACGTGGACTACCAGTCCATCGCCGGGGCGACCGCCACGGGCACCCACGGCACCGGGCTCGGATTCGGCAACCTCAGCACCCAGGTGGTGGGCGTACGGCTGGTCACCGGCACCGGCGAGACGCTGGACATCGGTCCAGGCCGCAACGCGGGCCTGTTGCCCGCCGCCCGCCTGTCGCTGGGCGCCCTGGGCGTCGTGACGCGGATGACCCTCGACGTGCAGCCCCGCTACGAGTTGCAGCGCCGGTCGTGTTGCGCGCACATCGACTGGACGCTAGAGCACCTAGACGAGTAGTTCCGAATCCCGGTCAGTGGTCGTAGGCGATCAGTGACCGGGTGACGGGTGCGCCGGTCTTGTTG
>NZ_JBSWCE010000100.1:0-2004 GCF_056780015.1 Micromonospora sp. R311
GCCGTCGCCTCACCCGACAGCCAGGTGGTCCAGGAACTGCACCTCGTCTCCAGCCACCTGCTCTGCGAGTACGTCGAGCAGGCCCTGCCGGCGGTGCTCGGCGCGCCGGCGGTGTCGCGCCGGGCCCCCACCGGGAACACCCGCTCCGGGCCGGTGCGGACCGGGGTCGAGGTGGTGCTCGACGGTCGACAGGTCGAGGCGTGAGGAGGGCAAGCGTGACGGGACCCGTGGTGGTGGTCGGTGACACCCTGCTCGACCGGGACGTCGAGGGGGTGGTGAACCGGCTCTGTCCGGACTCGCCGGTGCCGGTGCTGGACGAGACCTCGTACGTCGACCGGCCCGGTGGCGCCGGCCTGGCCGCGGTCTTCGCGGCCGCGCAGGGCGCGGAGGTGGTGCTGGTCACCGCGCTGGCCGACGACGCCGGAGGCGCCCGGTTGAGTTCGCTGCTCGCCGCCGCGGGAGTGCAGGTGTACCCGCTCGGGCTGGCCGGCGCCACGCCGGAGAAGATCCGGCTGCGGGCCCGCGGCCGGGTGCTGCTGCGCCACGACCGGGGCGGCACGCCCGGCGAGCCGGGTGAGCCGTCCGACGCGGTGCTGCGGGTGATCGCCAACGCCGCCGCCGTGTTGGTGAGCGACTACGGCCGGGGCGTGGCCCGCCAGCCGGCGCTGCGCGCGGCGCTGGCCGGGACCCGCGCGCCGGTGGTCTGGGACCCGCACCCGCGCGGCCCGGCCGCGGTGCCCGGAGTGCACCTGGCCACCCCGAACGAGGCCGAGGTGCGGGAACTGGTGCCGATCCCGCCGGGGGCGTCCCGGCTGGCCACCGCGTCCCGGGGTGCGCAGGGGCTGCGGCGGCGCTGGCGGGCCGGCGCGGTGGTGGTGACCCTGGGCGGGGACGGCGCGCTGCTCTGCCACGCCGGGTCGACGCCGCTGGTGGTGCCGTCGCCGGCCGCCGCCGACGGGGACACCTGCGGCGCCGGGGACCGCTTCGCGGCCACCGCGAGCGTGGCGCTGGCCCGGGGGGCGCTGGTCTCCGAGGCCGTGCAGGAGGCGGTCACCGAGGCGTCGGCGTACGTGGCCGGCGGGGGAGTGGCGACCGCGCTGCCGCCCCCGGCCAGTCCGGCGCCGGCCCCGGTGTTCAGCGCGGGGGACGGGGTCGGGGTGGCGTCGGCCGCGACCGTGGTGGCCAGGGTCCGGGCGGCCGGCGGCACGGTGGTCGCCACCGGCGGCTGCTTCGACCTGCTGCACGCCGGTCACGTGGCGACGTTGCAGGCCGCCCGGCAGCTCGGCGACTGTCTGGTCGTCTGCCTCAACTCCGACGCCAGCGTCACCGGGTTGAAGGGCCCCGACCGCCCGGTGATCCCGCAGGGCGACCGGGCCCGGCTGCTGGCGGCGCTGAGCTGCGTCGACGCGGTGATGATCTTCGACGAGCCGACCCCGCACGCGGCGCTGTCCTGGCTGCGGCCGGACATCTGGGTCAAGGGCGGGGACTACGCCACCGGGGCCGGGGACAGCTCGGCGCTGCCGGAGGCGGAGATCCTGCGCCGCTGGGGTGGGCACACCGTGGTGGTGCCCTACCTGGACGGGCGCTCCACCACAGGCATGATCGCCGCCGCCCGGTCGGCCGGCGGCCGTTCCGGCGACGCCTGCTGCGCCGCGGCCGGACGCCCCGCCGGCCCGGACGGGTCGCAGTCCGTCCCGGCGTCGGGCGCGGCGGCGGCCGGCACCCCACCGGGCGCGGGCCGGGACCGGCGGCTCACCGGGACCGTGCCGCCGGCCGGAACGTCCGCGCACCGGCCCACCTCGTCCGAGGGGACCCGGTGAGCGGCGGGTCGCCCGGTGCCGGGCAGAGCGTCCTGGTCACCGGCGGGTCGAGCGGGCTCGGCGCGGCCGTGGTCACCGCCGTCGCCCGGGCCGGCGGGCGGCCGCTGGTGCTGGACCGCCAGCCGCCCGGAGACGGGGTGCCCTGGGTGGAGTGCGACCTGGCCGACACCCGGGCCGCCGAGGC
>NZ_JBSWCE010000101.1:0-1932 GCF_056780015.1 Micromonospora sp. R311
ACAAGGTGTGCCACGAACGCAAGGAGGAGCTTATGTAGGTAGAGCGACTTTATGCGGTGCTGTGCAGGAGATGAAGGTTTTGGCCCTTCGGAATCGCCCTGCGGGGGGAGGTTCCAAACCGCCACATGCTGCGGAAGTGGTAACGCGACCGTGGTGAGCGATGTGGAAAAGGCACTGATTGAAGTGTCAGGTGGGGATCAGGAAGACGAGCGTGAGCGAATCACTGACGACGTGTCGTTATTTAACTCTAGGTGGCATCAAAACCGGGGTGCCTTGTTGATCCCGGGAAGAGTCTGGCGGATACCCGTTTACTGGCCAGATGGTGTCCGGCATGGAGGTGACGTGAGCCTGATCTGCTGCTCTTGCACGGAACGTGGGAAGGCATGTCTCGACACCGCTGCCCCGGCGCGGGGTGCGAGAGGGAGCGCTCCAAGCGGCTGACACCGCAAGGGGTTGAGTATCGTCGCGAGGCGTGCTGGCGGACCGGCTCGTAGTAGTGCCGAAGCCCCTGTAATGGGGGTGGAGCGAAGGAGCCGGGTCATCCGTGGCTGTGTGTGTCTGGTCAACCGGACGTTGTTCGGGAGGAGCCGATGGACAAGCTGAAGTCACCAGAGAAGCCGTTTGAGATTTCGAAGTGGGAGGTCTGGGAGGCGTTTCGTGAGGTAAAGCGAAATCAGGGCGCGCCGGGGGTGGATGGGCAGTCCATCGCCGACTTCGAGGCCGATCTGAAGGGCAACCTTTACAAGATCTGGAATCGGATGTCGTCGGGGACGTACTTTCCGCCTCCGGTGCGAGCGGTGGAGATTCCGAAACAGCACGGCGGCGGCACGAGGATGCTCGGCGTCCCCACCGTCGCCGACCGGGTCGCGCAGACCGTGGTGGCCAAGCACTTGGGAATTCGTGTGGATCCAATATTTCACGAGGATTCCTACGGTTACCGGCCGAAGCGGTCGGCCCTGGATGCGGTCCAGCGTTGCCGGCAACGGTGTTGGAAGAAAGACTGGGTGATCGATCTTGACATTCAGAAGTTCTTCGACAGCGTCCGGTGGGACCTCATCGTCAAGGCTGTCCAGGCTCACACCGACGCCGTCTGGGTGACGTTGTATGTCGAGCGGTGGCTCCAAGCGCCGCTGCAACTGCCCGACGGGACCTTGCAGCAGCGGGACCGGGGGACCCCGCAGGGGTCCGCGGTCTCGCCCGTGCTGGCGAACCTGTTCATGCACTACGCGTTCGACACCTGGCTCGCCCGCAACTTTCCGGACGTGCAGTTCGAACGCTATGCCGATGACGCGGTCGTGCACTGCGTCAGCGAGCGCCAGGCCCGCCAGGTGCTGGCGGCACTCGGGAACAGGATGGACGAGGTCGGGCTGCGACTGCACCCCGACAAGACCAAGATCGTGTACTGCAAGGACGGCAACCGGCGCGGCTCGTACGAGCACACGTCGTTCACCTTCCTTGGACTCACGTTCCAAGCCCGCAAGGCGCGAAGCAGGAAGGGGAAGAACTTCACCAACTTCCTGCCCGCGATCAGCAAGGGAGCCCTGAAGAAGATCAGCAGGGAAGTCCGCTCCTGGCGGATCCACCTGCGGATCGGCCACACCTTCGCCGAGCTCGCACGAAAGATCAACCCGATCGTGCGCGGCTGGCTGCAGTACTACGGGGCGTACTACCGCTCCGCGCTGCTGCCCCTCCTGGAACGCATCAACGCCTACCTGGTGCGCTGGATCCGCAAGAAGTACAAACGACTGCGGCCGTTCAGGAAGGCCCAACAGTGCTGGCAGCGCATCACCCGCCAGTACCCGAGGCTCTTCGCCCACTGGGCATGGACACCGCGCTTCTGGTGATCAGGATGACAAGAGCCGTGTAACGGGAGACTGTTACGCACGGTTCTGTGGGAGCCCGGGGGTGAAATCCCCCCGGGCCACCCGACCT
>NZ_JBSWCE010000102.1:0-1685 GCF_056780015.1 Micromonospora sp. R311
CCTCGCTCGGGCTGAGCCTGATCGAGGCGATGGCGATCGGCATGCCGGTCGTCGCGCTGGCCACCACCGAGGCGGTGGACGCCGTACCGGCCGACGCGGGCGTGCTCTCCACCCGGGTGGAGAACCTCGTCGAGGCGGCCCGGTGGTTGATGACGGACCGCGACGCGGCCGCCCGGCTGGGCGCGCGGGGGCGCGAGGTGGCGAAGGAACGCTTCGGGCTGGACCGGTTCCTGGCTGACTGGGACCGGCTGATCGAGGAGGAAACATGCGGATCGCGATGATCTCTGAGCACGCCAGCCCACTCGCCGTCCTCGGGGAGGAGGACGCCGGTGGCCAGAACACGCACGTCGCGGAGCTCGCCGCCGCGCTGGTCGGCGAGGGCCACGACGTCCGCGTGTACACCCGCCGGGACTCCACCGCCCTGCCCGACACCGTCGCCACCGCCGACGGTTACCGGGTCTGCCACGTGCCGGCCGGGCCGGCGCTGCGGGTGCCGAAGGACGAGCTGCTGCCGCACATGGGCGAGTTCGGGCGCTGGCTGGCCGGCCAGTGGCGGAACGGGGACTGGACCCCCGACGTCGCGCACGCGCACTTCTGGATGAGCGGACTGGCCACCCTGCACGCGGGCCGGCGGACCGGGGTGCCGGTGGTGCTGACGTACCACGCGCTGGGCACGGTGAAACGGCGGCACCAGGGCGCACGGGACACCAGCCCACCGGGGCGGATCGGCTTCGAACGCGCGCTCGGCCGGGCCGCCGACCGGGTGATCGTGCAGTGCCAGGACGAGGTCGGCGAGCTGGTGCGGCTGGGGGTGCCCCGGTCCCGGATGGCCCTGGTCCCGTCCGGGGTCAACCAGGAGGTGTTCCGCCCGGACGGGCCGGTCGCCCCGCGTGACCCGGCCCGGCCGCGGATCCTCACCGTCGGGCGGATGGTGGAGCGCAAGGGCTTCCAGGACGTGGTCCGGGCCCTGCCGGCCGTGCCGGACGCGGAGTGCGTGGTGGTCGGCGGCCCGTCCGCCGACCTGTTGCCCGCCGACGCGTTCGCCCGCCGGCTCGGCGCGCTGGCCGAGTCGTGCGGGGTGGCCGACCGGGTCCGCCTGGTCGGCGCGGTGCCCCGGGAGGAGATGGGGCGCTGGTACCGCTCCGCCGACATCCTGGTGGCCGCCCCCTGGTACGAGCCGTTCGGGCTCACCCCGCTGGAGGCGATGGCCTGCGGCGTGCCGGTGATCGGCACCCGGGTCGGCGGCATCGCCGACACCGTGGTGGACGGACTCACCGGGGACCTGGTCCCGCCCCGGGACCCGCGGGCGCTGGGCGCCGCGATCCGCCGGCTCCTCGGCGACCAGGTCCGGCGGTTCGCGTACGCCACGGCGGCACTGGACCGGATCCGCAGCCGGTACTCCTGGAAGCGCTGCGCCGAGCAGTTGAGCGCGGTCTACGCCGCGGTGAGCTCGGTCGCCCGTCCCACCCCGGCGGTGGCGTGATGACGCAGACGCTCTCCACCCTGGACACCCACCTGGCCCACCTGGCGGCCGCGCTGCTGCCCTACCGGCAGGCGGCCGAGCGGCTCGCCGGCTGGGGCACCGAGGTTGCCTGGACGCTTGCCCGGGGCGGCCGCCTGCTGGTGGCGGGCAACGGCGGCAGCGCCGCCGAGGCCCAACACCTCACCGCCGAACTCGTCGGCAA
>NZ_JBSWCE010000103.1:0-1682 GCF_056780015.1 Micromonospora sp. R311
CCTCGCTCGGGCTGAGCCTGATCGAGGCGATGGCGATCGGCATGCCGGTCGTCGCGCTGGCCACCACCGAGGCGGTGATGGCGGTGCCGCCGGGAGCCGGTGCGCTCTCCACCCGGGTCGACGTCCTGCTGGACGCCGCCCGCCGGTTCGTGGCGGAGCCGGCCGAGGCGCGCCGGGCGGGCGCCGAGGCCCGCGCGGCCGCGCGGGACCGCTACGGGCTCGACCGTTTCCTCGCCGACTGGGACCGGCTGCTGGAGGAGGAAGTATGCGCATCGCGATGATCTCGGAGCACGCCAGCCCGCTCGCCATCCTGGGCGGCGAGGACGCCGGTGGCCAGAACACCCATGTCGCCGAACTCTCCGCGGCGCTCGCCGCCGCCGGGCACGACGTGCGGGTCTACACCCGCCGCGACGCGGTGGACCTGCCCGTGACGGTACGCAGCCCGGACGGCTACGACGTGGTGCACGTGCCGGCCGGGCCGGCCGAGCCGGTGGCCAAGGACGCGCTGCTGCCGCACATGAAGGAGTTCAGCCGGTGGCTGGTCGACCGGTGGCGGAGCGACGACTGGGCGCCCGAGGTGGTCCACGCGCACTTCTGGATGAGCGGCCTCGCCGCGCTGGCCGCCAGCCACCAGACCGGCGTGCCGGTGGTCCAGACGTACCACGCGCTCGGCACCGTCAAGCGGCGTCACCAGGGCGTCCAGGACACCAGCCCGGCCCGGCGGGTGGCCTACGAGCGGGAGCTGGGCCGCTCCGTCGACCGGGTGATCGCGCAGTGCCAGGACGAGGTCGGCGAGCTGGTCCGGATGGGGGTGCCGCGGTCGCGGATGACCGTCGTCCCGTCCGGGGTCAACCTGGCCACCTTCGCGCCGCTCGGCCCGGCCGCCGACCGCGAACCCGGCCGGCCCCGGATCCTCACCGTCGGCCGGCTGGTGGAGCGTAAGGGCTTCCAGACCGTGATCCGGGCGATGGCGCTGGTCCCGGACGCCGAGTGCGTGGTGGTGGGCGGCCCGCCGGCCGGCCTGCTGGAGACCGACCCGTACGCCCGGCGGCTGCGCGCCCTGGCCGGCACCTGCGGGGTGGCCGACCGGGTCCGCCTCGTCGGCGCGGTGCCCCGGGAGGAGATGGGGCGCTGGTACCGCTCCGCCGACATCCTGGTGGCCGCCCCCTGGTACGAGCCGTTCGGGCTCACCCCGCTGGAGGCGATGGCCTGCGGCGTGCCGGTGGTGGGCACCGCGGTGGGCGGGATCAAGGACACCGTGGTCGACGGGGTCACCGGGGACCTGGTGCCGGCCCGGGACCCGCGGGCGCTCGGCACCGCGCTGCAACGCCTGCTCGACGACCGGGTCCGCCGGTTCGCGTACGCCACGGCGGCGCTCGAACGGGCCCGGCGGCGCTACTCCTGGGCGGCGACGGCGGAACGGCTGGTGGAGGTCTACACCGAGGTGGCCGCGGTGCGCCGGCCGACCCGGGTGGTGGCCTGATGACGGCGGGCACCCTGCTCGACGTCCACCTGGCGAACCTGGCCGCGGCGCTGCTGCCGTACCGGCAGTGCGAACAGCTGCTGGCCCGGTGGGGTGAGACCCTCGCCCGCCGGCTGGTCGACGGCGGCCGCCTGCTGGTGGCGGGCAACGGCGGCAGCGCCGCCGAGGCCCAACACCTCACCGCCGAACTCGTCGGCAA
>NZ_JBSWCE010000104.1:0-1545 GCF_056780015.1 Micromonospora sp. R311
CACGGCCCCGGCGTTGTTCGGGTGTGTCCGGTTTGATCATGGTTTGTTAGATGCCGTAGGTGGCGAAGACGTCGCGGCGGTCGTGTAGGTCGCGGCGAGCGTGAGCGATGTTCGCGCGTCCGGCGAGGCGGAAGGTGTTGAGGGACAGGTTGCGGAAGCTGGCCGCGGCTCGTGGGGCGGTACCGGTCCGTAGCTGGGAATCGTCCTCGTGGAAGGTCACGTCTCGAGTCCAATGAAGACGATTTTCCACGGTCCAGTGGCCTCTGGCGTAATGGTTGAGGTGCTCGGGGCCGGCCTGGTCGGCGTCGACGCTGACGATGCCGTGGATGATTTCCTTGCTGGTGCGCACGCCGTCGAGACCGCCGGTATCACGGCGCAGCCGGAAGACTTGCCGGGCGCCGGGGAACACCGTGTCGTCGCAGGCCGCGACCCGTAGGGTTCGGCGTTCAGTGCGCCCGTGTCCGCGCTCCTCGTCGATGTCGGTGTGGTCGATGAACTCGGTGTCGGTGCCGGACAGCAGGGCTTGGGCGGCCTTCAGAGCGAGGGGCTGGTTCCCCTTCAAGATCAGCGTGTAGTGGGCTCGAAGGGGGCCGGTGATCAGACGAGCGGTCTTCTTGCTCGTGTGGAGGGCATCGAGGGTGAGCATCATCCCGGCCAGCTCCAAGGGTGTCAGCAGGTCGGCGATGACGGTGCTCTCGCCGCGCTTGTCCGGGACCTGGCGTTGGCCCAGGACCACCCCGTGCTGGTGGCTGATCGCCGCGACCAGGAACACCTGCCCCGTCGCAGTACGGGTGCCGTGCAACAGTTTCCCGTCAATCGCGGCCGCCGGCAGCAGCCCGGCCGGCCTCGGGTGGGTCACGGCCCGGGTGGCGGCGCGGCGCTGCTCCCGCTCGACGGGTTCGTCGTCGCAGGTGGGGATCACCGGCGCCGGCGCGTGAGCACACACGATGTCGGCGGCGTAACCGCAGGTCGCTGTGTCGAGAGCGTCACCGTCAAGGGCGGCCAGGACCCGCCGGAAGGTGCGTTCGCTGGGCACCATGTACCGGCCGCGCAACGGGTTGAACCGGGCCCCGAGACGGTGCAGGACATCCTGCGGGGTCCGCGCCGCCCACTGCCGGATCGCGGTCACCGAGTCGTTACCCACCACCAAAGTGGCGCACGCGGTCAGGACCAGAATCACCAGCAACGGATGCCGAAGCCCTCGCAAGCGGCGCGGATCAGGCACCTGCCGCAGCCGATCGAGCAGCGACGACGCCACCAACAACGGGTCAGCAGCCAACGAATCCGCGGTGACCGGGTCCGCGGTGACCGGGTCCGCGGTGACCGGGTCCGCAGCGAGTTCGGCTTCCCACAGGGCCAGATCGGCAAGGTGGTCAACAACAGGGCTGATCGGGGAAGATGACGACACGAGCGCGGCTCCTGGAACGATCTTCTGGCGTAGACACCCGAAAGATCATCAGAAGTCGCGCTCGTCCCACAACTTCAGCTCTGTCCGGTCCTCAACCTGGACAGAACACCTCAAGCCGGAACAACGCCGGGGCCGTG
>NZ_JBSWCE010000105.1:0-1543 GCF_056780015.1 Micromonospora sp. R311
TCTTGATGTGATGAAGGAGCGGGGCCTCCGCTCCTCGTGACAGTCACCCTGATCAGGGGTTTCCTGGGGTTGTCACGACGTATCACGACGAAGGAGGCCCCTGGTGGAAGAGTATGACGGCCGTGAGTTTGTGGGGATAGACCTGCATCGGCGGCGCAGTGTGATCGTGCGGATGACTCCGGACGGGCAGCGGATCGGTCCGGCGGTGCGGATCGACAATGATCCGTTCGACCTGGCCCGGCAGGTCGCCTCGTGGGGTGAGTCCCCGGAGGTGGTGTTGGAGGCCACGTATGGCTGGTATTGGGCTGCGGACGTGCTGGCTGATGCCGGCGCGACCGTGCACTTGGCGCATCCGTTGGGAGTTAAGGGTTTTGCCTACAGGCGGGTGAAGAACGACGAACGTGACGCCGCGGACCTTGCTGATCTGCTGCGGATGGGCAGACTGCCCGAGGGGTGGATCGCGCCGCCCGAGATCCGTGGTCTGCGAGAGGCGATCCGCCATCGCAGCAAGCTCGTCGCGCTGCGCTCCGGGCTCAAGGCTCAGGTCCACGCGGTGTTGGCCAAGCAGGGCGTACGGGTGCCGATGTCAGACCTGTTCGGGGTAGGCGGACAGAAGCTCCTCGACGAGCTGCAACTGGAGGCGCCGTTCAACGCCCGCGTCGCCTCCCTTCGGCGTCTCATCGACGCGTTCACGGTCGAGATCGACATTCTCACCAAACGCAACAGCGCCCAGTTGAAGACCAACCCTGGGTTCCAGGCGATCCAGGCCATCCGTGGTGTCGGCCCAGTCCTCGCGGCAATCTTCGTCGCCGAGATCGGGGACGTGACCCGCTTCGCCCGCCCTGAGCAGCTGTGCTCCTGGGCCGGGATGACCCCCAAGCATCGCGAGTCCGATACGAAGGTCCACCGAGGACGGATCACTAAACAGGGCAACCCGCTGGTGCGGTGGGCCGCGGTCGAAGCCGTGCAAACCCTCCGCGAAGGTCCGCTCGGGCACGCCCGGATCCGTATCGGCGAACGACGCGGCGCGAACATCGGCAAGGTCGCCGCCGCCCGCAAACTCCTCACGCTGGTGTTCTACGGGCTACGCGACGGTCACATCCGTTGCCTGGCCTCGGCAGCGTGAGCATCAAGTCCGGCGCAGCCAGGCGCGAGGTCGCTTTGTGTCTGACCCCCACCACGGCGCGGTCGATCCATCTTGATTGACCCCGCCTGGCTGCGGCCGTAACACTCCATGCCGCCCCACGCCGGCGGCGAAGGGATGACCGGCAACCGGACCCCCGGTTCCGCCTAACGGTCCATTTCGGACACTGGAGAGACACGGCCACCCCCACAACATCCCATAGTCGTTCCCGGCGCACCGATTCTGCGCCTCACGGGATCAGCGTCAAGGCCAAGCCCGCTGCGCGGGTCGACCTCCGGTCGAGTCTTGACCCCGACCCCTTACCGGCGTTTGTCCGCACCGATCCAGGAAACAGCTCAAACCGGTCACAAACTCCTCGGCCTACGGGGTTGACACGGCCCCACTCCTTCAGGGATGACA
>NZ_JBSWCE010000106.1:0-1504 GCF_056780015.1 Micromonospora sp. R311
CAACGCCGTGAAGTTAGGCGTGTGGGCTGGTAGGCAAGTGCCTCGATACGGCCCCTGACATGCAGGAAGCGGAGCTCCGGTAGAAACGGCTTGTCCGCCAAGACAACCGCTGCTGTGGGAGCTCCGCTGTCTGCTCAGTGTGCCATCACTCGTGAAATCGTTGTAGCTGAAGGGGTGTTCGCCCCGGGCCATCTGGGCGAGTTGACGCAGATCGTGCCGTTCGAGATGGTCGACGCGGTCCTCGCTGAGTCCGGTGCGGTCCAGCGACGGCTGCGTAAGCTGCCCGCCCGGGTCGTCGTCTACCTGCTGCTCGCGGCCACCCTGTTCGAGGACTGCGGATATCTGGCGGTCTGGCGCAAACTCACCGGCGCGCTCCGCGGCCTGCCAATACCGACGATCACCGCGACCGGGCTGTGGCATGCCCGCTGCCGGCTCGGCACCCGCCCCATGCGCGCCCTGTTCGACCTTCTGCGTGGGCACGCCGGCGCGATCCGCACCGCCGGCACCCGGTGGGCCGGGTTGCTGGTCGTCGCGATCGACGGCACCTGCCTGGACGTGCCCGACAATCCGGCCACCCGCGCCTGGCTAGGTAAGGGCTCCAACCAGTACACCGCCGCCAGCGGCTATCCACAGATCTCCCTGGTCACCCTCGTCGCCTGCGGCACCCGGGCAATCATCGACGCGGTCTTCGGACCCGCCAGCACCGGCGAGGCCCGCTACGCGCAACGGCTGGCCCGGTCCCTGCACCCCGGCATGATCGTCTTGTTGGACCGGGGCCTGTCCAGCAACACCCTGCTGCAGGCCGTCGCCGGCACCGGCGCCGCGTTCCTGGCCCGCCTCACCGCCCTTCGCAAGCCCCCGGTGCTGCGCCGACTGCCGGACGGCTCGTTCCTGTCCCGCGTCGGCGACCTGCCGGTCCGCATCATCGACTGTGAGATCACCATCGCCACCACCACCGGGCACCGCACCGGCGTCTACCGGCTGGCCACCACCCTGCTCGACCACCACCGCTACCCCGCGTCCAGCCTGGTCACCCTCTACCACGAACGATGGGAGATCGAAACCGCGTACCTGGCGATCAAGAAGAGCATGCTCGGCCGCCGCGTCCTACGCAGCCACCACCCCTCCGGCATCGCCCAAGAGATCTACGCCCTGCTGACCACCTACCAGGCCATCCGAATCGCCATCGCCGACGCCATCAGCACTACCGGCACCGACCCCGACCGGGCCAGCTTCAGCATCGCCCTGCAAACCGCCCGCGAACAGGTCACCCAGGCCGCGAACGTCCTCGCCGGCACCGTCATCGACCTCGTCGGCACCATCGGCCGCGCCATTCTCGACCAGCTCATGCCCCCACGCCGGCTCCGCGTCAAACCCCGAGCCGTCAAACGACCGCTGTCCCGATACGCCTACAAAAGCCTGCGCGTCGACCGACGCACCTACCAAGCAACCATCACCATCAACCTCTTGACCACACCGATCAGCCCATAACTTCACGGCGTTG
>NZ_JBSWCE010000107.1:0-1484 GCF_056780015.1 Micromonospora sp. R311
CGGTCCCACCCATCTCCGCCCAGGTCAGAACCAAAATTTCAGCTCTCCAGGTCCCCGAATTACGTCGAACCCGGGACCGGGATCACCAACGCCGGCTCCGAAGGAACCAACCGGGTTATCAAGACCGTCGCCCGCGACGCCTACGGCTTCCGAAACCCCGAAAACCAACGCCTACGCACCCGCACCGCCACCACCCGACGCCACCGCGGACACCTCAACCCCGCTTAACTTCGAAGAGCCGGGATCGCCAGGCGCGGCCGGGGCGGGGTTGCAGGTTCAACGGCCCGAACTCGTCAACGCAGAGCACCCGCCCGTCTGCCGGCGGGTGGTCGTAGAGGTCCAGGATCCGGCGCATCTTGGCCGTGAAGTCGGGGTCAGTGCTGGCCTTCCAGGTCTTGGTGGCCTGCCACGACACCCCACGCTCATGCAGGACCCGCCGAACGGTCTCGACGCTGATCGTCGCCACGTAGCCGGCCTCGATCAGGTAGTCGCGCAGCTTCGCAAGCGACCAGCAGGAGAACGGTCGGCCGAGGAAACGGGGGTCGCACCGGGCGATGACACAGATCCAGTCCCGGGTCTGCTCATCGATCCGTCTCGGTGCGCCCCCGCTCCATTTTGGGTCCAACGCGTCGAACCCCCGCTCGTTGAACGCGTGGATCACGTCCCGCACGTAGTCCTCGCTGGTCTTGAGTAGGTGAGCGATGTCCGGGGCCGGCTGGCCTTGGGCGGACATCAGCACCACGATCGCCCGACGCAGTTTCACCGGGTCCCTCGCGGTCCGGGTGATCCGCTGCAACCGCTCCCCTCAGCCATCGACACCTGCCGGACGAACACCTCCGGCCGTCTGCCCACCGGCCACCACCTCCCACCCTGAACGATGAGAGACAGCCTGCCCGACGAGTCCACTGAACCGACGGATTACACGATCAACGTTCAAAGACGAGGCACTAGCTCGTTGTAGGTGCGGTTCCCGCCCGACGCCAAGCGCACCAAGCGAGTTGGGAGAACGGAACAATTACCAGGAGGTCAACGAGGTAGGCAACCCATTCGAGACGGAGAACTCGGCCCACCGGAAAAGCGATAGCGGCGAGGCAGATCAGGGCAGCGACCCACCGCTGGGAAAGTCGGGTCCAACCGAGTAGTATGCCGAATACCAGTAGAGACAACGGGAAGGTCGGCCCTGGTAGCCATAGCACGAAAAGGCTTTGCGGTGGGTAGTCCTCGAGCTGATCCAGGGCTGTCCGATCAACCATGCCGAAGACCTCTTCGAAGAAGCCCTGCATTCCGAAGGTGATGCTGCCGAGCATGCCGATCAACAGCAGCAACAACCACAGCCCAGCCGCACGGGGTGCGCATTCGCGCAGCCGTTCGTATTCGCCGATTAGTCCATACACCCAGGGCACCATGCACGGCCCCGGCGTTGTTCCGGCTTGAGGTGTTCTGTCCAGGTTGAGGACCGGACAGAGCTGAAGTTGTGGGACGAG
>NZ_JBSWCE010000108.1:0-1410 GCF_056780015.1 Micromonospora sp. R311
ATGGGTCTTGTGACGGATGTGTGGGTTGGTGGTCATCGGTGGGGTAGCTGGGGTCGGTGGCCGCCGAGGCTGAGCATGGCCAGGGCGATGAGGGCCTCGGATGAGTGAAAGCCGAAGGCCATCCGGGTGAGCAGGCGGATCTTGGCGTTGACGGACTCGATCCGGCCGTTGGACATGCCGTGTTCGATGGCGGCGTTGATCGCGTCGCGGTGTCGGGTGACGCGTCGTTGCAGGTCGATGAAGACGTCGATGCGGCTGCGGCGGGCCCAGCCGATCCACCTGTCGAGGGCTTCGGTGGCGGCGGTCGGGCTGGTCTTAGCCAGGCTGAACACGCAGCGCAGGCCTTCCTTGAGCGCCCATGCCCGGTGTAGGCGAGGGTGAGTCTTGGCGATCCAGTCGAGCTTGGCTTGTTGGCCCTTGGTCAGGTTTTCCGGGTTCTTCCACAACGCCCAGCGGGTGTTCTTCAACATCCGGGCCTCCCCGATGGCGACGCCGCGACGACCGGCCCCACGGCCGATGGCCTCGTTCCATACCTGTCGGCGAACCCGGTCGACGGCGTCGGTGGCCCAGGCGACGACGTGGAACGGATCGGCGCAGCGGACCGCGTTCGGGCAGCGACGGCGGATGACCGTGGTGATCCAGTCGGCGCCGTCGGCGGACACGAGCGTGATCTTCGCGGCGCGCACAGGGCCGAGCAGGTCGAAGAACGCGTGCAACGTGGCGGCGCTCTTGCCGGGCGCGGCCCAGACCAGCCGACCGGTGTCATGATCCACCACGACGGTCAGATAGCGGTGGCCCTTCTTGTAGCTGACCTCGTCGATACCGATACGGCGTAGTCCCTCGAACTGATCCACCGCGGCGCCGGTATCGGCCCACACGCGCGCCACGATCGCTCCGACGGTGCGCCAACTGATCCGCATCAACTGCGACACCGCCGACTTCGCGGTGTGCACCGCCAACCACGCCACCGTCGCGTCAAACGCCCGCGTATGCCCTGCCCCGTGCCGAGCCCACGGCACCGCCGCGACCACCACTCCGTGCATCGGGCACGACACTCGAGGCGCGTCCGCCTCGATCATCACCCGCACCACGCCCAGATCCAACGCACGCCACCGCCGCCGGCCACCTGCGTCATAGCGCACACACCGCCGCCCGCAATGCGGACACCGCTGCCGGGCGCCCTTACGCACCCGAACATGCGCCACCAACACCGACCCGTCCGGATCGAACTCGACACCTTCCACCACCGCCTGCTCGACCCCGAGCAGCGCAGCCCATACCCTGGCAGAACGCACGCCGTTCTCCCGCCCATCCAGTTCTGACCTTCGACAAGCCAGAACCTAGGCAGGACAACGGCGTGCCCCATAAACGACGCGCCCGACCACCCACAGACACGTCACAAGATCCATA
>NZ_JBSWCE010000109.1:0-1389 GCF_056780015.1 Micromonospora sp. R311
CCGTGGGCGGCGGGGGTCACGTCGGGACTGGCCGGCGCCGGGGAGGTGCCGGCCGGCTCGACGGTGCGTGACCACCTCCGGCAGCGCAACAGTCGCTGCGGTGGGGGTGGTGGGTCCGCCGCCCGGGGCCCGGGTGGCGATGCTGGCAGCCGCGACCAGGTCACGGTGCCCGGAAAAGTGGCAGTGCCGACAGGTCAGCGTCCGCCCGCGAGGTTTCGGCACCCGGCGCCGGCAGGCGGGGCAGGTCGAGGACGTGCCACGTTCGTCGACGAGGCGGACGATGATGCCCGCGAGAACGGCCTTGTCGGTGAGGACCTGGATGAGCCGGCCGATCTGCCACTGCCGTAGCCGCAGGTTGTGCCGCCGCCCCGCGGGTAGGTTGAGCACCCCGCGCGGGTCACCGACGTGCAACACACCCACCCGCTGCTGCTGCGCCCACGCGATGACCGTGCGGGCGGCCTCGTGCTGGGCCTGGCGGACCCGCCGCCGATGCCGGCCCTCCACCAGCCGCGCCCGACGCCGGTACTTGCGCCACCGTCGTGACCCCCGCTGACCCGGCTTCGGGGCCCGACGGGCCACGGCCCGGCGACGGCCTTTGATGTCGGCCAGGTGCATCCGGTGCTCGGCACGGATCGCCCGCCCCGACACCAACAGCCCCGCGCCGTCAGGGCCGGCCACGGCGTACGGGTGGATGATCCCTAGATCCACCCCAGCCACCCGGCCCATGTCCGGCTCCTCACCTGGAGGATAGGCGGCGATCGGGACCTCGGCGGTCACGTCAAGGAACAAGCGGCCACCCTCGCACAGCAGGGTGATCGACCGGATCTGCTCCACCGGATACGGCAGGTCCCGCGCCAGCCGGACCCACAACGGCAGGCCGCCTGTGGCGGTCGGGATGCGCACCCGGCGCCCGTCGAGGCCGAAGGTGCCGTGATACCAGCGCACCGGCATCAACCCGCGCCGCCGTCTCGGAAACCGGGCCGACACGTCACCTGCCGCGCGTCGTTTCGCGGCCGCGAACCACGCATCCGAGAACCGACGCAGCACGGACCGGGCGCCCACGGAGTTCAGTTCCCCGAACGTGCCCGGCCCGGACACCGCCAACTCCCGACACAACTCCTGATAACCCGCCAGCGGCGTGTCCCGGCGGCGACGTCGCCACCCGTTGACCTCCAGCACACACGCCCACACGTCACCCGCCGAACGCAGCAGACCGAAACACCGCCGCCGCTGGCCCGCTGTCACCCGCAACCCCACCCGAGCCGTGCAATGCACAACCCGCGGCGCGGCAAGATCCCGACGGCGAGGCACAAACCCCAGCCAACACCACCCCTACGACAATTCCCCGGCCCTGACCAACCCGGCGAACGTTAGTGGCCACCGCACTAG
>NZ_JBSWCE010000110.1:0-1380 GCF_056780015.1 Micromonospora sp. R311
ACGCCGAGGTAGGCGGCCTGTTCCTTGGTGAGGGTGCTGAGCTTGGCGCCGAGGGCGTCCAGGTGCAGCCGGGCGACCTTCTCGTCGAGGTGCTTGGGCAGCACGTACACCCCGACCGGGTACTCGTCGGTCTTGGTGTACAACTCGATCTGCGCGATGGTCTGGTTGGCGAACGAGTTCGACATCACGAAGCTCGGGTGACCGGTGGCGTTGCCCAGGTTCAACAGCCGCCCCTCGGACAGCACGATGATCGCGTGCCCGTCGTCGAAGCGCCACAGGTCGACCTGCGGCTTGATGTTCTCCCGCGTCACATCCGGACGCTTCGCCAGCCCGGCCATGTCGATCTCGTTGTCGAAGTGACCGATGTTGCCCACGATGGCCTGGTGCTTCATCCGCGCCATGTGCTCATTGGTGATCACATCGAAGCAACCCGTCGCGGTGATGAAGATGTCCGCCTGCTCCACCACGTCATCCAGCGTGGCGACCTGGTAGCCGTCCATCGCCGCCTGCAACGCGCAGATCGGGTCGACCTCGGTCACCACCACCCGGGCGCCCTGCCCCCGCAGCGACTCCGCGCACCCCTTACCCACATCGCCGTAGCCGAGCACCACGGCCATCTTCCCGCCGATCAGCACGTCGGTGGCCCGGTTGATCCCGTCGATCAGCGAATGCCGGCAGCCGTACTTGTTGTCGAACTTGCTCTTCGTCACCGAGTCGTTCACGTTGATCGCCGGGAACAACAGCGTGCCCGCCCGGTGCATCTCATACAACCGGTGCACACCGGTCGTGGTCTCCTCCGTCACACCCTTGATCCCCGAAGCGATCCGGGTCCACCGCTGCCCGTCCTCCGCCAACGAACGGTGCAGCAACCCGAGGATGACCGCGTACTCCTCCGAATCCGCCGACTCCACCGGCGGCACCACACCGGCCTTCTCGAACTCGACGCCCTTGTGCACCAGCAGCGTCGCGTCACCACCGTCGTCGAGGATCATGTTCGGACCCGCACCATCCGGCCAGGTCAACACCTGCTCGGTGCACCACCAGTACTCCTCCAGCGACTCACCCTTCCAGGCATACACCGGCACACCCGCCGGAGCCTCCGGAGTCCCCTCCGGGCCGACCACGATCGCCGCGGCCGCGTGGTCCTGAGTGGAGAAGATGTTGCACGACGCCCACCGCACCTGCGCACCCAACGCCACCAGGGTCTCGATCAACACGGCCGTCTGAATCGTCATGTGCAACGAGCCCGTGATCCGGGCACCGGCAAGCGGCTGCGCCTCGGCGAACTCACGACGGATCGCCATCAAACCCGGCATCTCATGCTCGGCGAGCCGGATCTCCTTACGCCCGAACTCGGCGAGCGACAGATCCGCCACCTTG
>NZ_JBSWCE010000111.1:0-1377 GCF_056780015.1 Micromonospora sp. R311
TGATCACCACGAACGATCCGGTGAAGATCGCCGAGGACTACGCGATGCTGCAGCACCTGGCCGACGGCCGGGTGGACCTGATGATGGGCCGCGGCAACACCGGGCCGGTGTACCCGTGGTTCGGGCAGGACATCCGCAGCGGCATCCCGCTGGCCATCGAGAACTACGACCTGCTGCGCCGGCTGTGGCGGGAGGACGTGGTGGACTGGAAGGGCCGGTTCCGGACGCCGCTGCAGTCGTTCACCGCGACGCCGCGTCCGCTCGACGGGGTCCCCCCGTTCGTGTGGCACGGCTCGATCCGCAGCCCCGAGATCGCCGAGCAGGCCGCGTACTACGGCGACGGCTTCTTCGCCAATCACATCTTCTGGCCGAAGGAGCACACCCAGCGGATGGTCGAGCTCTACCGGCAGCGGTTCGCCCACTACGGCCACGGCTCCGCCGACCAGGCCATCGTCGGGCTCGGCGGGCAGGTGTTCATGCGGCGCAACTCGCAGGACGCGGTCCGCGAGTTCCGGCCGTACTTCGACAACGCGCCGGTCTACGGGCACGGCCCGTCGCTGGAGGAGTTCACCGCGCAGACCCCGCTGACCGTGGGCAGCCCGCAGCAGGTCATCGACCGGACGCTGGGCTTCCGCGACTACGTGGGGGACTACCAGCGGCAGCTCTTCCTGATCGACCACGCCGGCCTGCCGCTGAAGACGGTCCTGGAGCAGCTCGACCTGCTCGGCGAGGAGGTGGTTCCGGTGCTGCGTAAGGAGTTCGACTCGCTGCGTCCGGCACACGTGCCCGAGGCGCCGACCCACGCCTCGCTGGTCGCCACGGCGGGCGGCGCCAAGGACAGCACCGTCCACGCCGTCGACGACGTGACGGGCAAGGCACCCGAGGGCGCCCGATGAGCCCCCGCACCCTCGCCGTCGTCTCGGCCGGCCTCAGCCAGCCGTCGTCGACCCGGCTGCTCGCCGACCAGCTCGCCGCGGCCACCCGCGACGGGCTGGTCGCCCGGGGCGAGGAGGTCGACGTGCACCCGATCGACCTGCGCGAGCACGCCCACGACGTGGTGAACCACCTGCTCACCGGCTTCCCGTCGGAGTCGCTTCGGGCGGTACTGGACACGGTCACCGGCGCCGACGGGCTCATCGCCGTAACGCCGATCTTCAACGCGTCGTACAACGGGCTGTTCAAGTCGTTCTTCGACCTGGTCGACGCCGAGGCCCTGGTCGACCGGCCGGTGCTGGTCGCCGCGACCGGCGGCACGGCCCGGCACTCGCTCGCCCTGGAGCACGCGCTCCGGCCGCTGTTCGCGTACCTGCACGCGGTGGTGGTGCCGACGGCGGTCTTCGCCGCGCCGGAGGACTGGTCCGGCGGCACCGCCGACGG
>NZ_JBSWCE010000112.1:0-1277 GCF_056780015.1 Micromonospora sp. R311
GACCACCAGCCGGGCGTACGCGACCAGCGCCGCGAGGTCGCCGATATCCGTCCGGCCGGCGAGCACCGCGTCGTCGGGCAGCCCGGCGAGCCGGGCCACCTCCGCGGCGATCCGGCGTTCACCCGGGCTGCCGGTCACCACCACCCGATGCCCCTGCCCGGCCAGTTCTCTGGCCACCTGCGCGAAGCGTGGCGGCGGCCAGCGCCGCTGCGCCGCCTTCGCGCCCGGGTGCACGATGCTCACCCCGGTCGGTACGCCGTCGGGTGGGGGTCGGTGGAGGGCGAGGTCGGTGGGGTCGGTGGGGATGTCGTACCAGGTGAGTAGGCGGCACCAGCGGTGGATTTCGTGTTCGTTGGGGTGCCAGTGGGGGCCGTTGGTGTGGCCGGTGTGGGGGTTGGTGTAGGCGAGGAGTTGGTGGGGTCGGGTGGTGGTGAGGAGGTGGTGGGATTGGGGTCCGTGGCCGTGGAGGTTGACGGCGAGGTCGGGGGGTGGGCCGGTCCAGGGTAGGTGGGTGAGGTCGGGGGTGTGGAGGAGGTGGTCGATGCCGCCGATGAGGTTGACCAGGGGGGTGAGCCAGCGGGGGGCGGCGAGGGTGATGTCGTGGTGGGGGTGAGTGGTGCGGAGGGCGCGGAGGGCGGGTACGGCGGTGGCGAGGTCGCCGACGCCGAGGGCGCGGAGGGTGAGGATCATGGGTAGCTGGTTTCTTGTTCGGCGCAGACGATCATTTCGCGGATGGCGCAGCCGGGGGGTTGGGTGAGGGCGAACATGATGGCGGTGGCGGTGTCGGCGGGGTCGTTGAGGATGGCGTCGGGGCCGGGTTTGTAGGTGGGGTCGCGGTTGTCGAAGAAGGCGGTGCGCATGCCGCCGGGGATGAGCAGGGTGACGTTGATGGTGCCGGCGAGTTCGGCGGCGAGGGCGCGGGTGAAGCCGACCACGCCGAACTTGGCCGCGCAGTAGGCGGTGGCGTCGCTGACCGCCTTCACTCCCAGCGTCGAGGCGACCGTGACGATGCTGCCCCGGGAGCTCTCCAGGAACGGCAGCGCGGCGCGGATCACCGCGGCGGTGGCCAGCAGGTCCACCGCCACGATCCGGTCCCAGGTCTCCCCCGGCAGGTCGGCGAGCTTGCCCGGCACGTCCATCCCGGCCGCCGTCACCACGGCGTCGAGGCCGCCGGAGCGTTCGGCCAACTGCCGGGTGGCCGCCTCGGCGGCCCGGGTGTCGGCCAGGTCGCACTCCACCCAGGGCACCCCGTCTCCGGGCGGCTGGCGGTCCAGCAC
>NZ_JBSWCE010000113.1:0-1010 GCF_056780015.1 Micromonospora sp. R311
CTGAGACGGGAACGCGTCTATCCATGGGTCGCGATACTTTCGGCCGTCAGGGATTCGGCGCGATGAGGTTGCGCGATGGAACCGCCGACGGCACCGACCGCGACCCGGTGGCGGTGGTCCACGCCGCCCTTGATGCGGGCGTCACGATGGTGGACACCGCAGATGCCTACCAGAATGAAGAGCTGGTCGGCCGGGCAATCCGAGGGCGCCGTGATGAGGTGCTGCTGGCCAGCAAGTTCGGGTTGGTATGGCGAGATGAGCTCGCCGGCGGCTTCGACGTACGGGCTGACCCGTCGCACGTGCGGCAGGCGAGCGAGGCGAGCCTGCGACGGCTCGGTGTCGACGTGATCGACCTCTACTACCTGCACCATCGCAGTGAAAAGGTCCCGATCGAGGAAACCGTCGAAGCCATGGCCGAACTGGTCAACCATGGGAAGGTGCGCGCCCTTGGCCTGTCCAACGTGACGGCGGACGAACTACGCCGCGCACACGCCGTTCACCCGATCGCGGCGCTACAGGAGCAGTGGTCACTGGTGCAGCGCGACATCGAGCAGGAGCTGCTGCCTACCGTGGCCGACCTCGGAGTGGTCGTCGTGGCCCACTCCCCAAACGGTCATGGACTCCTCCACCAGCCTCCGAGCACAGCCGACGAGCAAGTAGCGAGCGGCCTACGCGCCGCACTGGGCGAGATCGCCAGTAGGCACGACACCACGAGCGGGCAGGTCGCACTGGCCTGGGTGCACCACCGGCAGCAGGCACACGGCGTGCCGGTCATCCCGATCCCCGGGACCACCAGCGTCCGCCACCTGCGTTCCAACGTCGCCGCGGCCGACCTAAGCCTGTCCGACGACGACCTGCGCCGGCTCGATACCCTCCGAGCTGCGTCGTGACCCGCACACCGTGTCCGGTAGCGGATCGTCTTACGGGACGGGTTGGACGGGCTTCATGGGTCAACATCGCCAGGCTGCCAACTCCCCGGTGACCGAGCCGCGCTATCGCCCACGCTGCCC
>NZ_JBSWCE010000114.1:0-987 GCF_056780015.1 Micromonospora sp. R311
CTAGACGAGTAGTTCCGAATCCCGGTCAGTGGTCGTAGGCGATCAGTGACCGGGTGACGGGTGCGCCGGTCTTGTTGTTGTGCCAGATGGCGGCAGCCATGGCCAGGAGACGCTGGGCCACCCGCACGGCAACGCCGGTGAAGGTCCGTCCGCCGTGTTCTTCCAGGTCGAGCTGGCCTTTGAGGGTGTCGTTGACCGACTCGATCAACTGTCGGACCTTCTTGAGCATCGGCTCGCCGTAGCGGGCCTTCTCTCGCTTACGTGACGGGCGGAGCAGTTCGATGCCCTGCTCGGCCAGGTCCCGCTCGAACGCCCGGGACGCGAAGCCCTTGTCGGTGATCAGCAGGATGCCCGGATGCTCAGCGACCACCCCGGCCTCGACCTCCAGCATCGCGGCCAGGACCTCGCGTTCGCCGATCTTCGGGTTGGCCAGGGCCCACAGGATCGGCATCCCGGTCGGGGTGCACACCAGGTACAGCCGCAGCCCCCAGAAGAACCGGGAGTGTGAGGCGCAGTAGCCGTAGCCGGCCCAGCCGGCCAGGTCCGAGCGTTGCACGGTGGGCCGGGACATGCCGCACGGGACCGGGGTGGAGTCGACGATCCAGTGATTGTCGAACCAGAAGTCACTATCGCGGGCCAGATCCCGGATCACCTTCTTGACCAGCGGCAGCGCCGCGCGTAGCCGCTTGTTGTAGCCCGGCCGCTGCGGCAGGTACGGGAACATGCCGGCCAGGTGGACACGGGCGTAGCGGATCCAGTGCGCCTCCGAGCGGGCACCGAGCAAGACCTGCGCCACCGCCAGGCAGACCAACTCGGAGTCGGTGAGCAGCGGTGGCCGGCCTCGCCACCGGGGCGTGCGGATGGTGTCGTCGATCTTCACGTACAGTGCGGTCAAGAGGGTGTCCAGGTCTTGCGTCACAACATGATCCTGGATGCCCTCTCTTCATACCCAGACATCGACCCCTGACATCGGAACTACTCGTCTAG
>NZ_JBSWCE010000115.1:0-973 GCF_056780015.1 Micromonospora sp. R311
GCCCGGCCAGCACCAGCAGCGCACCGGGATGCCGTCCCGGGTGACGGCCATGCCGATGACGATCTGCGGCAGGTCGTCGCGGGAGTCCTTGGACTTGCCGTAGGCGCGGAACCCGCCGTGGTTCGCGTCGCCGTTCGCCTCACTGTCGTGAAGCGGGCGGCCGGCGTCGTCGCGGGCGACGGGAGCGTCGGGCTCCTCCAGCTCGAAGTAGGTGCTGGTGGTGTCGAAGAACAGCAGGTCCACTTCGAGGTTCAGCAGGGTGGCGACGGAGTCGAAGACCTGCTTCTCCAGGTCATCGGTGACCTCGTGCAGCCAGTCCATCGCCCGGTAGCAGGGCTGTTCGCCGATCTCGGTCAGTCCGTCGATGTGCGCGTCGTTGGTGATCCAGTCGGCGGCGGCAAGCTTGGACGACGGCGCCAGCGCCCGGTTGGCGACCAGGGCGAACAGCACCCGCTCGGTGGTGGTCATGTCCCGAGGCCGGCCGCGCTTGGGCTGCCCGACCCGGGCCACGATCTGGTCGATCTTCAACCTGCGCCACAGGTGGTCGAGCACGTAGGTGCCGCCGAACGGCACCGAGGAGACGAACTCCAGGTCGGATGCGGCGGTGGCCACGAGCGCGTCGCCAGGCTCCAGCAACTTCGATAGAGACACGACCAGGCGCTTGACCGCATCGCGGTCGAGTTGATCCTCGCGGCCGAAGGTGAACAGCACCTTGGGCACCGCCCGGCCCTTGGCCGGGTCCCACTCGTTGTGGGCCAGGTGCAGGTACCGGACCGTGCCGGACTTGTTCTCCCGCTTCGTCGTCTTCACATACACGGCTCTAGACAATACGAGATACGTCCAGGCTGGCACGCGTTAGTCCAGGAGATCGCGTCTCTAGGGACTTCTGGCCTTCTCTGCCTCTCGCGACCCGCCGACCAGCGCATTCCGCCTCGCAGGACCTCCAGGCCCGCCGAATTACGTCGAACCCGGG
>NZ_JBSWCE010000116.1:0-902 GCF_056780015.1 Micromonospora sp. R311
CCCCGGAAGCCACCCTCACGGCGCTCGCCGCCGCGGAAGCCCTCGCGCGGCGCACCACCCTCACGGCGGTCACCGCCCCGGAAACCTTCGCGCGGCGCACCACCCTCACGGCGCTCGCCGCCCCGGAAGCCACCCTCACGGCGCTCGCCGCCGCGGAAGCCCTCGCGCGGCGCACCACCCTCACGGCGGTCACCGCCACGGAAGCCACCCTCACGGCGGTCACCACCGCGGAAGCCCTCACGCGGGGCGCCGCCCTCACGGCGGTCACCGCCCCTGAAACCCTCTCGGTCCCCGCCACGGAAGCCACCTTCACGGCGGTCACCGCCGCGGAAACCCTCACGCGGCGCGCCACCCTCACGGCGGTCCCCACCACGGAAGCCACCCTCACGGTCCCCACCACGGAAGCCACCTTCACGGCGGTCACCACCGCGGAAACCCTCACGCGGCGCGCCACCCTCACGGCGGTCCCCACGGAAGCCCTCACGCGGCGCGCCACCCTCACGGCGGTCACCGCCACGGAAGCCACCCTCACGGCGCTCGCCGCGGAAGCCACCGTCGCGGTCGCCGGCGTCCCGCCGGTAGCCGCCCGGACGGAAGTCACCGTCACGCCGGCCGCGGAAGCCACCCTCACGACGGTCGCCGCCACCCTGGCCGCTCCGGTCGTCACGGGCGCGGTCGTCGCGCCCACCCGGGCGGTCGTCGTAACGACGCGGACGATCTCCGCCCTGCGGTCCTGAACTCACAGGTACATCCTTCCTCATTGCGCCACCTGAGGCGCTACGCAGTCGAGGGCCGACCCGGATGGGGCGGCCCTCGACTGGAAGATTGTCCGGCGGTGTCCTACTCTCCCACACCCTCCCGAGTGCAGTACCATCGGCGCTGGAGGGCTTAGCTTCCGGGTT
>NZ_JBSWCE010000117.1:0-894 GCF_056780015.1 Micromonospora sp. R311
CTAAGGGACGTCTCGTAACCCCGATGTCTGTCCGGTGAGGACGGTCGTTGATGATGCCTGGGTGCAGGTGATCTCCGCAGCGCGGCCCGAGTGGATCTTTCCGTTCACCGGACTGACTCCCGCCCAGTTCCGCCGGCTGGTCCGTCTGGTCGCCGAGCGCGGCGGGGACTCGATCGCCGACGGACGGCCGGGCCGGCAGTGGGCCCTGGACCTGCCGGACCGGGTGCTACTGGTGGCCGCGTACTGGCGCACGAACCTGACCATGCGTCAGATCGGGCCGTTGTTCGGGGTGTCGCACTCCGCCGCGCACCGGGTCATCGACACTCTCGGACCGCTGCTGGCCCTCGCCCCGGCGCGGCGGCGGCCGGTCGACCAGATCGCGATCGTCGACGGCACGCTGATACCGACCCGGGACCACCGCCAGGCCGCGCGGAGCAAGAACTACCGGTACTCGACCAACCTGCAGGTCGCCATCGACGCGAGCACCCGCCTGGTCATCGCCGTCGGCGACCCGCAGCCGGGCAACCGCAACGACACGGTCGTCTACCGCACCTCCGGTATCGACCAGAAACTGGCCGGGCGGCCAGTCATGGCCGACGGCGCCTACCGCGGCAACCCCGAAGTGATCATCCCGTACCGCAAGCCCGCCGACGGCAGCGACCTGCCGCCCTGGAAGGAAGACCTCAACGCCCAGCACCGCACGATCCGGGCCAGGGTCGAACACACCCTGGCCAGGATGAAGAACTGGAAAATCCTGCGCGACTACCGCCGCGCCGCCCACACATTGGCCGACGCCGCTTCCGGCATCGCCAACCTGCACAACATCACCCTCGCGAGCTGAGCACCAACCCGGTCCCGGGCAACGCCTTCACCGGGTTACGAGACAGCCCTTAG
>NZ_JBSWCE010000118.1:0-787 GCF_056780015.1 Micromonospora sp. R311
GCGGCGCCGGCGAGTGGACCAAGCCTTGTTCGCGGTGGTGATGGAGGCCTACCTGCACGGCGTGTCCACCCGCAAGGTCGACGACCTGGTCAAAGCCCTCGGTGCGGACTCGGGGATCTCCAAGTCCGAGGTGTCCCGCATCTGCGCCGACCTCGACGAGGAAGTGAGCGCCTTCCGCGACCGGTCCCTGGCCTCGGCCGCGTTCCCCTACGTCTTCCTCGACGCCACGTACTGCAAGGCCCGAGTGAACCGGCGGGTGGTCTCCCAGGCCATCATGGTCGCCACCGGGGTTCGGGCCGACGGGTGGCGGGAAGTCCTCGGCTTCGCCGTCGGTGACAGCGAGGACGGCGCCTTCTGGACCGCGTTCCTGCGCTCACTCAGGGCCCGCGGGCTGGCCGGGGTGCAGCTGGTCATCTCCGATGCCCACACCGGCCTCAAGCAAGCCATCAGCGCGGTGCTGCTCGGCGCGGCGTGGCAACGCTGCCGGGTGCACTTCCTGCGCAACGTCCTGGCCCAGGTCCCGAAGGGCAACGCCGAGATGGTCGCCGCGGCGATCCGGACCATCTTCGCCCAACCCGACGCCGCCCACGTGCGCGAGCAGCTCGACGTCATCGCCGGCATGCTCGGCCGTCAGCTGCCCAAAGTCGAGACGATGCTCCGCGACGCCGCACATGACCTGCTCGCCTTCACCGGATTCCCGCCCAGCCACTGGAAGAAGATCTGGTCGACCAATCCGTTGGAGCGGTTGAACAAGGAGATCAAACGACGCACCGACGTCGTCGGCGTC
>NZ_JBSWCE010000119.1:0-727 GCF_056780015.1 Micromonospora sp. R311
GCCTCGCTGATCATGATGCCCCAGGACACCACCGGGGTCTTCAGGCCGACGCCCAGGAAGGACAGCGTGGCCTCGGCGCCGATGAACGAGCCGACCATGATCGTGCCGTACACCAGCAGCGGCGCCAGGCAGTTCGGCAGCAGGTGCTTGAGGATGATCCGCCCGGTGCCGGCACCCAACGCCCGGGCCGCGACGATGTAGTCCGCCTCCTTGGTGGCCAGCACCGAGGAGCGCATCAGCCGCATCACCACCGGCCAGCTCAGCACCGTCAGGGAGAGGATCACCAGGCCCATGATCTCCGGGGTGCTGTTGTCGGTGCCCGAACTGTTGAAGGTGGTCAGGATGACGATGGCGCCGAGGATGAACGGCAGGCCGAAGAAGACGTCGGCGATCCGGGACAGCAGGCCGTCCACCCAGCCACCGCGGTAGCCGGCGATGATCCCCATGGTGCCGCCGATCAGCAGCGTGCCCAGCACCGACAGCACGGCCACCACGATCGACGCGCGGGCGCCGTAGATGACCCGGGCGTAGACGTCGCGCCCCTGCACGTCGTAGCCGAACCAGCCGTCCGCCGACGGCTCCACCCGGCTGCGCGACAGCGCGCCGTTGACCGGGTCGCCGGAGGTGAACAGCGACGGGAACGCGGCCATCACCAGGAAGATCACGATGAACGTCGCCGAGATCCAGAACAGCGGCTTGCGGCGCAGGTCACGCCACGCGTCCCCGA
>NZ_JBSWCE010000120.1:0-700 GCF_056780015.1 Micromonospora sp. R311
GTCGATGGGTGGTTGTTGAGCATCGGGCGGTAGCCGCTCTCAGAGTTTTCCTGGTTCTGCTGTTCGGGATTCTGGTCATGTTCCAGACCTTCTCGTTGCCCGGGCAGTTCGCGCACCTGGCGCAGGAGTCTCCGGAGCATGCGTATCTGCGGTGGCCGCTGACGGCTGTGTCGGTGTTCTGGGTGCTGTGTGTGCAGGTGGTGATCGTGTGCACCTGGCAGTTGCTGACTCTGGTGAAGAACGATCGGATCTTCAGTGAGGCCGCGTTGCGGTGGGTGGATGGGATCGTGTGGGCGGTCGCGGCGGCGTGGGTGGTGCTGCTGGGGGTGTTCCTGTACGTCGGGTTCAACGCCGACGACCCCGGGCTGCCGCTGTTGCTGTTCCTGCTGTTGACCGGGGTGACCGTGCTGGGGCTGTTGATGGTGGTGATGCGGGCGCTGCTGCGGCAGGCCACCACGCTGCGGACCGACATGGAAGCGGTGATCTGATGCCCATCGTCGTCCGCATCGACGTCGAGTTGGCCAAACGCAAGATGAGCGTCGGTGAGTTCGCCGAGCGGGTCGGGCTCACCCCGGCGAACGTTGCCGTGCTGAAGAACGGCCGTGCGAAAGCCGTCCGGTTCAGCACCCTGGAAGCCATGTGCCGGGTGCTCGACTGCCAACCCGGCGACCTGCTCGAGTGGGTCGACGAATGAACCACC
>NZ_JBSWCE010000121.1:0-634 GCF_056780015.1 Micromonospora sp. R311
GCGGCATTTGCGGATGCCGTGAAACGCTGCGCCTCAGCCTCCGGAATCAGCGCGCTGTTAGCGAAAATGCCGCTCGCCGGCCAGGACAGCGTCCAGCCATCTCTCATACCACGACAGGAAGTCCTGATCCCCAGTGAAGACCGGACCTTCTTTGCTCTCGCAGTTATCGATGACCCGTCCACGCGTCGGTCCCCTGACGACAAGAAGCGATAGGTAGCCGCAGCCCTGGTCGCTGAGCGCCAACGTTCCGCAGTACGGCTCGTCCTCATCGCCTGGCGCCACCTCGGCCAGCCAATCCTCGTACACCCGCCCCGGCTCGGCGGGAAACGGCCTGGCCAACGTGGTGGTGTCCGGCATGCCCCACAGACCCATGTCCCAGTCCTCTAGCGAGTGCAGGCCGTAGAAGGGGCCGGCGCCACCGAACCGGCCGGGTCCGCCGTGCCCGACCATGGTGATGAACCCTCGATAGTCAGCCGGCAGCCCCACGCCGTGCCGCTCCTCAAAGGCAACGACGCCGTCCTCCGGCAACGGCGGCCCGATTCGGAAACGGTGGGCGGGTTGCACCGAACATCACCGGATCCCCGGGCATCGACGCGGCAGCCTCCAACTTCGCCGCCACACGCGTCAGTCGAGC
>NZ_JBSWCE010000122.1:0-629 GCF_056780015.1 Micromonospora sp. R311
CCCTCGGTGCCCACCTCGCGGGCCACCCGGGTCACCTCGTCGGCGAACGACGAGAGCTGGTCGACCATCGTGTTGACCGTCGACTTCAGCTCCAGGATCTCGCCCTGCGCGTCCACGGTGATCTTCTGCGAGAGGTCACCCTTGGCCACCGCGGTGGTGACCGAGGCGATGTTGCGCACCTGACTGGTCAGGTTCGACGCCATCGAGTTCACGTTGTCGGTCAGGTCCCGCCAGGTGCCGGAGACGCCCTTGACCTGCGCCTGGCCGCCCAGCTTGCCCTCGGTGCCCACCTCGCGGGCCACCCGGGTCACCTCGTCGGCGAACGACGAGAGCTGGTCCACCATCGTGTTGACCGTCGACTTGAGTTCCAGGATCTCGCCCTGCGCGTCGACGGTGATCTTCTGCGAGAGGTCACCCTTGGCCACCGCGGTGGAGACCTGGGCGATGTTGCGCACCTGGGCGGTCAGGTTCGACGCCATCGAGTTCACGTTGTCGGTCAGGTCCCGCCAGGTGCCGGCCACCCCGCGCACCTGGGCCTGGCCGCCCAGCTTGCCCTCGGTGCCCACCTCGCGGGCCACCCGGGTCACCTCGTCGGCGAACGACGAGAGCTGGTCGACCATCGTGTTGAC
>NZ_JBSWCE010000123.1:0-606 GCF_056780015.1 Micromonospora sp. R311
CCGCGACGTCTTCGCCACCTACGGCATCTAACAAACCATGATCAAACCGGACACACCCGAACAACGCCGGGGCCGTGGCCCTTCGGTAGCTGTCTTGCTGCGCTCTTCACCGTGTTGATCACAGACTTCGCAGACCATGCCGTTACGTCGTCTTTCGCTTTGGCCTCCACGGGCACGAGGTGCTCGCCCATGAGGGCGAAGGAGTCGTAATCGGCACCCTTGACTCCGCTCTCGCGGCGCGTTTCCACCCGCAGACTTGCGATCTGGAGCGCCCACAGTACGTCCAGCTCGAATGCTGCGCCACTCAGTTCGCGAGTCCGCACGCCGTCAAGCACGGCTTCAAACCACGGATAGCTTTGCAGCTGATACAACCGTCGGGCCAGTTCGCGAATGCGGTGAATCGACAAGGCTTTTAGGGTGCGATGATCGCCCGGGATTAAAAACCTGTCTCTCTGACTCTTTGCGTTCGCGGCGATAATGTTTTTTTCTATCCAACTGGTTCCGAGGTGCCCGGCTATGATCTCCCTGGCTAAGGGACGTCTCGTAACCCCGATGTCTGTCCGGTGAGGACGGTCGTTGATGATGCCTGGGTGCAGGTGATCTCCG
>NZ_JBSWCE010000124.1:0-557 GCF_056780015.1 Micromonospora sp. R311
CATCCGGGTGGTGGAATCGGGGCCGGGTCGGGGGCGTTACATCATGCGGACGATCGAGCAAGAGCCCGCCCCGCCTGGATCGGGGTTGCGTTGGCTGGGCCGCGGAATGGTGGCGGGCCGCCGGTCGTTACACATGGTCGCGGCGCCGCAAGGGCACCCCCGCCCGCGAGCGTCGGATCTTTCCCCCAAGACTTTCGAGCGCCGGACGGTGCTTGCGCCACCACGCCCTCCCCCTGGGCTGGTGGCGTCGACCCCCAAGGAGCTTCGTGATGAACACGATCATGCGTAAGAGCGTTCTCGGTGTCGCTGGTCTGGCCTTCGCCGGTGGTGTGTTCGCTGGTCCGGCTACCGCGCAGGCTGCTGCGGTGGAGCAGGTGAAGCCGGTTGCCGTGGTGCAGGCCGACAAGGCCGACAAGGGCAAGCTGATTCCGCATGGCGTGCAGGGCAAGCAGTCGCACATCACGCTGGACGACGAGCAGATCGCGAATGTGAAGGCGATCATCGCGGCGACGAAGAAGTCCGACATGGACGAGCGGGCCGCCGTGGTGGCCATCGCC
>NZ_JBSWCE010000125.1:0-535 GCF_056780015.1 Micromonospora sp. R311
GCACCGAAGAAGTACAACGATGAGCTGCGTGAGCGTGCGACTCGATTGGCGGTCGAGGCCCGTCGGGATCCGGTGTCCGCGGTCGGCGCGATCCGTCGGATCGCTGGTCAGCTCGGGGTTCATCCGGAGGCGTTGCGCACGTGGGTGAAGAAGGCCGAGACTGATGCCGGCGACCGGGCGGGCACCACCAGCAGCGACGCGGAACGCCTCGCCGCGTTGGAGCGGGAGGTGCGTGAGCTGCGGCGGGCGAACCAGATCCTGAAGTCCGCGGCGTCTTTCTTCGCGGCGGAGTTGGACCGTCCGTCGCGATGAAGGTCGAGTTCGTCGACTCCCAGCGGGAGCGACACGGTGTCCAGCCGGTCCTGCAGGCGCTCGAAGGCACGCCGGCACAGATCGCACCGTCGACCTACTACGCCGCCAAGACCCGCCCCGTCAGCGCCCGCTCCCGACGCGATGAGGAGCTGACCGCGGTGATCGAGCGGATCCACGCGGAGAACTACGGCGTCTACGGGGCCCGCAAGATCTGGCACGAGCT
>NZ_JBSWCE010000126.1:0-530 GCF_056780015.1 Micromonospora sp. R311
GACACCGGATCCCGACGGGCCTCGACCGCCAATCGAGTCGCACGCTCACGCAGCTCATCGTTGTACTTCTTCGGTGCGGGCATCGCTGGTGTTCCTCCCAGGTTTCGATGTCTCCATCAAACCCGGTGCGGAACACTACTGGCGCTGGGAGAGCCGTACATCAGGCTGCGGGGCTCATCGGACTACTGGCTGTACGCCACGCTGTTCGCCAACACCTGCCCACTCGCCATCATCGAGGGGCAGGTCGCCGGAAGCGTGATCGCCTTCCGAAGCCAGGTCGACCCCTCGGAAATCTACCTGCAAGACGTGATGACGCATCCTGGCCACCGCCGTGAGGGCATCACACGGGCGCTCGTAGAAGAAATTCACCGGCAAGGCTCTGCCTGGGGATGCCGACGCCTATTCCTCACGTCAGAACCCGACAACCACGCCGCGCACAGAGCGTGGCTCGCTCTAGACGAGTAGTTCCGAATCCCGGTCAGTGGTCGTAGGCGATCAGTGACCGGGTGACGGGTGCGCCGGTCTTGTTG